>NZ_JBSIFD010000010.1:0-220974 GCF_053615495.1 Comamonas sp. HJ-2 | reverse complement strand
TTCATGCTCATCTTGACGTTGGCGATGTCCACACCCGTGCCGTCCGACTTCACGCGGACCTTGACGTTGTAGTCCACCACGCGCTTGACAGGGACCAATACCTTCATTGCTGCGGCTCCTTAATGATTACTGCATTGACGTTTACGTAAACTGGATTCATTTTATGCGGCACCGCAACACTCTCTGCACAATTTTCCGGACAATCTGCCCGGAGATCTGTGCAGCAGCCTTCGCAGGTGGAATGGCATAAAAAAGAACGACCGTTCAATTTTATGCACAAGCCTTGCGAAATCATGGGTCTCAGATGGGTCAAATCAGGGTAAAACCTAGGAATTGAGTCCATCAGTGCCATGCCTGCATCCAGATAGGCCTCACGGTAACACTGCCGAAAAGCGGCCTCGTCGTTCAAATGGACGGGCCGAAAACACAAGACTCCGCGCTGCGAACGACGCCATCCACGCAGCTCTGCCTGCCCAACAACGAAGGCCGGGGAGCGCAAATCCAGGGTTTAGCGCCAGCGAGGCCTGCGCTTTTGCGCAAAAGCCTGAGCGCCTTCCTGCGCGTCGGCATCCAGCATATTGGTAGCCATGGTCTGACCCGCCAGCTGATAAGCCGACTCCAGGCCCATTTCACGCTGGCGATAGACCAGCTCCTTGCCCATTCTGATGGCCACCCGGGGCTTGCTCACGATGGCAGACACCAGCTCTTCCACGGCAGCATCGAGTCGCTCCGGCTCGACCACGCGATTGAGCAGACCGTAGTGCAGAGCCGTCTGCGCATCGATGAACTCCCCCGTCAGCAGCATTTCCATGGACTGTTTGATCGGCATGTTGCGCACCAGGGGCACGCTGGGCGTGGAGCAGAACAAGCCGTATTGAATGCCGCTGGTGGCAAAGCGAGCCTCGCTGCTGGCCACGGCCAGATCACACTGCGCCACCAACTGGCAACCTGCCGCTGTTGCGATGCCCTGTACTCTTGCAATGACGGGAACGGGCAGCTTCTGAATCGAGAGCATCATGCGGCTGCACTGGGCAAACAGCTGCTGGTAGTAAGCCAGCTCCGTATGGGCCGCCATGTCCTTGAGGTTATGCCCGGCGCAAAAGGCCTTGCCTTGGGCGGCCAGCACCACTACCCGCGCCTGTTCGTTCTCGGCCACGGCATCCAGCGCCGACTGCAGGGCCATGAGCATTTCACTGCTCAAGGCGTTGAAACGCTGCGCGTCGCTCAACGTGATGCGTGCCACGCCGCGCTCGTCCTGACTCAGTTGCACCAAGGAATCGCTCATTGCTGTCACCCTGCTTTCGGACTAGATATCGGCCAATACGCGCAGATGTGCTTCCACGCTGCGCGCCAGCGGATCCATTACGTAACCGCCTTCGAGACAGGAAACAATGCGGCTCTTGGAAAAACGCCGTGCGATGTCCTTGATGCGAGTGGTGATCCAGGCAAAGTCGTTTTCAGTCATGCCGAGCTGGCCCATATCGTCTTCGCGATGCGCATCAAAGCCGGCGCTGATGAAGATCATCTCGGGCTTGAATGCTTCGAGGCGCGGAATCCACATCATCTCGATGATCTCTCGAATGTCCATGCCTTTTGTGTAAGCAGCCACGGGCACGTTGAGCATATTGGAGGCCGGGTCCTTGTCGCCGCTGAACGGGTAGAAGGGATGCTGAAAGATGCCGCACATCAGCACGCGCGGATCACCGGCCAGGATGTCTTCCGTGCCGTTGCCGTGATGTACATCAAAGTCGATCACGGCCACGCGCTTGAGATGGTGGCGCTCCAGCGCATACTTGACGCCCACGGCCACATTGTTGAAAAAGCAAAAACCCATGGCCTGGTTGCGCGTGGCATGGTGACCAGGCGGGCGCACGCTGCAAAAGGCATTTTCCAGTTCTCCGGCCAGCACGGCATCGGTAGCAGCCAGTGTGGCCCCTGCAGCACGCAGTGCGGCCTTGAAGGTGTGACGGTTGATGGAGGTATCGGTGTCGAGCTGCTTGTACTCGGGCCCGCCAGCTGCCAGCTCCTGCTCCAGCCGGTCGGTCAGGCCCTGCAGGGCGGCAATATGCATGGGGTCATGCGCCAGCTCAATCTCGGCCAACGATGCCAGCGGCACATTGCAGCGCTCCAGCGCATCGCCCACGCCGCTGACCAGCAGCCTGTCTTCTATCGCGTCCAGCCGCGCCGGGCATTCAGGGTGGCCCGGGCCCATCTCGTGCAACCAGCAATCCCGGTGGGTGAAATAACCTGTCTTGCCCACAGTCATGTCTCCGCTATCGCTTATTTAGGATATGTTTCTGCCATGCATGCACAGAACACAATTAATGCGCTTTTGAGTCAGCTTAACACGGTGATGGAGGGCAAGCCGGATCAGGTCAGAGACGGTGTCGCCTGTTTGCTGGCAGGCGGTCACTTGCTGATCGAAGACGTTCCCGGTGTAGGCAAGACCACCCTGGCCCATGCGTTGGCACGCAGTTTCGGCCTGCAGTTCTCACGTGTGCAGTTCACCGCCGATCTCATGCCCAGCGACCTCACGGGGGTCTCCATCTACGATCGCGGCCAAGAGGCTTTTGTGTTCCACCCCGGGCCGGTGTTTGCCCAGGTATTACTGGCCGACGAAATCAACCGTGCCAGCCCCAAGACCCAGAGTGCGCTGCTCGAAGCCATGGAGGAGCGCCAGGTCACGACCGAAGGCAAGACCCACAGCCTGCCCGCCCCCTTCTTTGTGATTGCCACCCAGAACCCTCTGGAGCAGTTGGGCACCTTCCCGTTGCCCGAAAGCCAGCTGGACCGATTTCTCATGCGCATCAGCCTGGGCTATCCCTCGCGCGATGCCGAGCGCAAGCTGCTCGCGGGCAACGGCCGCCGCGCCGCTGCCGATGCGCTGCTGCCCGTCATCTCCCAGCAGCAGCTGCAGCAACTGCAGGCTGCTGCTCTGGCCGTGCATGCCAGCGACGCCCTGCTCGACTATGTGCAGGACCTGATTGCCGCCACACGCAACGGCCAGTGGTTTGCCCAGGGCCTGTCACCACGCGCAGGCATCGCGCTGCTGCGTGCGGCCAAGACCATCGCACTGATGGAAGGCCGCGACTATGTGGCGCCCGACGATGTGCAAGCCATACTTCCTCAGGTGATTGCCCACCGTCTGGTTCCCGTGGGCCATGCAGGCCGTGGTGCCGTGGAGCAGGTGCGCGCCATGATGCAAGCCGTACCGCTATCTTGATGCTGCCGATGTATTTCGTCATGAATTTCATAGCATGAAGCGCTCGGCATCAAAGGGCGAGCAGCCAGAGACTTCCAATATCTTCCAGCGGCTCTCGCCCCGCGCCAGGGTGCGCGAGTGGATGTTTGCACGTCTGCCGCGCAGCGACCAGCTCACGCTGACCCAGGGCAATGTCTACATCCTGCCCTCGCGCGCGGGCTGGGCCATGCTGGCCACGCTGATCGTGCTGTTGATTGCTGCCATCAACTACCAACTCAACCTGGGCTACCTGCTCACGTTCCTGCTGGCAGGCAGCGCGGCCGCCAGCATGGTTGTGGGCCATGGCAATCTGCGCGGTCTGCAGTTGAGCCTCAGCGGCGCAGGTACTCAAGGCAACGCGTCGGGCGGCTGCTTTGCCCATGCGCCCTGCCCCATGCATATCAGCCTGCACAATGCCCGCCGCTCGCGTCGCTGGGGCATAGGCCTCGCATTGCACAAGACCCGGCACAACACCGATCACTCTGATGCCTGGACCTGGGTCGATATCCCCGAGCAGGGCAGCACCTCCGTGCAGCTGAGCTTCATGCCCACGCGCCGCGGCCGGCAGGAGCTGCCCGCCATCTCCATACTCACGCGCTACCCGCTGGGCGCATTTCGCGTCTGGGCTCTGTGGCGGCCCCAAACCCTGGTCTGGGTCTATCCCGCACCTGAAACCCATGCCCCGCCGCTGCCAGCCGCCAGCCCCGAAGCCGGTGGCCGCAGCAGCGCCCAGGTTCGCAACGGTGAAGAATTCGATGGCGTGCGCAGCTATCAGACTGGCGACCCGCTCAAGCTGGTGGTGTGGAAGAAAGCGGCTCAGTCCTTTGCCGCAGGCAGCCACCAACTGGTCAGCCGCGACCGGCCCGTGGCCCACCATCACCGTCTCTGGCTCGATGCGCGCCATACCGGCCTGGCCGAGCATGAGGCGCGGTTGTCGCGCCTTGCCGCCTGGGTGCTGATGGCTCAGCAGCAAGGCCGCACCTGGGGCCTGCGCCTGCCCGGAGGCCAGGAAATCGCACCGGCCAGCGGTGTACAGCACACCACGCGCTGCCTCGAAGCATTGGCCGCCTGTCCATGAAAGCAACCGCCTCTTCCCCCGGCGGCAACTGGCTGCAGCGCCTGACTGCCCTGCCGCGCGATGCACGGGACACGCTGTTTCTGCTCGCCGTCATCGCCTGGATCATGCTGCCTCAGGTTCAGCACACACCTTGGTGGACCAGCGCCTTTGCCGCAGCCCTGTTGCTGTGGCGCGCACGCCTGGCACTGACCGGCGCCCCCCTGCCCGGCCGCTGGGTGCTGGCTGGCGTACTGGCCATCGCCATTGGAGCAACCTGGGCCACGCACAAAACGATTGTGGGCCGCGATGCCGGCGTGACCCTGGTCGTCATGCTTCTGGCGCTCAAGACACTGGAGCTGCGCGCGCGGCGCGATGCCATGGTGGTGTTCTTTCTGGGTTTTTTTGTACTGCTCAGCAACTTTTTCTATTCGCAGTCCCTGCCCACAGCCATGGCCATGGTGCTCGGGCTGACGGGCCTGCTCACCGCCCTGGTCAACGCCCATATGACGGCCGGAAAGCCTCCATTGACACAGGCTCTGCGCACTGCGGGCTGGCTCGCGCTGTGGGGCGCGCCCGTGATGGTGTCGCTGTTTCTGTTCTTTCCGCGCATGGCACCGCTGTGGGGCATGCCCGCCGACGATATGGCCGGCCGCTCGGGCCTGTCCGAGAACATGCGCGTGGGCGAAGTCGCCGCACTGGCACTCGACGATAGCGTGGCCCTGCGGATCCGCTTCGATACTCCCGGGGGCCAGGAGCCGCCCGCCAACACCCTGTACTTTCGCGGCCCCGTGCTCAGCCAGTTCGATGGCCGCAACTGGCAAGCCGACCCTGTGCTTGACGCTATGGCCGTGCCTCAGCTGCGCGTGAGCGGTGAACCCATTCGCTACCAGATGCTGATCGAACCCAGCAAGCGCCGCTGGCTGACCCTGCTGGATGCCGCCAGGACCGAACCGCAGATTCCGCCGGGCGCCTCGGTAGGCAGGCTGCGCATGAGCTCCAGCCTCCAGTGGCTGAGCTGGCGCCCGATTACCGATGTGCTGCGTGTCGATGCCCAAAGCCATCTCGACTTCAGTCATGGACCGCTGCAGCTCACTCCAGAGCTCAAGCGCTATCTGCAGCTGCCGGCCGGCAGCAACCCGCGCACACGGGCTTTGGGCGAACATTTGCAGGCCGAATTGCGCGCCCAGCCGGGCGCCGGCGCGGATACGGACAGGCTGATCGCCTCCGCCCTGCAGCACCTGAAAGCCGGCGGCTACACCTACACACTGGAGCCCGGCGTGGTCGACAGCGACCATACCGCCGATGACTTCTGGTTTGACAGCAAGCAAGGCTTTTGCGAGCACATCGCCTCCGCCTTTGCCGTGCTCATGCGCAGCATGGGAGTGCCCGCGCGCATCGTGACCGGCTACCAGGGCGGCGACCGCAACAGCGTGGACAATTACTGGACCGTGCGCAACAGCGATGCTCATGCCTGGACCGAGGTCTGGATTGCCGGCCGGGGCTGGGTTCGTGTGGACCCCACGGGCGCTGTCGCACCCAGCCGGGTCGGCCAGTTCCAGCGCCTGAGTGCTCCCCCCGGTGCCTTTGCCAGCGCCGTTGGCAACTTCGTCGATACCGGCACTCTGGAGAAGCTGCGTGCTGTCTGGGAGGCCGTCAACAACCGCTGGAACCAGTGGGTGATCAACTACACGCAAAGCCGTCAGCTCAATCTGCTACAGAGCCTGGGCTTCGAATCGCCAGGCTGGACGGGTCTGCTGCGCCTGCTGGCGGGCAGCTTGAGCGCTCTGGCGCTGCTGTGGCTGATCTGGGCCCGCGCCACACGTCCGCAGCGCGACGACTGGAGCCAGCTCATGCACGCTGCCAGGCTGCGGCTGCAGCGCGCAGGCGTGGCGAGCGGTGCCAGCGACTCCACGCGCAGCCTGTCGCGCCGCGTGCAGGAGAGCTGGGCCAAGGAATCTGCATCCGCGCCCCTGGCTGCGGCCATATCCGACTGGCTGCTGGACATGGAAAGGCTACGCTATGCGCCATCCTCCAATACCGAAGCCACCGAATTGAAGTCCTTGCGCCGACGCTGGCTGTCCATCCGGAAGCAACGCTGGCCCTATCCCTCAAGAAATAAAACATGATCATCACCCTCAATAACAGCAAGCACCTCAAAGCTAAAACACTGAGTACTCTGGCCCTGTGCCTGCTGACTGCGAGCGTCATCGCCGCACCAGCCAAAAAAGCCGTCCGCAAGGCAGCACCGGCTGCCGTAGCCACGGCTGCAGCCGCCACGGCCGTGGCCTATGCCGGTCGGGGCGACGCCATGCAACTGGCCGAAGAAATCGCAGTCCGCCGCGACCTGCCTGTCGACTGGGTGCGTGCGCAGTTGAGCGAAGCGCGCAACCTGCCCGTGGTCACACGCCTGATGACGCCGGCCGGCAAGACCTTTGTGAAGAACTGGACGGTATACCGCAGCCGCTTTATCGACCCCGTGCGCATACGCGCCGGCGTGAAGTTCTGGCAGGCCAACCACCAGGCGCTCGCGCGTGCCGAGCAGCAGTTCGGCGTGCCCGCAGAGATCATCGTCGGCATCATCGGCGTGGAAACCATTTACGGCCGCAACATGGGCAACTTTCGCGTGATGGATGCTCTGGCCACCCTGGCACTGGACTTTCCGCAATCCCACCCCCGCGCCCAGGCCCGCACCGACTACTTCCGTGGCGAGCTCGAGCAGGTGCTGGTCACGGCCAGCCGCACGGGCAGCGACCCGTTTGCGCTACGCGGCAGCTATGCCGGCGCCATGGGCCTGGGTCAGTTCATGCCCACCAGCTGGGGCAAGTACGCTGTCGACTTTGACGATGACGGTCGCATAGACCTGTTCAACAGCGCTACCGACGCCATCGGCTCGGTCGCCAACTACTTCGTCGGCCATGGCTGGAAGCCGGGCCTGCCCACGGCCTTTGCCGTGGACATGCGCGCCCAGGGTGAGAATCTGGCAACCCTGCTCGCACCCGATATCAACCCCACATTCACTGCCGCGCAGATGGCAGAACGTGAAGTGCGGGTGCTGGGCGCCGACAACTATGAGCGTCCGCTGGCACTGATCGAGCTGAAAAACGGCAGCTCCGGCCCCACGGAGTACATCGCGGGTACCGAGAACTTCTACGCCATCACGCGCTACAACTGGTCGGCGTTCTATGCGCTGTCGGTGATCGAGCTGGGGCGCGAGGTGCATGAAGCCTACCTGGCCAGCCAGACCGTCTCTGCCACACGCAACTAGATTCATTCGAGCTGCAGCGCTTTTTCCAACAAGCGCTGGCAGCTATTGATTCGATAGTTCTCCAGCCACTCAAAAGCGCTTCATCTGGCACTGACCAGGCATCTCTGCCCTGGCCGCAGCAATCTCGCGCACTACCTTGAAGCCGTAGCCCGAGCCTTCCACATCGAAGTCCACGCCTGCGCTGCCTCTTTTTTCCATCATGCCGACCACCAGCGATTGCTGAAACTGGTGGTCTGCCGCCCGCATGCTGCCCGAGCGGCCCGCCATCTGGACCCTGGCATGCTCCATGGCGTGGGCCACGGCGACGGTGTCCGTGCTGCCGGCTTTTTCGAGGCTCTGCGCGAGAGCCTCGATCATGAGCTGCATGCGCATATGCACATAGTCGTCCTGCGGCCTGGGAAAGCGCTGACGGAAGGACTGGTAGAAGGCGCGGCTCTCGGCCGTGGGCACATTGGGCAGCCAGTCGGCCACTGCCAGCACCTTGCCCATGCCTGCATCGCCCAAGGCCGCCGGGGCGCCCAGTGCATTGCCGTAGAAGGTGTAGAAACGCCCTTCATAGCCTGCCTCGCGCGCAGCCTTGACGAGCAGCATCAGATCATTGCCCCAGTTGCCGGTGATCACGGCCTGGGCACCGCTTTGCTTGATCTTGACCGCATAGGGCGCAAAGTCCTTGACGCGGCCCACGGGGTGCAACTCGTCGCCCACGATGCGCACATCGGGCCGTTGCACGCCAAGCTGGCGCCTTGCTTCGCGCAGCACGGCCTGGCCAAAGCTGTAGTCCTGCCCGATCAGATAAGCGCTATGCACAGCCCGGTCGTCCTTGATGACCTCCATCAGCGCAGCCATGCGCATATCGGCATGGGCATCGAAGCGGAAATGCCAGAAGCTGCAGCGCTCGTTGGTCAGCGCCGGGTCCACGGCCGAATAGTTCAGATACAGCACACGGCGCGAAGGGTCCCGGCTGTTGTGCTTGTCGATGGCGTCGAGAAGCGCCGCCGCTGTGGCCGACGAGTTGCCCTGCATGATGATGCGCGCACCGCTGTCTATGGCCTCGCGCAGCGCCGACAGCGCCTCTTCGTTCTGCCCCTTGCTGTCATAGCGCTCTATCACCAGTTCATGCGGACCGTCGGCCAGGCACACGCCGCCGCGCGCGTTCACCCGCTCGGTCGCCCACAGCAGATTGCGGAACACGGCCTCGCCCGTGTTTGCAAACGGGCCCGAAAGACTCTCCACCAGTGCCAGCTTGATGGGTTGCGCAAGCTTGGCCTTGGCTGCAGCCACAGCAGCGCCAGCAATGCCGAACGGCGCACATAGTAGTGGCAACTGCAGGTATTTCAAGACATCGCGGCGCAATTTATTCATCAAAAAAACCTCTTGAAATGCGCTTGCCACCACCTACCTATGAATCAAGCGGCAACAACGCAAGCCGCGCAGTTTAAAGGAGTTAAACACCATGTTCTTCGCCCCTGTGATGAGCCGTAATACCTTTGTATCCCCTCGCGCCGCCGACCTGGCCCTGCAACGCTTTCTGCAGGAAACCCTGGGCGCTGCAAGCCCCGTACAACGCCAGGTTCAAGTCAGCCGCGACGACCAATTCACGACCCTGACCCTGGATGTGCCAGGCTTGGCACGCGAGCAGCTCAAACTCTCGCTGGAAGGCTCTGTCGCCAAGCTCGAAAGCGTGGAAGGCGCAGCCCGCCAAGTCAGATACACCTGGGATCTCGGCCATGAAATCGATGCTGCCAACAGCAAGGCCAAACTCGAGCATGGCGTGCTGACGCTGACCCTGGCCAAGCTCGAGCCCCAGAGCAAAGCCGTGACGCTGAGCATCGAATAAGCGCTGTTTACGCCGACCGGCCAGCCTCATCCTTTCTTCCATCTCCTCTTAGCAAGAGGTCGGCCGGAAAGCACAAAGCCCGCAATGCCTATGCACTGCGGGCTTTCTTATTGAGGCAATCTCAACGCCTATCTATAGGCCAGTGGCTCGCTTATGAAGCGCCTGGGATAGCCATCGGCTCCCGCAGTAAGAAGTTCGCCTATAAACAACTGGTTGTTGGCAATGCCCAGAATTGTTTTGCCGTTATCTTCATATTCATCCGTCGCTTCGGCCTCATCCACCGCAATATTGCCCGTCGCTTTCGAGCCGCTGTAAGTCAGCTCGGCACGCACGGCCAACTTCCAGCCATCCACCGTCACCGCCGCCCAGCTGATCTTCCCAGTCAGCGTCACCGAGCCCTCCAGCTGCTTGCACTGCAAATCGGAGTAGATATTGTGCGTGTATGACATGGTGGACTCCGTGAACTCGAAGCTCACAGGCATCACACCTTTCTGATCTTTCTGATAGCGCCCCGATGCAGGAACCACTCCCCAGTCAGCGGTGCAATAGTTGTCCGGATAGCTCTTCCAGACACCGAGAAACGGACTGACAACACCAGGAGCTGCGACCTCGGGGACGGGATTCGGCGCCTGAGGCTGGCCGTCATTGCTGCTCCCCCCTTCGGTACCTTCATCGCTGCCCCCACCGCCACAACCAGCCAATGCAGCGGCCAACAGGCCCGCAACCATCCACCCAGTTCTTGGGTACTTCATATCTCACTCCCTCCTCTAACTAGTCAACTCCATCCTGGACTGTAGGCCTGACTTCCGTACTTAGACCAGCAGCAATGACTCAGATCGCAGCAGTGTCGGCTTTCGCAAACAATGAAAGCGATTTTTAAGTCGGCATGTTTCCTTACCCAAGAGCAATCCAGGAATAGTTTTACAGCTCCTTAAAACGTAGCAGAACTCCCTCAATCATCAGCACTGTTGACGAAAGGCTCTTGTTTGATGCACCGTTTTGGTGCATTCAGATCTACGGGTTTGATTGGCTTGCTGACCTACAACCATGCGCTCCAAACTTGTGGGCGCAGACGCTGTGCTCTGCCCAACAATGCTCCGCATGCCGCTAGACGGCATTCCTCCCTGGTTCCATTTTTCAAGGCTGCTCAAAATGGCAAAAGTTCTGGTTCTCTACTACTCCATGTACGGTCATATCGAAACCATGGCGCAGGCCGTGGCCGAAGGCGCCCGCAGCGTCAGCGGTGCCGAGGTCACCGTCAAGCGCGTGCCCGAAACCATGCCCGAGGATGTCTTCAAGAACGCAGGCGGCAAGGCCAATCAGAGCGCAGAGGTCGCCAGCCCAGCCGAACTGGCCGGCTACGATGCCATCCTGTTTGGCGTGCCCACGCGCTTTGGCAATATGCCGGGCCAGATGCGCAGCTTTCTCGACCAGACCGGCGGTCTCTGGGTCAAAGGGGCCTTGATCAACAAGATCGGCAGTGTCTTCACCTCGACCGGCACTGGCGGCGGCCAGGAAATGACGGCCACTACCACCTGGGCGACGCTGGCCCATCACGGCATGATCATCGTGCCGCTGGGCTATCCGTTGCCCGAACAGACCAATCTGAGCGCGGTCAAGGGCGGCAATTCGCCCTATGGGGCCTCGACGATTGCGGGCGCCGACGGTTCGCGCCAGCCTAATCCCGACGAGCTGAGCATTGCCCGCTACCAGGGCCAGAACGTAGCGAAACTGGCCGTAAAGCTTGCCGGATAAGCGCAGGCAGCCATGAAAAAAGCAGCCACCTGGGCTGCTTTTTTGCTGCACAAACTCACCTGAGCGAATCCAGCGGCCAGCGCGGCTTCACATCGAACGCGTATTCATGCAGGGCCTGCTCGCGTCCCGCCTGTATCCGCATGGCGGCAGCCATGGCAATCATGGCGCCGTTGTCGGTGCACAGATGCAGCTCGGGGTAATGCACGCGAATCTTGTGCTTGGCGCAGGCTTCATTGAGCTGCTCGCGCAGCTGCTTGTTGGCCCCCACACCTCCCGCCACCACCACGCGCTTCATGCCGGTCTGCTTGAGTGCGGCCATGGTTTTCTTGACCAGCACGTCCACAATCGCGGCCTGGGTGCTGGCGGCCAGATCGGCCTTGCGCGCTTCCAGCTCTTCACCCAGCTTCTTGGCCTGGGTCAGCACAGCCGTCTTGAGGCCGGCAAACGAAAAGTCCAGGTCACCAGAATGCAGCAAGGGGCGAGGCAGCTTGAAGGCCTGAGGATCGCCACCCTCCGCCAGCCTCGAGAGCACGGGGCCGCCCGGATAGGGCAAGCCCATTAGCTTGGCCGATTTGTCGAAAGCCTCGCCCGCCGCGTCGTCGATGGTTTCACCGAGGATTTCGTATTCGCCCACGCCGTCCACACGCATGAGCTGGGTATGCCCCCCCGAGACCAGCAGGGCCACAAACGGGAACTCCGGCGGGTCGGCACTCAGGAAAGGCGAGAGCAGATGGCCTTCGAGGTGGTGCACGCCCAGCACAGGCTTGTCCAGCGCGGCTGCCATGGCGCAGGCTGCACCGGAGCCGACCAGCAAAGCCCCGGCAAGACCGGGTCCGCGCGTAAAGGCAATCACATCGACGTTTTCGAGCTGCTCCCCGGATTCGGCCAACACCTTCTCGGTCAGCGGCAGCACACGGCGAATATGGTCACGGCTGGCAAGCTCGGGCACCACGCCGCCATAGGCGCGGTGCATTTCAATCTGGCTGTGCAGCGCATGACTCAGCAAGGTGGGCACACCTTGGCCGTCCGGCGTGCGCACCAAGGCCACACCGGTTTCATCACAAGAGGATTCGATTCCCAGGATCAGCAAACTCATGGCCGCAAGTGTAGGACTTGCGCCTTCCAGATGCAGAAAAGGCGGACATTAGCCCTGCCCGCCTTTGCTATTCAATTCATAGCATCCTACGGTTGATTCACATTGGGGGTCCCGGAAATATAGTGTTCCAGCTGATGAATCGTGAACTGCTGGGCCGAGATGATTTCCTTGACGATGTCGCCAATCGAAATCAGCCCCTGCAGCTCGCGGGTCTCGTTGATCACGGGCAGATGGCGCATGCGATTGCTGGTCATCAGCGACATGCACTCCTCGCTGGTCTGGCGCGGCAGCACGCAATGCACCTTGCGCGTCATGACCTCGTCCACGCGCGTGCTGGCCGAGCTTCGCCCTTGCAAAGCGATCTTGCGCGCGTAGTCGCGCTCGGTCACGATGCCCGCGATATCGCCACCTTCGAGCACCAGCAGTGCGCCAATGCTTTTTTCCGCCATGAGCTGCAGTGCAGCCAGCATGGTGTCGGAGGGAGAAACGCTGTAGATAGTGCTGTTGCCCTTGGCGCGCAGAATTTCGGCGACGGTCGTCATCTGGTTCTCCTTTCTGGATCGGCCTGTCATGCAAAACGCATGACGACATGACCAGTGTGAGAATCCTGCTGCATTGCGGCAATCAGGCTATGCCCGTATACAAAAACAAAAAAGGCAGCCAAAGCTGCCTTGATACTGTCACTCAATCCGGGCTCAGCGCCGACCGCCCAGCAGTCCCGCGCCCAGCTTGAACAGATCTCCGGCATCAAGCTTGCCGTCGCCATTCTGATCGAGCAGGCTGCCGAGGATGCCTCCTGCCGCACCGCCTTGCGACTGAATCTGGCCGCGCTCCTGATCCAGGGCATTGCCCAGGTCGCCGGCCCCCATGCCCTGCGACTGGACTCGGTTGGCCAGGAAGGACATCACCAGCGGAGCCAGCAGGGCCAGCAACTGACCTGCATTGCCACCCAGGCCCGTGGCCTGACCCAGCCGGGACTCGGCCTGCTGCTGCTGACCGCCAAAGATATTTCCCAGGATGGCACCTGCATCCAGCTGCGAGTTTCCGGCACCGGAGCCGCCTCCCAGCACCGAGCCCAGAATGCTGCCCAGCCCACCCAGGCCGCCAGCCGCACCGGCGCCACCGCCCGCTGCGCCCAGCAGGCCGCCGAGCCCGCCCAGCAGACCGCCCATATCCACCGCGCCATTGGCACTGCTGTGATCGCGCTGCAGCGCACCGAACAGATCGGCAGCTCCCTGAGGCTGGGCCGTGTTCTGGCCCAGCGCACCAAACAGCATGGGCAGCGCCACACCCACGGCCTGCTCGGCCTGCACGGAGTCGATGCCCAGCTGCTGGGCCAGGCCCTGCATGGGAGCGCCCTGCAGCTGGCCCATGAGTTCGTCGGTCAAAGATGCATTCGCGGTCATTTCAACACTCCTCAAAAACAGCGCACATGTTACGCGCGCCCTGTGTCCCGAAATGTGATCAATGTTCATTCACTACGCAAGCCCCTCCCGGGCTATAGACCATTGAGGCGGCCTGCGCCCTGGACAGGGCTTCCTGCAGGCCGCAGCGTCCTGTGACGGCTTGACTCAGAAGGAGTGCGAGATACCGACCAGCAGCGAGCGCGGCTTGCTGCCCTTGGGAACCGAAGGCCCGGCATTGCTGGCGCTGTTGATGGTGAATGCAGCGTCGGCCTCGTTGCGGATTGCGGAGACACCCGCATACAGCTTGGTGCGCTTGGACAGCGCATGGTCGTAGCGCACGCTCAGGGCACGGGCATCGCTGTTCGCACGCGCACGCCCCTGGAACTGTCCATAGGACAGCAGCACCTGCCCCGCAGTGCTGACCGGTATGGTCATGCTGGCTTCAAAGAAGCGTCCGCGCTTGCTGGCTGCATCCGGCAGATCATCCTCCCGGGTGGACAGCAGCAAGGCCGCCCGGGCCACCTTGAAGTCATAGGAGCCGCCCAGCAAGCGATAGCGGTCGGTGTTCTGGGCCGTGGTGCGACGCTCCCACAGCGAAGCACCCAGGCTCCAGGGGCCGCGCGTGTAGTCCAGCGAGCCGCCGAACTGGCGCCCCACATTGGTGCCGGCGTTCTCCCCGAACGAGTACATGCCCCGCATCACCAGTCCCGCCATGGAAGCCGACTGAAAGCGCAGCGAGTTGTCAGCGCGCAGCACTGTGCCGTCACGGAAATAGTTGGCGGCATTGCCCCAGATCAGGCCCGTCAGGGCATAGGAAGCCAGCGAGGTATGAAACGTGGTGTAGTGGCGGCCCACCGTCAGCTGACCCCAATCGCCGCCCATGCCGACAAAGATCTGTCGACCAAAGGCGAGCCCGCCCTGACCGCGCTCGCCAGTATCGGCATTCAGTCCGGCCTCCATCACGTACAGCGCACGCAGGCCGCCGCCCAGATCCTCGGTCCCGCGCACGCCCCAGCGCGAGCCCGCCAGGACACCGCTCTCCGCACGCAGGGTGCGGCCCGCGCCGGTGGACACCGACTCGGCGCCCATGTCCACCACGCCGTACAGCGTGACCTGGGATGTGGCGGGCGCAGCGGTCTGAGCCTGGGCCAGCGAGCAGGTGGAGATGAAGGCGGCGGCCACGGCCAAGCCTCCTGATTGCAAGGATGTCATGAAGTCTCTCTTTTTAATAATGGATGGGGCTCGCGGCAGAGTCCTGCCGCTGTCGAGCCGCTGACAGCGGCATCCGCCGCAGTTGCGGGGATGCCGTGTAGAAGTCCGGCGCCTCAGATGGCGCCGGCCGCGCTCATTCGAGGCGGATGTTCTTTTGCGTGATCAGGCTGCCGTAGATGCGTGCATCGTTTTCGATGCGCCTGGCCAACGAGGCGGCGCTGGTGTCGTCGATGCGCCAGCCCTGGGCCAGCAGCTTGCTGCGGATATCGGGAGCATGAAGAATCTTTTCCAGGGCCGCAGCCAGCTTGGCGCGATGCTCGGCGGGCATGGAGGCCGGTGCCATGACCGCATTCCAGACTTCAATGTCCACATTGCCGGCACCGATCTCGGGCATGGCCGGGACGCCGGGCGCCAGCGGGCTGCGCTTGCTGGAACTCACGGCCAGGGCGGCCAGCTTGCCGGACTGGACCAGAGGCATGACGGTGGAGGCCGGCAGCAAGGCCATCTGCACCTGATCGCCCATCAAGGCGTTGACCACAGCCGGGCCGCCGTTATAGGGCACATGCTGCAGATTCAGGCCCATGGCTTCCTTGATCAGCTCCACGCCCAGATGGCCGCCGGACCCCGTGCCCACCGAGCCGTAGTTGCCCTGGGTCCCGGTCTTGAGCGCCTTGAAATAGGCGCCCGCATTCGCGGCCATGGACTTGGGAGCCACCAGCACCAGAGGGGCCGAGCCGATCATGGCCAGCGGTGCGAGATCCTTGATCGGATCGTAGGGCAGCTTGCTGTAGAGAAACTTGGAGCTGGTCAGCGGGCCGTTGCCGATCACGCCTATGGTGTGGCCGTCGCCGGCCTTGGCCACGGCGTCGGCGCCGATATTGCCGCTGGCCCCACCCTTGTTCTCAACCACCACAGGCTGCCCCAGGGCCTTGGTCAGGGGCTCGGCCAGCAGGCGGGCCTGCACATCGGGCGAAGAGCCGCTGGCATAGCCGACGATCAGACGTATGGGGCGGGTGGGCCAGTCAGCCTTGCCCTGGGCCTGAGCCACCAAAGGCAGGCAGGCAGCGGCGCACAGCAGCAGGGCAGCCCGGCGCACGGGCATCGATTTTCTTGTCATCTTTATGTCTCCAGAATCTCGGTCTCAGTCTCGGATCAACAATCGGCGTATCCAGCCATCAGTTCCATCATCGGTGGCAGGCGTCCGCTGGTGGGCAGGGCCAGCTGCGAACGGTACACCCGGGTTTGCAGGCCAAAAGCCTGCTGTGCAGGCGTTTCGAGGTGATGTGCCTGCATTCGGTCGGCCCACCATTGGGCACCTTGGGTGCATGACGGTCCGTCGAGATGCTCGGCCAGCATGACCACCGTGACTTCCCCCTGGGCCTGCTCGACAATGCGCTCGCCGCCAACGGGGTAGTGCAAGGAACGCTCCACAGGCACCACACCCGCCATGACCCGCAGCAGACGCCCTTGCTGCACCGCCTGCTCCGCCCAGCGGGCTGCGTGCGCGGCCCAGGTATGTACATCGGTGGTGACGGCCTTGAGCGTCGTCAACGCCGCACCGCTGGATGCTCCAGCCTGGACTTGCAATAGGCAGGGCCTGCGCATGAAAGCACTCAGACGCGGCCTCATGCGTGCCGACCAGGGCGTGGGGTTAGCGATCACATCCGCATACTCGGCCGAGTCCAGGGCCGCCAGAGACTCCAGACCGTAGAGCGTGAAGTATCCGCAGGCGCCAACATAGCGATGGCCATAGACAAAGCCTGGCAAACCCACGCGCTCGGGAACATGCTCGAGGGCATGCCAAGCCTCGTATTCTGCGCGAGCCTCGGGCCGGTCGATGTCGTTCCACAAGGCCAGGAAGGCGCTGCTCATGATGCACAACCCGCGCCGGGCTGAATCAGCACCTTGCTCGCCAGCCGCGCGCGCGCCAGCTCAAAACCCTGCCCGGCCTGCGCAAGCGGCACGCGATGGGTGATCATGAGGCGCAGCTGATCCTGATGGGTCTGCATGAATTCGACGACTTCCAGCCAGCAGCGCTCGGGCGCCCGATAGGAGCCGCGCAGCTGCTGGTGACGTCGCACCAAGGCCGTCAGATCCAGCGGCACGGGAGCGGAATGAATGCCGGCAATCACCAGCACGCCATGGGTCTTGAGCGCACGCAGGGCCGGCGCCAGCACGGCAGCTGCCCCGGTGGCTTCGATCACCACATCAAAGTGAGCTTGCTGCGTATACACGGCAAGGGCTTCGTCGATGTCCTGCCCCTCGAAGTCCAGCAAATCCTCAAACCCCATGGAGCGTAGGACCTCCAGCCGCGCGGCATCGCCATGGCCGGCCACCACCACCTGGGCCGCCCCCGCGGCACGCGCAAACAGCGCAATGCCCTGGCCGATATTGCCGGGCCCCAGGATCAGCACGCGATCGCCGGGCTGGACATTGCCCGTGCGCACGGCTTCGAAGCTCACCGACAGCGGCTCGGCCAATGCGGCAACCTCGGGGTCCACGCCGTGTGGAATCGGCACGCAATTGCGCAGGGGCACGGCCACATACTCGGCAAAGCCGCCATGGCGCATGACACCGATGCCGCGACGCGTGGTGCAGGCATCGAAGTCGCCGGCACTGCAACTGGGGCATCTGCCGCAGGTGACCGAAGGCCGCACGGCCACCAACTGGCCCAGGGGCAGATGCTCGGCCCCCTCGCCTCTGGCCACGATCTCGCCGCTGAACTCGTGACCCACGGTCACCGGCAGCGCGGCCTGCAAAAAGTGGTAGCTCGCCGTCCAGGCATCGATATGCAGATCCGTGCCACAGACACCGGTGGAATGAACCCGCAGCAGCACTTCACCTGCGGCAGGCGACGGCATGTCGACCTCGTTGAGCTTCAGTCCCTTGGCGGACTCGGTTTTTTGCAAGGCTTGCATGAGACAGGCAATGCATGCGTGGACATGCATCTCAGAACGAACAGGATCGGCAGTGTTGCCGCCCTTCATTCATATGTCCAACACTGATTTAATATAAAAACCATACTTTTGAAATATGGATTCATTCAGGCATGGAACTGAGACATCTGCGCTACTTCGTGGCGGTTGCCGAGCAGGGCAACGTCAGCAGGGCGGCCCGCAAGCTATTCATCGCCCAGCCGCCGCTGTCACAGCAGCTCAAGCAACTCGAGGATGAGGTCGGCACGCAGCTCTTCACCCGCCTGCCGCGCGGCATGCAGCTCACCGCTGCAGGCGAGTCGCTGCTGGAAGATGCGCGCGTCATATTGGCGCGTGCCGAGCAAGCCCCCTTGCGAGCGCGCGAACGAGAGCGCAGCAGCCAGACCGTGCTGCGCCTGGGGCTGGTTCCCTCGGCCATGCAGTCACTGCTGCCCGGCTTGCTGCGAGCTGTGGCAAAGGCCAGCTGTGAGGTGCAGATCGAAGCCCGCGAAATGATCTCCTCTCAGCAACAGCGGGCCTTGCGCCAGGGCGAGCTGGAACTCGGCTTTGCCCGCCCCGGGCACAGGGAGGCCGACGAGCTTGAGCTGGCCAGCATTGACGACCCCTATTGCCTGGCTGTTCCGTCCTCCCACCCTCTGGCCGGAGGCAGTGGAATGCTGGATCTTCAAGCAGCCGTGCATCAGCCCTTTGTGGGCTTCACCCGCTATCAGGACACCGACTACTTCGACCGCACGGTCGCGCTGTGCGCCGAGGCCGGCTTCACTCCGCTGATACGCCACGAAGCCGGTCAGCTGGTGAATGTGCTGGCGCTCGTGGCCTGCGGTCTGGGCGTGGCCATCGTGCCGGCATCCTTCGCCATGTTCCACCGCGAGCAGATCGTGTTCAGGCCGCTTCGGGCTTCGCGCCAGGTCAGCCGGCTCGCCGTCCTGGCGTCTGCCGATGCGCTCAAGAGCAACCCCATGCTGGACCTTGTCGCCCAGCTCGCGCAATCGCAGCTGCAGGCCCTGGCTGCACAGCTGGCGCAACAGGGAGCGACGGAGTCTCGAGCACAGCCGGTTTGATTTATATAACCAAATCGTCTGACAACTCATGGTTTTTATAGCGACAATTACGTTAATCATGAGCATCAGCCACTACATCAAGGAAATCGGTCGCGGCACCAAGGGCGCGCGCTCTCTTTCGCGGGTCCAAGCCTGCGATCTGATGGGGCAGGTGCTGGACGGCAAGGTCAGCGATCTGGAGCTCGGCGGCTTTTGCATTGCCATGCGCTTCAAGGGCGAAAGCGCCGAAGAGCTGGCAGGCTTTCTCGACGCGACCCAGCAACGTCTGCCCGTGTGGCCGCAGGCCCATAAGGCCCAGCCCGTGGTAGTCATCCCCAGCTACAACGGCTCGCGCAAGCTGGCCAACCTCACACCGCTGCTGGCGGGTCTGCTGGCGCAGAAAGGACTGCCGGTGCTGGTACACGGCAGCCATACCGAGGACAAGCGCCTGGGCACGGCCGAGGTATGGCGGCAACTGGGCTGGACGGCCATCGAGCGTCCCATCGCTCTGGAGCCTGGCGACAAGGTCTGGATGCAGACCCGTCACCTGCTGGCGCCGCTGGATCGGCTGCTGCAGATTCGCCGCCAGATGGGCCTGCGCAACCCCTCGCACAGCATCGTCAAACTGCTGGACCCTATCCATGGCAGCAGCACCGCGCAGTCCGGGCTGGTGCTGGCCAGCTATACCCACCCGGCCTATGCCCAGCCCATGCTCCAGACCCTGGCCCTGCGTGCGACCAGTGCGTTGCTGGTGCGCGGCACGGAAGGCGAGGCCGTGGCCGCCCCTCACCGCGAACCCGTGAGCACGGGTGTGATTGCCGGAGAAATCTGCTTTGAGCGCTCTTCCCTGCACAGCAGCCAGCTCGCATCCGGCACCGAGAGCAGTGCCCCGGAACAAGATCTGAATGCCGAGCAGACAGCCCGGCTGACGCTGGACATTCTGAACGGCCAGTTGCCTGTGCCGGCGCCGATCGCGCAACAATTGGAACAAATACAAGCCCTGCACCAGGCCATGCAGGTCACCGATGCCGACGCTGCCGCCAGCCGCGCCGCACTGCAAGCCTATAACCGCAGCCCCGACTGAGACCCCACAATGACTGCCATCTCCCACAACCCCGATCAGCGCGGCTCGTGCACCCTGGTGGGTGCCGGCCCCGGCGACCCCGAGCTGCTGACCATCAAGGCCGCCAAGGCCATTGCCGCAGCCAGCGTGCTGTTTGTCGACGATCTGGTCAGCGATGGTGTGATGAGCCACGCCTCGCCCTCGGCCCGCGTGGTCTATGTGGGCAAACGCGGCGGCTGCAAGAGCACCCCCCAGGCCTTTATCGAAAAGCTCATGATTGCGGCCGTGCAGGACGGCGAACGCGTGGTGCGCCTCAAGGGCGGCGACCCCTTCATCTTTGGCCGTGGCGGCGAAGAGGTCGAACATCTGCGTCAGGCCGGTATCGAGGTGGATGTCATCAACGGCATCACCTCCGGTCTCGCGGGCCTGACCAACCTGGGCGCCCCGCTGACCCACCGCGACCGCGCGCACGGCGTGCTTTTCATGACCGGCCATGCCAAGCCCGGCGACAGCGGCCCCGACTGGCGCCAGATCGCCGCCACGGCCCATGCGGCCAAGCTGACGCTGGTGATCTATATGGGAGTGAGCAGCGTCGAGCGCATCAGCAACGAGCTGCTCAGCGGCC
This sequence comes from Comamonas sp. HJ-2, assembly GCF_053615495.1. NCBI lineage: Bacteria > Pseudomonadati > Pseudomonadota > Betaproteobacteria > Burkholderiales > Comamonadaceae > Comamonas > Comamonas sp. HJ-2. The sequence continues at coordinate 200,441 of NZ_JBSIFD010000010.1, read as the reverse complement.
TGCCCGGCAGCACGCCAGTGGCCGTGATCCAGCATGCCAGCCTGCCGCAGCAGCGCCATGCGCTGACCTTTCTGAAGGATTTGCCGCAAAGCATTGCCGACCACCAGCTGGGCAGCCCCAGCATCATCGTCGTCGGCGATGTGGTCCAGGGCATTGCCGCCTGGCAGAACCAGCCCCAGGCCTTGCCGCAATCAGCGGCAGCCTGATCCAGGGCCGTCCCCGGGCTGTCCTGCAAGCCGGGCGAACGGCAAGCGCCGCCTCGCTGCGAGACTACGTTCACGCAGAAGCGGCGATGCGACTCAGGGAGTACGAGTCTCGGCAAAGCGCTCGGCGAGCTCCTTGCGCAGTTCCTTGCGGATGATGGCGGCGTCCCAGCGGCGCTTTTCCTCGTCGGTTTCGAGCTGCAGCGGGGGCACGGGGGCAGGCTTTTTGTCATCGTCCACGGCCACCATGGTGAAGAAGCAGCTGTTCACGTGGCGCACCACCTGGCTGCGAATCTCCTCGGCAATCACCTTGATGCCGATTTCCATGGAGGACTTGCCGGTGTGGTTCACGCTGGCCAGAAAAGTCACCAGCTCACCTACGTGGATAGGCTGCAGAAACATCACCTGATCCACGCTCAGCGTAACGACATAGCGGCCCGCATAGCGGCTGGCGCAGGCATAGGCAACCTGGTCCAGCAATTTCAAGATGGCGCCCCCGTGCACATTGCCGGAGAAGTTAGCCATGTCAGGCGACATGAGCACGGTCATGCTCAGCTGGTGGGATGGTGTATTCATGGGGCGCGATTCTAGAAGTGATCCGGGACGCACGCTGAACCCTTGCGCATACCCCAATGGGACAATGGGCTGCAGATATAAACAAGTACCGACTTACACCGTGCTGTAAGTCTCAGGAGTGCGTCTTGCAAGTTCTGTTTCCCAACCCCTTCGGCCAGCCTGCCGCCAGCGCACAGGAAGTTGCAGCGCTGCAGGCGCACATTGGCTTCTCAGATGCTTATGCGCAGTTTCTGATCACACAGAACGGCTTTTCCATGTATGCGCTGGAACAGGCCTCAGACCACGCCAGCTATCTTCATGACAGCACCGAGATTGCCAGCGAAAGCCACGCCAACTTTGCCGACCTCTTCAGCTTTGGCGCGCAACTGCATCAGGAAGACCTGAAAACCGTGCAGTCCGAATTTCTGCTGGCCCGCTGGTTCGTAGCCATTGGCCACGACCAGGGCGGCAACCCATTTGTGGAAGTTCTGCACGGTCGGCACAAAGGAAAGATCGGCAGTCTGGACCACGACCTTTTTCTGGGCGCCAGCGATCTGCAGGAATTCTTCGGCGATATGGAGCTGGAGCATATTGCGGCACTCAGCCTCGCCGATCAGGCCGATGCACTGTGCGACTCCAAGCTGGGCCTAATCTGGTTTCACGCCAGTGACCTGAATCACTTTACGACCTGCTGCATTCACTGCGACGACGGTTTCTGGGGCTTTGTAGTGGACGAGCCCAAAATCTGAGGCATCTGGGACAATCGCGGCCTTGTTCTTGCTCCATCGCCCTGCCCGCCGTGTCCTCCTCTTCACAGGTCCCCTTCCAGATTTTTGACGCCATCATCATCGGCGCCGGTGCCGCCGGCCTGTTCTGCGCGGCCCAGGCCGGCCAGCAGGGCCTGAAGGTACTGCTGATCGATCATGCGCCCAAGGTGGCCGAGAAGATCCGCATCTCGGGCGGCGGGCGCTGCAACTTCACCAACCGAGATCTGGACGTGCGTGCGCCGCACAAGCATTTTGTGGGGCAGAACCCTCAGTTCTGCCGCTCGGCCCTCTCGCGCTTCACGCCCGCCGACTTCATCACGCTGATGGACAGACACGGCATTGCCCACCACGAAAAGCACAAGGGCCAGTTGTTTGCCGACCATTCGGCCGAGGACATCATCGCGATGCTGCTGGCCGAGTGCAGCGCGGGCGGCGTGCAGCGCTGGCAGCCTTGCCAGGTCAAGAAAGTAGTGCTTTCGCCGTCAAACCAAGACACAGAAAGCGATTTCAGCTATCAGATTGAAACCGATCGTGGCCTGGCACAGGCCGCCAACCTGGTCATTGCCACCGGCGGCCTGAGCATTCCCAAGATAGGCGCCACCGACTTCGGCTACCGTCTGGCCCAGCAGTTCGATCTGCCGCTGATCGAGCGCACGCCCGGCCTGGTGCCCATGACCTTCGACGGCGAAGGCTGGCAACCCTACGCGGGCCTGGCCGGTCTGGCCCTGCCCGTGGAAATCAGCACCGGCAGCAAAAAGGAGCGCATGAGCTTCCACGAGGATTTGCTGTTCACCCACCGCGGCCTCTCGGGTCCCGCCGTGTTGCAGATCTCCAGCTACTGGAAGCCCGGCACCCCGCTGCAGATCAATCTGCTGCCTGGTGTGAATCTGGCCGAGGTGCTGGCCCAGGCCAAGCTCCACTCGCGCAAGCTGGTGGCCAACGAGCTGGCCGCCCACCTGCCCGCGCGCCTGGCCGATGCCTGGGTCGGCCGCATGCCCGAGCTGCAGCGCCCCATCAACGAGGCCGGCGACAAAGCCCTGACCAGACTGGCCGAACAGCTGTCGCGCTGGGAGATCACCCCCACGGGCACCGAGGGCTATAAAAAAGCCGAGGTCACGCTGGGCGGCGTGGACACCAGGGTGCTGTCCCAGCAAACCATGGAATGCAAGACCCGGCCGGGCCTGTACTTTATCGGCGAGGTGGTGGACATCACCGGCTGGCTGGGCGGCTACAACTTCCAGTGGGCCTGGGCCAGTGCCGCCGCCTGCGCCCAGGCCATGGCGGAAAAGCAGTCAGTCATGGCTTGAGCGACTGGAACCGAAGCGCCTGCCGCCATGAAAAAAGGATGGTTGAGCCATCCTTTTTTGCTGCCTGCGCCTCCGGCGCACCATCCGATCAGGCAGAAAACTCCTTGCCTTCATAGTGTTCGGGAACCTTGAGCTGCCCCGAGGCGATGGCAGCCGACGCCCTGGCCACGCGCTCGCGCACAGCGGCGGCCACGCTCTGGCCCATGGTCAGGCGTACGGCGGCCGGGTCGCTCAAACCGATCTTGCGAATGCCCGGGCCGGGCGCACCGCGCTCCTGCATATCCTTGACGGCCAAAAACGCGCCAATGCCCACATCGGCCCAGGCGGAAGCGACAAACACCTGCGGGTCCACCCTGGTCCAGTCGATCACATTGCCGATCTGGCGCGTGCCCGCCTCACGGCAGGCCTGGGTCACGCCATCGCGGCCGGAGTTGAGCATGGTGAAGATCACATCGGCACCGGCAGCCATCTGGGCCCTGGCAATGCGGTGCGACAAAGCGTTGTCGTCCTGATCGCCAGAGAAGTTCGTCAGCAGCTTGACCCTGGGGTCGGTATCGCGCACGCCGGCCGCATAGGCAGCACGCCCCTTGAGTCCCGGGGGCACGCGAATGCCCGACATATGGCCGACCACCCCGGTTTTGGTGGTCAGCGCCGCCAGCACGCCGGCCAGATAGGCCGACTCCTCCTGCAGCACGTCATAGCTGCAGAGATTGCTTCCCTGTACCGCGCCCTGGGTCACGACGAACTGGGTCCTGGGAAAGCGCGCCGCAACTTCGGCTGCGGCCTGATTGTTCTGCCCGCCATGGGCAATCACCAGTTGCGCCCCCTGCTCCGCGAGCTGTGCAAGAGCCGGCACCAGCAACTCCTTCCTAGGCGCCATGCCGTCGAGAAAGCGGGTCTGCACGCCCAGCTCCTGGCGTGCTTTTTCCAGGCCGCGCCAGCCGGCCTCCATAAAGCCCTTGTCGCTGCGCGAGCCCGCAAACAGACCACCCACCACCAGGGAACCGCCGGATGCGGCAGGCCCGGCAACTCCGGCCCTGCCGGCACAGGCCGTCAATGCCAGCAAGCCCGGCACGGCTACGGCCGAAGCCATCCATTGGCGACGCGAAATAAATGAGGAATGAGAAGCGCTGGACAAGATGGAAGCTCCTTGAACACAGAAAAACAGCGACGCGCACAGGCACGAAACCCACCTATTCCTTGACCTTGGTCACGAAATAAAGCCTCTAAACCGTATGCAATTTCCGTGCACACGATACTCCCAAGAAACCCCAGCGCCGGGCTCGGCTGTCCTGGCGCCTGGGCAGCACCGTGCTCTTGCATTGCGCATCCGGCTTCGCTCCGCAATACACGCGACTTGAACGCGCCGATAGTCCAAAAGGCACAATGGCGGTGCCTGAATCTGGTCTGCGACAACGCCCTGCCTGCCGCCGCAAAACCATGCGCGCGCGACCGACGCCGGATTGCTTCACGCCCCATTGAAGACGCAGCCCAAGTCTTGGTCTATAATGCTCGACTTTGCTGGCATTACCCCGTCGGCCATACTAGTTAAAAAGTGGCGGGGAAACCGCTGTTCACGGCTCTCAGGCCCGATCTTCCCGAGAACCCTCTGTCAGCACAGATATATCTGGAAATTAAATGACTACCATCCGCGTCAAAGAAAACGAGCCCTATGAAGTTGCCCTGCGCCGCTTCAAGCGCACCATCGAAAAGCTGGGTCTGCTGACCGATCTGCGTGCTCGCGAGTTCTACGAAAAGCCCACAGCCGAGCGCAAGCGCAAGAAGGCTGCTGCCGTGAAGCGTCACTACAAGCGCGTTCGCAGCATGCAACTGCCTAAGAAGCTGTACTAATCGTTGATTAGGACCAGTCGGCCTTAAAACAGCCGCAAACCCGCGCTCGGGACGCCAGGCGCGGGTTTTTTGTTTTCTGGCCACTGCCAAGCCTGCCCGGCTGCGCAGTGACCTCCCAGCGCATGGACAGTCAGCGTCCGTTCGCCCACCCCAAGGAGAAAGCCATGAGCCTGAAAGCCCAGATTACCGAAGACATGAAGACCGCCATGCGTGCCAAGGACAGCGCGCGCCTGGGCACCATCCGCCTGCTGCAGGCCGCGATGAAGCAAAAGGAAGTGGACGAGCGCATCGAGCTCGACGACGCCGCCGTCATCGCCATCGTCGACAAGCTGATCAAGCAGCGCAAGGACTCCATCGCCGCCTTCGAAGCCGCCAACCGCGCCGATCTGGCCGATGTGGAAAAGGCCGAAATGGAAGTGCTCAAGGTCTATCTGCCCGAACGCATGGGAGAAGCCGAGATCACCGCAGCCGTGCAGGCCATCGTGGCCGAACTGGGTGCCTCCGGCCCTGGCGACATGGGCAAGGTGATGGGCGCCGTCAAGGCCCAGCTGGCCGGCAAGGCCGATATGGGCCTGGTGTCCGCTGCCGTGAAGGCCGCACTGACCCGATAATTGGCAAATAGCCTGGGCCGCCACGCGGCATCAGGCTCAAAAACAGAAGCTGCTTGCGCTGGTTGTGTATGACTTTCAGTCTAAAAAGACTTTAAAAGACATGCATATTAGGCGCCAGCAGCTTCTTTTTTCATAGCATTCTTGAATCCTGCGGGCGCCTCGCGGCTGAAGAACTCCTGCAGGAACTCGACGCAGACCCGCACCTTGGCCGAGCGCTCCAGCCGCGTCGGATAGACGGCCCAGATATTCGCCTGCTGCTGCCACTCGGGCAGCAGCTGCAGCAATCGTCCGGCCTGCAGATCGGCCGCCACATCCCAGAGCGAGCGCAGCACGATGCCATGACCGTCGCGCGCCCATTGCACGGCCATCTCGCCATGATTGGTGGACAGCGGCCCGGTCACTTTCACACTGCGCTCCTGACTGCCCGAGCGCAGTTTCCAGACACCGAAGGGATGATCGCGCTCCTTGATGACCAGACAGTCATGTGCTGCCAGTTCATCAAGCGTGCGCGGGCTGCCACGCCGCTGCACATAGGCCGGGGCCGCGCACAGCACGCGGTGGTTGTCGGCCAGGTGCCGGGCAATCAGGTGCGGCGCGATCTCGTCGCCCACGCGTACGTCTAGATCGAAGCCCTCGGCCGCGACATCGACGATGCGGTCAAACACTTCCAGGCGCAGCTGCAGCGCCGGATATTGCGCAATCAGCTGCGACAGCGCGGGCGCCACCACATTGCGGCCAAAGCCGAAGCTGGTGGACACCCGCAGCAGGCCGCGCGGCTGGCGCCGCGTCACGTCCACCTCCTGCAGCAGATGCTCGACCTCGTCCAGAATGCGCTGCGCCCAGTGGTAGACGCGCTCGCCCTGCTCCGTGACAGCGACCCGCCGTGTGGTTCGATGCAGCAGCTTCACGCCCAACTCCTGCTCCAGCAGGCGGATGCGCTTGCTGACAAAGGCCGGCGAAGCATTGTGCGCGGTCGCAGCCTCGGCAAAGCTGGCTTTGCGCACCACAGTGGTGAAGACGCGCAGGTCTTCGGGCGAGGGCATTTTCTGCACGATCTGTAAACAATCAGGCCACGATCAGTCAATTGTATTCAGTTATGCAAGGTGCAAAAATACCGCCAGGCACAGGCTGAGCCGCTGCCTCGCCACCCAACACATTCACGAGAGAGCACCATGTCCACTCCCAAAAAGATTGCAGTCATCGCCGGCGACGGCATCGGCAAGGAAGTCATGCCCGAAGGCCTGCGCGCGCTGGAAGCCGCAGCCAGGCGCTTCGACCTGCCGCTGGAGTTCCACCATTTCGACTGGGCCCACTGCGACTACTACGCCGAACACGGCCAGATGATGCCCGACGACTGGAAGGCCCAGCTCTCGGACATGGATGCCATCTTCTTCGGCGCCGTGGGCTGGCCCGCCACCGTGCCCGACCATGTCTCGCTGTGGGGCTCGCTGCTCAAGTTCCGCCGCGAATTCGACCAGTACATCAACCTGCGCCCGGTGCGCCTGTTCGAAGGCGTGCCCTGCCCCCTGGCCGGCCGCAAGCCCGGCGACATCGACTACTACGTGGTGCGCGAGAACACCGAAGGCGAATACACCTCGCTGGGCGGCGTGATGTTCGAAGGCACGGACCGCGAGATCGTGATCCAGGAATCGGTCTACTCGCGCAAGGGCGCCGATCGCCTGCTCAAGTACGCCTTCGATCTGGCCCAGAGCCGCGCCAAGAAGCACGTGACCCTGGCCACCAAGAGCAACGGCATCGCCATCAGCATGCCCTGGTGGGACAAGCGCGCCGACGATGTGGCCAAGGACTACCCCGAAGTCACGCTGGACAAACAGCACATCGACATCCTGACCGCCCGCTTCGTGCTTCAGCCCGGCCGCTTCGACGTGGTGGCCGCCACCAATCTGTTTGGCGACATCCTGTCCGACCTGGGCCCTGCCACCACGGGCACCATCGGCCTGGCACCATCGGCCAACCTCAACCCCGACCGCAACTTCCCCTCGCTGTTCGAGCCCGTGCACGGCTCGGCACCCGACATCTACGGCAAGAACATCGCCAACCCCATTGCCATGGTCTGGTCGGGCGCGCTGATGCTGGACTTCCTGGGCCGCAGCGAAGGTGCCTGGCGCCAGGCCCACGACACCATCGTGGCCGCCATAGAGCACACGATCAAGGCCGGTCCGCTGACGCCAGATCTAGGCGGCAAGGCCAACACCACCGAGGTGGGTGAAGCCATCGCCGCGGCCATCGCCAAGGCCTGATGACTCCGGGCTGGCCCCAGCCGGCCCGATTCAAGGCGCACCCCGCACAGACTGAACCTGCACCGGGTGCTTTTGCACGCCTGAACGCCCAGGGCCACCGGCTGCGGCGACCTAGGCTTCAGACCGCGATTTGGCTTTGGCTTGCGAAGCCGGTTTTCTGGCCGACCGTGCCTGGGCATTGCGCTGCGCAGCGGCCTGCACCAGTGCCTGGAACGCTGCGGCGTCAAGCGCATCGCCCAAATGCAGGTCTATGGCCCGGCGCGTGGCGCCTTCAAGACTGGCATTGAACAGGCCGGCCGGATCGGCCAGGGCCGCGCCATGCGCGAAGGTCAGCTTGACCACGGCCTTGTAGGTCTCGCCCGTGCACAGGATGCCGTCCTGCGACCATACGGGCGTTCCGCGCCATTTGAGCTCTTCCACCACGGCGGGCAAAGCCTCGTGGATCAGCGCGCGCACGCGAGCCAGCATGGCGCCGCGCCAGTCGTCCAGGCCGGCAATCCTGGCATCGATCAGAGCCGAGGCCTCGGGGCCGCTGACAGGCTCGGCCGGAGGTGCGGGCATGGGTGGCAAGGCGGTCATAGATGGGTCTCCATGGTTGGACCAGGAATCATGCCCGGCACAAGGCTCAAGACATGGGACAAGGATTCGACCACGGTAGCACGCCGGAGCAGAGTGACCCCAGAGTGCCAGCCCGCCCTATATCAGGCTCATTCCAGGCTCAGCCCAGCTCGCCCGCGACCTCGCGCAGGCATTCGACCAGCAAGCCCGTGGTCGGCGTCAGCGGCTGGCCGCGCAAGGTGATCAGGCCGACGGGCGGCAGATCGATGGGCACGCCCAGATCCAGCATGGCCAGCGTACCCAGGGCGGCATGGCAGCGGGCCACGCCACGCGCCATGAAGGCCACGGCGCCGCGCTGGTGCACAAAGGTCAGCTGCGAGAGAAAAGACGCGGTCTCCACGATGTCGGCTGGCGGGTGCAGGCCGTGGGCATAGAACTGCTGCTCCAGCTTCACGCGCAGCGAGGCCCAGGGCGGCGGCAGCACGCAGGGCTGGCCCGCCAGGGCCTGCCAGCTGGCCGCACCCGGCGCCAGCAGCGCATGACCGGGCCGCACCACGGCCACCATGGGATCGTCGTACAGCGCCTCGGTCTCCAGGTCGGGCGCGGCATAGCCGGGCTCCAACCGCCCCACGAACAGATCCAGCTCCCCCAGGCGCAGCTTGGGCAGCAAGCGCGTCAGGTCCCCCTCCTCCACCATCACCGTGGTCTGGTCCGAACGCGCCTTGAGCCGCTCCACGGCGCGCGCCAGCAGCACCGGCGTGGCCACCACCATGGCGCCCACACTGGCGCGCCCGCGCGCGCCGCTGGCCTCGGCAGCCATCTCGTCGCGCGTGCGTTCGAAACCGGCCAGCACGGAGCGCGCAAAACGCACCATGCTGACACCGGCTGCCGTGGGTTCGGTGCCGCGCGTGGAGCGCTCGAACAGCACCATGTCCAGCATGCGTTCGACCTCGGCCAGAGTCTTGGAGACGGCAGGCTGGGTCACGGCCAGAAACTCGGCCGCACGGCCCAGGTGGCGGAACTGGTCCAGCGCCACCAACAACTGCAGATGGCGCAGCTTGAGGTTGGAGCGCAGCACACGATCGATCTTGCTCATGGGGCTTCATTACCTAATAGTTATGAAGCGAGTCTATCTTTTCATTGGATTGTCATGGAGCAGTTTTGAACAATCGGGGCTGGCAGTTCAAATAACGACAGGAGACAAGCGATGACCCCCCCACGCAGCAGCCGGCGCAGCTTTGTGCTCGGCGCCCTCGGCGCAGCCACGCTCGGCAGTTCCACCCGCCTGCTGGCCCAGACCTGGCCCGAGCGCCCCATCACCTTCATCTGCCCCTGGCCTGCCGGCGGCACGGCCGACCAGTCCATGCGCGCGCTGTGCACCGTGGCCAGCCGCATCCTGGGCCAGGCGATTGCAGTCGAAAACCGCGCCGGAGCCTCGGGCATGATCGGCTCCAAGGCCCTGGCCTCGGCCAAGCCCGACGGCTACACCATCGGCCAGATCCCGATCTCGGTCACGCGCTTTTCCCAGCTGGGCACGTTGCAGGCCGATCCGCGCAAGGACTACACCTATATCGCGCGCACCTCGGGCCAGACCTTCGGTATCGCCGTGCCGGCCAACTCGCGCTTCAAGACCTTGCAGGACTTCGTCGCCGCCGCCAAGGCCAAGCCCGGCAGCATCACTTACGCCCACGCCGGCGTGGGCGGCGCCACGCACGTGGGCATGGAGGAATTTGCGGCCGCAGCCGGCATACAGCTCAGCCACGTGCCCTACAAGGGCGGCGCCGAGGCGCTGCAGGGCGTGCTGGGCGGCCATGTGGATGCGCTGGCCGACTCCAGCTCCTGGGCTCCGCATGTGGAAGCCGGCAAGCTGCGCCTGCTGGCCACCTGGGGCGAGCAGCGCACGCCGCGCTTCAAGGAGGTGCCCACGCTCAAGGACCTGGGCTACAACGTGGTCGTCGATGCGCCCAACGGCATCGGCGCGCCCAAGGGCCTGCCGCCCGCGGTCGAAGCCAAGCTGCGCGATGCCTTCCGCCAGGCCGTGGCCAGCCCCGAGTTCAAGGCCGTGGCCGACAGGCTGGACGCACCCTTGCTCTACCTGGACGGCCCCGACTACGCCAAATATGTGAACACGGTCTACCAGAAGGAGACCGTGCTCATCGACAAACTCAAGCTGCGCGACCTGATGCGCTGACGCGCCGCGTCCCCACCGCCTCAGGCCCGCCATCCCCGGACTCCAAGATGCTCTCCTCCTCTTCTTCCCTGCTGCACCTGCACCCCAACGACAATGTGCTGGTGGCCAAGACCGCCCTGGCCCTGGGCCAGGACATTCCCGAGCTGGGAGTGCGCACGCGCGCCCAGGTGCCGGCCGGCCACAAGATCGCGGCACGCCGCATCGCCGAGGGCGAGCAGGTCAAGAAGTACGACACGGTGATCGGCGTCGCCACACGCGACCTGGAGCCTGGCGACTATGTGCACAGCCACAACCTCAAGCTGGTGGACTACTACCGCGACCCCTCGTTCGGTGCCGACGTACGGCCCGTGGACTACGTGCCCGAGGAACAGCGCGCCACTTTCCAGGGGTTTGTGCGAGCGGGCGGCGGCGTGGGCACGCGCAACTTCATCGGCATCCTGTCCTCGGTCAACTGCTCGGCCACCGTGATCAAGCGCATCGCCGCCCACTTCACGCCCGAGCGGCTGGCAGCCTTTCCCAATGTGGATGGCGTGGCCGCCTTTGCCCAGAACAGCGGCTGCGGCATGTCCTCGCCCAGCGAGCACTTCGACGTGCTGCGCCGCACCCTGGCCGGCTATGCGCGCCATCCCAACCTGGCGGGCGTGCTCATCGTGGGTCTGGGCTGCGAACGCAACCAGGTCGATGCCTTGGTAGATTCGCAAGGCCTCAAGGAAGGCCAGTTGCTGCGCACCCTGGTGATGCAGGAAGTGGGCGGCACACGCGCCACCATCGCGGCCGGCATTGCCGCCATCGAAGAAATGCTGCCCATCGCCAACCAGGCCCAGCGCAGCACCGTCGCAGCCAGTCACCTCAAGATCGGCCTGGAATGCGGCGGCTCGGACGGTTTTTCGGGCATCACGGCCAACCCCGGCCTGGGCGCGGCCATGGACATTCTGGTGCGCCACGGCGGCACGGCCATTCTGTCCGAGACGCCCGAGATCCATGGCGTGGAGTTCATGCTCACGCGCCGCGCCATCAGTCCCGAAGTCGGCCAGAAGCTGCTGGACCGCCTGGCCTGGTGGGAACGCTATGCAGCCGGCCAGAACGCCCAGTTCAACGGCGTGGTCGGTCATGGCAACCAGGCCGGCGGCCTGGCCAACATCTTTGAAAAATCCCTGGGCAGCGCCATGAAGGGCGGCACCACGCCGCTGCGCGCCGTCTATGAATATGCCGAGCCCATCACCGAGCACGGCTTCGTCTTCATGGACTCGCCGGGCTACGACCCGGTGGCCTCCACGGGCCAGATCGCCAGCGGCGCCCAATTGATCTGCTTCACCACGGGTCGCGGCTCCATGTTCGGCAGCAAGCCTGCACCCACCATCAAGCTGGCCAGCAACACGCCCATGTACCAGCGCCTGCAGGAAGACATGGACATCAACTGCGGCGTGGTCGTCGACGGAGAGCTGAGCGTGCCCGAGCTGGGCCAGCAGATCTTCGAGCAGATCCTGCGCCATGCCAGCGGCGAACCAACCAAGAGCGAAGCCCTGGGACTGGGCGACCACGAATTCGTGCCCTGGCATCTGGGCATCGTGAGCTGAGGAAAACACATCTTCCAGAGCTTTGCGCCCTTATCCGATCTTCACTTTCTGCGATTTTCACCATGAACGCCACGCCACTCAGACTGCAACGCACCGAACTGCAGCGCAGCGCCAACTTCATCGCCGGTACCTGGACGCCTGCTGCCAGCGGCGCCAGCTTTGCCGTGACCGATCCGGCCACGGGCAACACCATCACCAGCGTGCCCGATTCCGGTGCGGCCGATGCGCGCGCCGCCGTGGATGCCGCCCAGGCAGCCCTGCCCGCCTGGCGCAAGCTGCCGGCCAAGCAGCGCGCTGCCATCATCAAGCGCTGGAACGATCTGGTGCTGGCCCATCAGGACGATCTGGGCACGCTGATCTCGCTGGAGCAGGGCAAGCCCCTGGCCGAAGGCCGGGGCGAAGTCGCCTATGCCGCCAGCTATATCGAATGGTTCGGCGAGGCCGCCACGCGCATGAATGGCGAAGTCATTCCCGCGCCCGTGCCGGGCCGGCGCATGTTCGCCCTGCTCGAACCCGTGGGCGTGGTCGCCGCCATCACGCCCTGGAATTTCCCGGCCGCCATGATTGCGCGCAAGATCGCGCCGGCCCTGGCTGCGGGTTGCACCGTGGTCTGCAAGCCGGCCGAGGACACACCGCTGACCTCGCTGGCCCTGGTGCTGCTGGCACATGAAGCCGGCGTGCCTGCCGGCGTGCTCAATATCGTCACGGCCTCGCGCGAGCGCACGCCCGAGGTGGTCGATCAATGGCTGGATGACAGCCGCGTGCGCAAGATCACCTTCACCGGCTCCACGCCCGTGGGCAAGCACCTGGCACGCCGCAGCGCCGACACCCTCAAAAAGCTCTCGCTCGAACTGGGCGGCAATGCGCCCTTCATCGTTTTCGAGGACGCCGATGTGGCTGCGGCCGTGGACGGCTTCATGGCCGCCAAGTTCCGCAACGGCGGCCAGACCTGCGTCTGCCCCAACCGCGTCTTTGTGCACCGCTCGGTGCACGAGGCCTTTGCCCAGCAACTCAGCGCCCGTGTGGCGGCCCTGCACGTGGGCCCGGCCAGCGACCCGGCCTCGCAGATCGGCCCCATGATCAACGACCGCGCGGTCGAGAAAATCGCCCGCCATGTGGAGGACGCGGTGGCCAAGGGCGCCAAGGTGCTCACGGGCGGCCGCCGCCTGCCCGAGCTGGGCCCCACCTACTACGCGCCCACCGTGCTCTCGGGCGCCACGGCCTCCATGGCCTGCGCCTGCGAAGAGACCTTCGGCCCCGTGGCCCCGCTGACCGTGTTCGACGACGAGGCCGAGGTCATCGCCGCGGCCAACGACACGCCGTTCGGTCTGGCCGCCTATTTCTACAGCCAGGACCTACGCCGCATCTGGCGCGTCGCCGATGCCCTGGAATCGGGCATCGTGGGCATCAACGAAGGCGCACTGGCCGCCGAGGCCGCCCCCTTTGGCGGTGTCAAGGAGTCAGGCTACGGCCGCGAAGGCTCGACCCACGGGCTCGACGATTACCTGCACATCAAATACGTCTGCCAAGGTGGATTGGATTGAATGCAGAACACCACCCGGAAGAGCTGCGCGACCAGCCCAGGCCCTTGCTTGGCGTCTCTGGCTTGGGCCGCGCCAGTTACAGGCGCCGCGCCTATTTACCTGCACTCAGCCCTTTCACTGAATCGAGACCCTCATGCCCGCACTGAACCCCTTCAAGACCGCCATCACCGCACGCCAGCCCCAGATCGGGCTATGGCTGTCCATGGCCGCCCCCTACCTGGCCGAAGCGGCCGCCACCACAGGCTATGACTGGTTGCTGATCGACGGCGAGCATGCGCCCAACGATCTGCGCAGCACGCTGGGTGCGCTGCAAGCCGTGGCGCCGCACGGCGCCCAGGCGGTGGTGCGAGTCGTGGAAGGCAGCACGGCCCTGATCAAGCAGATGCTGGACATCGGCGTCAAGACGCTGCTCGTGCCCATGGTGGACACGGCAGACCAGGCCCAGGCCATCGTGGCTGCCACGCAATACCCGCCCCTGGGCGTGCGCGGCGTCGGCAGTGCCGTGGGACGTGCCTCTCAGTGGAGCAGCCGCGCCGACTATCTGAATGTGGCCGACGACGAGGTCTGCCTGCTGGTGCAGGCCGAGACCACCACGGCCCTGAAAAATCTCGAAGCCATCTGCGCCGTGGACGGCGTGCATGGCGTCTTCATAGGTCCTGCCGACCTGGCTGCCTCCATGGGCCACCGCGGCAACCCCGGCCACCCCGAGGTGCAGGCTGCCATCGAGGCAGCGATGCGGACCATTGTTGCCTGCGGCAAGGCTGCAGGTACGCTGACCTCGGACCCCGCGCTGGCACAGCGCTACCTTCAGCTCGGCTGCAGCTTTGTGGCCGTGGGCGTGGATGTGCTGATGTTCGTGAATGCCGCGCGCAAGCTGCGTACCCAGTTTGCCGGCTCCACGGTGGCGGCCCCAGCACTGCCAGGAGCCGCCTACTGAAGCCTTGAAGCACCGTGCAGAAGTTGCAACCATGCCCGCATATCCTGACGAAGATGCCGAACAGCCGCCAAAGCCAGGGCAGCATCACAATGCGCGTGGCCTCTCAGCCACATCTGCACATCACTTCATCGCTGCCGGAGCGATCTGTGCCGAACCTCCGCACGACAAGTTCATGCAGCGACGGCGCCTGGCGCGGTCGACACCGGGGAAGCCGGGTTGGCAGCCAGCCAATGCTCAAACTCCTTCGGTGCCAGCGGCCGGGCGAACAGAAAGCCTTGCGCCACCGGGTAGCCCTGCTCGCACAGCATCACGCTCTGCGTTGGCGTCTCCACCCCTTCCGCCACCACGGTCAGGTGCAGACTCTTGCCAATGCCCAAAATAGCACTGCTCAACGCCCGAGCCGCCTCGTCATGTTCAAGATCGGCCACGAAGCTGCGATCCAGCTTGAGTTCGCTGACCGGCAGCCGGCGCAGATAGCTGAGGCTGGAGTAGCCGGTGCCAAAATCATCCATGGACAGGCGCACGCCATGCGCATGCACCTCGTTGATGGTCTTCATGGTGCTGGGGTTGGTGTCCAGCAAAATGCTTTCAGTCAGCTCCAGGGTCAGGTCCTGCGGCACCAGATCGTTTCGGTCCAGCGTGTCGGCGATCATTCGTGGCAAATCCAGATTGTGAAAGCTCGACGGCGACAGGTTGACCGACACCGCGGGGACTTCCATCCCCTTGGCCCTCCACTGCGACAGCTGGCGACAGGCCTCTTCCAGTGCCCAGCTTCCCAGATCGGCGATCAGCCCGCACTCTTCTGCCAGCGGGATAAAGCGGGCAGGCGAAATCTCGCCCAGCTCGGCATGGGTCCAGCGCGCCAGTGCCTCCACGCCATACAGACGGCCGGTGACCATTTCGATCTGAGGCTGATAGTGCAGGCGCAGGCCGCCGCTTTTGAGCGCCTTGCGCAGTGCAGTCTCCAATGCCAGGCGCTCCTGGGCCAAGCGGTTCATTTCGCTGCTGAAGAAACAGAAACGGCCGCGCCCCTTGCTCTTGGCCTGGTACATGGCCATGTCGGCGCGGTGCACCAGGGTTTCCATATCCCGGCCGTCCATGGGAAACATTGCAATGCCCACGCTGGCGGATATGGACAGCGAGGTGTCGGCGATATTCAGGGGCTCTGCCAGCAACTCCTGCAGTCGTTCGATGGTATTGGCCACATGCTCCGCATCGCATTGCGGCAGCACCGCAACAAACTCGTCACCCGACAAACGCCCGGCAATATCGGAGCTGCGCAGCACGCGCTGTAATCGCGTCGCGACATTGCGCAGCAATTCATCCCCCACAGGATGACCCAGAGAATCATTGACCTGCTTGAACCGGTCCAGGTCGATGAACAGCACCGCCAACTGCTCGTCATTGCCGGCAGCTGATGCAATCGCCTGATCGGCCTTGGCCTGCAGCAGGCTTCGATTGGGCAATCCGGTCAGTCCGTCGTAGAAAGCCAGCTGACGAATGCGCGCGCGCGACAGCTCACGCTCCAGCGCCAGGGCGCACAGATGGATGCAGGCATCCACCAGCTGCTGGTGAAAAGCCGAGGCATCCCCCGGTCAGCTGCTCCCGGTAATAGAACGCGAAAGTACCGATCGGCTTGCCGCCGCTGTTGCAGATGGGAGTGGACCAGCAGGCTTTGAACCCCAGCGGCAGGATCAGGTGCTTGAAATCCGTCCACAACGGATCATGTGCAATATCGTCCACCAGCACCGGCGCGTTGCGCCAGGCCGCCGTTCCGCAGGAGCCCACATTCGGCCCTATGGCCACCCCGTCTAGCAGCGCTGAATAAGAATGCGGCAGGCTTGGTCCAGCCAGCGGATGGAGCAGCCCCTGGGCATCCACCTCGAGAATCGAGGCCGTCACCTCCGGAGCAATCCTCTCGACCTCCTGGCACACCATCTCCAGCACCTCCGCCAGCGGCCGCTCGCGCGCCATGGCTTCCAGCACTCGGTGCTGCAAGGCCTCATGCATCTTGGAGCGCGTGATATCGGTCAGCATCGAAACCGTGTATTGCCAGCGCCCGTCCGCGTCGAGGATGGGGTTGCTGATGACCTTGGCCCAGTAGCGCTGTCCATGCTTGCCGACCACGATTTCCTCACGCCCCACAGGCTGGCCGGCGCGCAATTCCGCGCGATAGTGGTCCACAAAGGCCTCGGACGCCTGAGGAGCCAGCAAGGCAATCGGCATGCGCCCCGCGACCTCCTCGGTGCGCCAGCCGAACATGCGCGTAAAGCCGCCGTTGACATGCACGATGCGTGAGCTTCCATCACTGATGACCACTGCCGTGTCGGAGGCATCGGCCACCAGGGACAAGCGACGCAAGTGCTCCTGCTGCGCCTGCTCCCGGGCTCGCCGCTGCGTGACGTCGGTAGCGATCTTCAGAATATGCATCACCCGGCCCTGGGCATCCATCACCGGTGAATAGGTAGCCTCCAGCCAGCAACTGCTGCCATCGCTGCGTAGTCGCTCCACCACTCCGGAGTAGGCATTGCCTGCGCACAGATGCGTCCAGATTTCCCGATACCTGGCACTGTCGGCCAGACGCGCAGAGCAAAAGCTGCGATGTGGGCGGCCCAGAGACTGCTCACGCGTAAAGCCCATGAGCTGCAGATAGTTGTCATTGGCACGGTGCAACGACCCATCCAGGCCAAATTCAGCCATGGCCATGACCCTGTCCAAGGCCTGCAGCTGGGCCAGCTGCAGCTCAGGAGGCATCGCGCCAATATCTCCCTCTCGCATCATTATTCCTTTGCATATTCGCATCCCAGGCCGGCTCGAATCCGGAATGGAAAAGTCATGCTTTTATCTGGATGCAGGCAATAATAATGACGAAAACGAGATTCAATATTCGTGATTCAGTCCAAGTGTTCAAAAAAACTTTGATCGACAACAGCTATTGACTTGCGAGCCCGTGCTGCGCTGGCAAAGTGCTCTGCCGGGCAGTCACCGGCCGCTGCGGCAGAGCAGCGGTGTGCCCGGCTATCAGCCAGCCGGTGTCTCAGCGTCGCCATTTGCCGCCAAATTGGTTGACCACCATGCCCAGCAGAACGCCCAGCGTGCCCAGCCATTGCAGGCCATTGGGAGCTTCTCCCAGCAGCAGCATGGCCGACAGCAGACCGATCACCGGCACCAGCAGCGACAAAGGGGCCACGGTGCTGGCTGCATAGCGCTGCAGCAACCGCGTCCACAGACCATAGCCCAGCAAGGTGGACAGAAAAGCCAGATAGGCGACCACCCCAAGCTCGCTCCAGCCTATGGACTGCAGCTGCGAAGCCACCGAATCCGCGCCATCCACCCACAGGGACAGCAACAGCAGCGGCAGCATGGGGAAGACGCTGGTCCAGACGATGAAGGACACCGGCTCATACGAGCCTTGCTTGGCCGCCATCCGCGTCAGCAGGTTCGAGCCGGCCCACATGGCCGCGGCGCCCACGGTCAGCACAAAACCGATCAGCGTCATATCCGATGTCCCCTCACCATGGGCTGCACCGATCAGCAGCAGTCCGGCAAGAGCGATGAGCAGGCCCAGCCATTGCCAGCGCTGCGGTTTCTCGTGCAAGAACGCAGCCGCCAGCAGCATGGTGATGAAGGCCTGGGTCTGAAGCACCACGGATGCCATGCCGGCAGGCATGCCCAGCTTCATGCCGGTGAACAGCAGGCCGAACTGCCCGACCCCTTGCACCAGGCCGTAGGCGGCCAGCAGACCCCAGGAAAGATTTTTGGGCGGACGCACGAACAGCAGAAACGGCAGCGATGCCGCGGCAAAGCGCAGCGCGCACAGCAGCAGGGGCGAGAGCTTGGCCAGCCCCCACTTCATGACCACGAAATTAAGACCCCAGACCACGATGACGATGATGGCGCTGAGCCAGTCCGGACGGCTCATGCCGGAGGTGGGTGAGGATGCAGAACTCATGACACTGACAACTGATATTGGATTTTCTAGATCAAGCCCCCTAGTATGACTTGCCATCAGTCATGACTGGCTGCGAAAGCGGTCAAATCGAATACCGGGACTGCAAACGGTCTTACTTGAGCAGATACCGGTCCACTTTGATCGGCAGCATGAGCAAGGCCTTGAATACATACAGGACGATCAAAGTGCCGCTGAAGTCGCCCAGGATCATCACCAGAAGCTGGTCCATCTGAAAACCATCCCCTATGACCACGGACCAGGCCTGGTGCAGCAAGGCATTGCTCAGTCCGTAAATGACACTGAGCCACAGCAGGCGACGCGGCGTGAGATCACTGAGAGATCGCCCGAGCCCCATCCATTTACGAGCTGCGCAATAGGTGCCATAAGGGGCAAGCGTGGCCATGATGCCGCCCGCAAATGCCCGCAGCCAGTCATCCGGGAAAAAGTAGAAGTTGCAGACCAGCCATGACACGACGAAAAGCCCGGCCACGCCCGCCTCCGCAAAAAGCAGGGTACAAAGCAGACGAGCGCCTGCAGGCAGGTAAATCCAGTTGACGCCCCTGACAAATTCCAGTTCGGAGAAAATCCACTGATTAAGAGCCAGCATCGCCAGGAACAGCAAAGCCGTGATAACCGCCACCGAAAATTGCGTCCAAATGTTCTTCATGCGCTGCCGCCGAGCTTGTTCACTGTCTGCACAGTATTATGAGTGCCGTTTATTCGCTCTTCGTTAGCGGCGCGTCGCCTGTTTTTGCCTTCTCATGCCAAAGTCCCTGTCTGCCGATATCTATTTACGCTTTCTGCACCTGGCAGCGACCATCCGCAACCTGCCAGTGCTGCCCGCACTGGATCCACTGGAGGAACGCCTGCTGGAGCAAATCGCCAATGCCGGCACGCGCCAGGAGCGTCTTTGCGTCCGGGACCTGATGGCCCAGCGTGAACTCGGGTCTCCGGCCACGATTCACACCCGTCTGAAATCCATGCGCCAGAAAGGCTGGATCCTGCTGGCCGATACCGAGGATGCCAGACGCAAGCAGATCGAGCTCAGTGCCGATGCCCACAAGCATTTCGAGAAACTCTCGCACTGCATAGTTCAGGCCGCAGCCGAGAGCTGATGCAGAAATGAAAAAAGCAGCCGCCGGGCTGCTTTTTTCATGGAGCGACCGACAGCGATCAGCTGCCGGCCACCTTCATGCGATTGATCAGCATGGAGCCCACGGTCTTGGCACCGTAGTTGTAAGCATCGGCTCCGATGGCCTCAATGCCCTTGAACATGGTCTTGAGGTTGCCCGCGATCGTGATTTCGTCCACGGGGAAAGCGATCTCGCCGTTCTCCACCCAGAAGCCGCTGGCGCCGCGCGAATAGTCGCCAGTCACATAGTTCACGCCCTGGCCCATCAGCTCGACCACAAACAGGCCCGTGCCCAGCTTCTTGAGCATGGCATCCAGATCGTCGCCCGCCTTGGTGCGGCGCGAAGTCATGACAAGATTGTGCGAGCCGCCGGCATTGCCCGTGGTCTTCATGCCCAGCTTGCGCGCCGAGTAGCTGGACAGGAAATAGCCTTCCACGCGGCCGGCATCGACCACCTTGCGAGCCTGCACGCGCACGCCCTCTTCGTCAAAGGGCGAGCTGCCCTTGCCGCCCAGGACAAAGGGGTCTTCCTCGACATCGATGTGCTTGGGGAAGATGGGCTTGCCCATGGAGTCGAGCAAGAACGTGCTCTTGCGATAGAGGGCGCTGCCGCTGACGGCCTGCACAAAGCTGCCCAGCAGGCCGGCGGCCAGCGGAGACTCGAACAGCACCGGGCATTCGGTGGTCGGGATCTTGCGGCTGCCCAGACGGCTCAGCGTGCGCTCTGCGGCGTAGCGGCCCACGGCCTCTGGCGAGGCCAGATCGGCAGCATTGCGCATGGAGCTGTACCAGTAGTCGCGCTGCATCTCGCCATTCTTGCCGGGCAACTTGGCGATGGGCGCCACCGACATGCTGTGGCGCGAGCTGGCGTAGCCACCGCGAAAACCGTTGGTATGGGCCGTGAAGAAATGGCTTTGCTGGGCCGAGACGCCCGCACCTTCGCTGTTGCTCACGCGGCGGTGGGTCTTGAAGGCGGCCTCCTCGCAGCGCAGCGCCATCTCCGCAGCGGCTTCGCTGGTGATATCCCAGGGATGGAACAGATCCAGATCGCGATGCGTGCCGGGCAGCGCGATATCTGCGCTGTCGGGCAGGCGGGCAAACGGGTCTTCTGCGGTGAAGCGCGCGATGTCATAGGCGGCCTGCACGGTCTGCTTGATGGCGGCTTCGGAGAAGTCCGAGGTGCTGGCATTGCCCCGGCGCTGACCCAGATAGACGGTCACGCCCAGCGACTTGTCGCGGTTGCGCTCCACGGTCTCCAGCTGGCCCTTGCGCACGCTGACCGACAGGCCGCAGCCCTCGGAAGCCTCGGCGCCGGCGTCCGTCGCACCCAGCTTTTTGGCATGCTGCAAAGCCTGGTCCACCAGCCCCTCGAAAAAGGCTTGGCTGAAGCTGAAACCGGCTTGCGGTGCGGATTGGGCCTGTGCACTGGAAGTGCTTGTATTGCTGGAGCGAGGTTTTTTCATAGCGGCGGATATGATAGCCGCCACTGCGGCGCCCTCTGCGCTGCCACCGATATTGCCCCCTTACCATGTCACGCAAACCCACCAAAGGCTATTTTGTTCGCGGAAAGTTCGTTGCCGAAGGCAGCGAGCTGGACCTTGAGCTGAAGGCCGAACTCAAAGGCACTTACGACTCCACCAAGACCGACCTCAAGCGCGAAAGTGATGCGCTGCAGGATCTGGGCAAGGAGCTGATGACGCTGCGCAGCGACCTCTTCAAGCGTCTGCAGCTGTCCGACCAACTGATCGACGCGCTGGCCGAGGCCAAGCGCATCACCAACTTCGAAGGCAAGCGCCGCCAGCTCCAGTATGTGGGCAAGCTCATGCGCAAGCTGACGCCTGAACAGGTCGCGGCCGTCAAGCAGGCACTGGACGAGCAGCGCAATGGCTCGGCCAGCGAAAAAATGTCGCTGCAGGTGGCCGAGCAATGGCGCGACCGCCTGATCGTCGAGGAAGCGGCCCTGTCCATCTGGCTGGAGCATTTCCCCGGCACCGATGTGCAGCAGCTGCGCTCGCTGATCCGCCAGTCGCGCAAGGACATCGACAAGGCCAAGGAGCAAGCCGCCGCAGCGGCCGCTGCCGCCGGCCCCGATGCCGAGCCCAAGGAAGTCAGCAAGGGCCGCGCCTACCGCGACCTGTTCCAGCTGGTGCGCGAGCAACTGGCCAGCGCCGGCAAGGCCGGTGCGAGCGCCGAGGATGACGGCGATGAGTGATGTGCCCGTATATCTTCACGATGCCGTGAAGATCGGCATTGTCTCCATCAGCGACCGCGCCAGCAGCGGCGTCTATGAAGACAAGGGCCTGCCCGCGCTGCAGGAATGGCTGAGCCGCGCGCTCAAGAACCCCATCCAGTTCGAGCCGCGCCTGATTCCCGACGAGCAGGCCGGCATCAGCGCGGCGCTGATCGAGCTGGTCGATGCAGGCTGCAGCCTGGTGCTGACCACCGGCGGCACCGGCCCCGCGCTGCGCGATGTGACGCCCGAGGCCACTTTGGCCGTGGCCCACAAGGAAATGCCGGGCTTTGGCGAGCAGATGCGCCAGATCAGCCTGGCTTTTGTGCCCACGGCCATACTCTCGCGCCAGGTGGCGGTGATACGCGGCAGCAGCCTGATCATCAATCTGCCGGGACAGCCCAAGGCGATTGCCGAGACGCTGGAAGGCCTCAAGGACGCCGACGGCAAATCCAAGGTCAACGGCATCTTTGCTGCCGTGCCCTACTGCATCGACCTGATCGGCGGCCCCTATCTCGAAACCCATGACGAGATCTGCAAGGCCTTTCGCCCCAAGACCGCGATTCGCGCGCCGCGCACTGCATAGCCTGCAGCGCCAGGTGCAA
Source organism: Comamonas sp. HJ-2 (assembly GCF_053615495.1). Lineage (NCBI taxonomy): Bacteria > Pseudomonadati > Pseudomonadota > Betaproteobacteria > Burkholderiales > Comamonadaceae > Comamonas > Comamonas sp. HJ-2. The sequence continues at coordinate 178,160 of NZ_JBSIFD010000010.1, read as the reverse complement.
TCCCTGCCAAAACACCCACCAAAGCAGCCTGCGGGCTGCTTTTTTCATGGTGCTCACGTGGCATGGCTGCTGTGGGTATCTCGCTGCAACCGCTATCAGAATAAAAGCACTTTGCGCCTTTCATACATGGACTTCAGCAATAAATCCATCTGAAACCTATGACAAACAAGCACTAGAAGCTATCAAAGCAGGTGTATCCCTTGGGATTTCCCGCAAGTGCTTGCCCCGATGCCAGACGCATGGGCCGCCCCTAGCATGTTTGCTGCGATGCAGCGACAGCGGCCACCCGCCGACCGGACGCTGCACGCTCTCTCCACATTTCTCATAATTTTCAGGAGACTCCATGCATCGCTTGTCCCAGTCTGCGCCCTCTGCCTGCCTGCTGGCTCTCGCCCTGACGGCCGCTTTCGCGGCTCCCGTCATGGCACAGGAAAAAGTCAAGATCGGCTTCATCACCGACATGTCCAGCCTCTATGCCGATGTGGAAGGCAAAAACGGTGCCGTTGCCATACAGATGGCGATTGACGACTTTGGCGGCAAGGTACTGGGCAAACCCATCGAGCTGCTGACGGCCGACCACCAGAACAAGGCCGATATTGCGGCCAGCAAGGCCCGCGAATGGATAGACACCCAGGGCATCAGCCTGGTGTTCGGCGGCACCAACTCCGCCACGGCCCTTGCCATGGCCAAGGTCGCACAGGAGAAAAAGCGCGTCTTCATCGACAATGGCGCGGGCAGCTCGGCGCTGACCAACGAGCAATGCAGCCCCTATACCGTGCACTACGCCTTCGATACCGTGGCCCTGGCCAAGGGCACGGGCGGTGCCGTGGTGGACACGGGCGGCAAGAGCTGGTTCTTCGTGACGGCCGACTATGCCTTCGGCCATGCCCTGGAAGCCGACACCAGCAAGATCATCGAAGCACGTGGCGGCAAGGTGCTGGGCTCGGTCAAGACGCCGCTCAACGCCAGCGACTTCTCCAGCTTCATGCTGCAGGCCCAGAACAGCAAGGCGCAGATCCTGGGCCTTGCCAATGCCGGCGGAGACACCATCAACTCCATCAAGGCGGCCAAGGAATTCGGCGTCACCAAGAACATGAAGCTGGCCGGCCTGCTGGTCTTCTTCAGCGACATCCACAGCCTGGGCCTGAAGAACACCGAAGGCATGCAGTTCACCGCCCCCTGGTACTGGGACATGAACGATGGCTCGCGCAAGTTTGCCGACGCCTTCATGGCCAAGACCCAGCGCCGCCCCAGCGAGATCCAGGCTGCCGACTACTCGGCCACCATGAACTACCTCAAGGCCGTGGAAAAAGCCGGCACGCTTGATGCCGACAAGGTCATGGCCACCTTGAAAAGCACCAAGATCGACGACTTCTTCGGCCAGGGCTATATCCGTGAAGACGGCCGCTATGTGCACGATATGTACCTGATGCAGGTCAAGTCGCCGGCCGAATCCAAGGGCACCTGGGACTATTACAAGATCATCAAGAAGCTGCCAGCCGAGCAGATCTGGACCACCAAGGCGGAAAGCAAATGCCAGTACTGGCGGTGACTTGAACCCGCGAGGCATACGCCCCGCACCGGCAAAACGGACAGCAAGCCGCGGCAGCTGTCCGTTTTTTCATGGCAGCAGTTCCAGCAGCTCCAGGCGTCAATCCGCAACAAACTTACATCGCGATATTTGCGCCTTATCGAGATGGACCTGACGGGCGGCGTCCCCAGCGACCCTTTCCAAGCCGAACGCCGCAGACTCTGCTCCATTACGGAACAAAAAGGCAGGCCCTCGTGCCTGCCTTTTTTCATGGCGACGGGCGAAAGCGCTTGATGCACAAGCGCCGCAGCCCGGCTTCAGCTCAGGTCAACGTGCCGTGGTGTCGGTCGATGCATTGACGATGGGAATGTAGAAATCGCCGCCCGCCTGATTGAACTCCGCCGCCTTGGCCTGCATGCCCACGGCAATGCTGTTCTCGGCGCTCACGCCTTGCTGCTTGGCAAAGTCGCGCACTTCCTGGGTGATCTTCATGGAGCAGAACTTGGGTCCGCACATGGAGCAGAAATGGGCCACCTTGGCGCTGTCCTTGGGCAGGGTTTCGTCGTGGTAGGCCTGGGCCGTATCGGGATCCAGTCCCAGGTTGAACTGGTCCTGCCAGCGGAAGTCGAAGCGTGCCTGGCTCAATGCATCGTCACGCGAACGCGCGCCCGGATGGCCCTTGGCGACATCGGCGGCATGGGCCGCAATCTTGTAGGCGATGATGCCCTGCTTGACGTCGTCTCGGTCGGGCAGACCCAGATGCTCCTTGGGCGTGACATAGCACAGCATGGCGGTGCCAAACCAGCCGATCATGGCCGCGCCGATGGCCGAAGCGATATGGTCGTAGCCGGGGGCGATGTCTATGGTCAGCGGGCCCAGGGTGTAGAACGGAGCCTCGTGGCAGTGCTTGAGCTGCTCGGTCATGTTCTGCTGGATCATGTGCATGGGCACATGGCCGGGGCCTTCGATCATGGTCTGCACATCGTGCTTCCAGGCGATCTGCGTCAGCTCGCCCAGCGTGGCCAGCTCGGCAAACTGGGCATCGTCGTTGGCATCCGACGCGCAGCCGGGACGCAGACCATCGCCCAGCGAGAAGCTCACGTCATACTGCTTCATGATGTCGCAGATGTCCTCGAAATGTTCGTAGAGGAAGCTCTCGCGGTGATGAGCCATGCACCACTTGGCCATGATGGAGCCGCCGCGCGAGACGATGCCGGTGCGGCGCTGGGCCGTGAGGTGGATGTAGGCCAGGCGCACGCCGGCGTGGATGGTGAAGTAGTCCACGCCCTGCTCGGCCTGCTCGACCAGCGTGTCGCGGAAGATCTCCCAGGTCAGGTCCTCGGCAATGCCGCCGACCTTTTCCAGCGCCTGATAGATGGGCACGGTGCCGATGGGCACGGGCGAGTTGCGCACAATCCAGTCGCGCGTGGTGTGGATGTTCTTGCCGGTGGACAGGTCCATGACATTGTCCGCGCCCCAGCGAATGGCCCAGACCAGCTTTTCCACCTCTTCCTCGATGCTGGAAGTCACGGCCGAATTGCCGATGTTGGCGTTGATCTTGACCTTGAAATTGCGGCCGATGGCCATGGGCTCGATTTCAGGGTGGTTGATATTGGCCGGAATGATGGCGCGGCCGCGCGCCACTTCGTCGCGCACGAATTCGGGTGTGATGATCTTCGGGATCGCTGCGCCCAGGCTGTTGCCGGCCAGGCGCAGCTCGCGCGCCGCGTCCTGCTGGTATTGCGCCATCCATTCACGGCGACCGTTTTCACGCAGGGCCACATATTCCATCTCGGGCGTGATGATGCCGCGCTTGGCATAGTGCATCTGGGTCACGTTCTGGCCAGATTTGGCACGGCGCGGCTGGCGCTGCAGCGCGGCCGCCTCGGCACGCAGCTGCTCCACACGCAGGTCTTCTTCGCCGCGCTTGCCGCCGTCGTCCAGCGCCACACGCAGGCGACCCACGTAGTATTCGCTGTCGCCGCGCGCTTCGATCCAGGCACCTCGCACGCTGGGCAAGCCCTGGCGCACGTCGATCTGTACGGCGGGATCGGTATAGGGGCCCGAGGTGTCGTAGACGCTGACCTGCTCTCCATTGGTGAGCGCAATATCGCGCACCGGCACACGCAGCTGCGGATGCAGCGCGCCACTCAGATAGCTCTTGGTCGATGCGGGAAACGGCTGGCGCGACTGAGCCAGCAGCTCGGCAAAACGGGCGGCATCGGGGGCATGACCTGCAGCAGGCGTAAAAATGGAATCAGGGGCGTTCATCGCAGTCTCCTCAAAGCGGTTGAAGTGCATCAAACGCTCCGTGGAGTGCGGCCCTGCTCTGATCTTGCCCTGCACTGGCCCGGCCCACTATGGGGTATCCGGCCTGTGCCGCCGAAATTCTGCAATCTCGGCCTGGTTCTTCACGCACCGGCTGTCCAGAAAAGACAAAACCCCAGTGCGCGAGGCGCCTGGGGTTTGCTGTGCCCATGGCTTTCAGGGTTGGCACTCGCGCCAGTTGCCCTGTCAATCCATCGGCCCTGCGTCAGGGTCCCGCTCTTCTTCCGCCGGTATGAACCGGATCAAGTTCGTCGGGTTCGCCTGCACTGTTTTCACAGTGACTGGCATCTCAGCGCTTTCGCACACCCCGGAGCTGCACGCAGTATAGGCTGGTTTTGCCACAATTTGCGCACTATTGAAGCTGTTTAACTATCCTGACCCTCAAGCGTCTAATCCGCCGTTCAATCCAGCCCCTGCAGCGCCAGCCATTCATTGCTGGCAGCACGGCTTGCGCGCCACTGGTTGATGGGCGCGCTGACATCCTCGTAGCCCAGGGCAATGCCAAAGGCAATCTGGTAGCCATCCGGCAATGCCAGCTGTTCGATCAGCATGTCGTTGTACATGCGCCAGAAGCCCTGGGCACAGGTGGCCAGACCTTTCTCCACCGCCAGCAGCATGAAGGACTGCAGATAGATGCCCAGATCCACCCATTGCGCATAGCCCATGCGCTCCTCCACGGCCACGAAAATACCCACGGGCGCACCGAACATCTGGCCGTTCTTGGCCAGCTGGGCCAGACGTGCTGCCTTGTCCTCGCGACCGATATTGAGTGAGCGATACAGATCTTCGCCGTTTTCAAAGCGGCGACTGCGGTAGGGCTCCCACAAACCGGGTGGATAGGACAGGCCGGGGCGCTGCACGGCCTCGGTCTCCCTGGCCCTGGCGCATAGATCCTTGAGCGCCTGTCCGCCCACTGCGGTCACACGCCAGGGCTGCATATTGCCGCCGGACGGCGCCTGCGCTGCGGTCTCCAGCAAGTCCCGCACCGTGGCAGCAGCCACGGCCTGCGGCAGAAAAGCGCGCACCGAACGACGCTGCTGCAATGCTTGACGAATATCCATCTCTTCTACTTTCCTAAATCGCTGGTGTGCAGTGTAGGAGCTTGCGGCATTTTCCCGAGTCGCCGTGGATACCTTGTCGCAGCCGCCCCGGTGCTTGCCCTGATGGCGAGCCCTGCTCCAACTGCGACCATGCTGGCTGCCCGTCGCAGTGACCGGGTACTCACCACCTCAGGAGATGACTCTGATGAAGCCTCGCTCTGTTTGCTCCGCTACCGTTTTTTCCCCAAGAACATTGACGCTGGCACTGGGATGCCTGCTGACCGCTGCAGGCGCTCAGGCGCAGGACAAGATTCGCATCGGCTTCATCACCGATATGTCGGGCCTCTATGCCGATGTGGACGGCAAGGGTGGTGCTCTGGCCGTGCAGATGGCCGTGGACGACTTTGGCGGCAAGCTGCTGGGCAAGCCCATCGAGGTACTGACGGCCGACCACCAGAACAAGGCCGATATCGCGGCCAGCAAGGCACGCGAGTGGTTCGACACCCAGGGCATGAACATGCTGATCGGCGGCACCACCTCCAGTGCCGGCCTGGCCATGGGCAAGGTGGCCGACGAGAAGAAAAAGGTCTACATCATAAACGGCGCAGGCACTTCGGCACTGACCAACGATCAGTGCAGCCCCTATTTCGTGCACTATGCCTATGACACCGTGGCGCTGGCCAAGGGCACGGGCAAGGCAGTGGTGGAGCTGGGCGGCAAGAGCTGGTTCTTTCTGACAGCCGACTATGCCTTTGGCCAGGCGCTGGAGGGCGACACCACCCGCGTGGTCAATGCCGCTGGCGGCAAGGTGCTGGGCAACGTCAGGCACCCGCTGAACACAGCCGACTTCTCTTCCTTCCTGCTGCAGGCCCAGAACTCCAAGGCCCAGATTCTGGGCCTGGCCAATGCAGGCGGCGACACCATCAATGCCATCAAGTCGGCACGCGAGTTCGGCCTGACCAAGACCATGAAGCTGGCCGGCCTGCTGCTGTTCAGCTCCGACATCCACAGCCTGGGCCTCAAAGCCACGGAAGGCCTGATGTTCACCGACAGCTGGCATTGGGACCTGAATCCCGAAAGCCGCAAGTTCTCGGATCGCTTCTTTGCCAAGTTCAAGAAGATGCCCACCTCGCTGCAGGCAGCCAACTACTCGGCCGCCATGCAGTATCTGAAGCTGGCCGAGAAGCTGGGCACGACGGACGCCGACAAGATCATGGCCGGCTTCAAGGCCACGCCGCTATCGGACTTCTATGCCAAGGGCGTGATCCGCCCCGACGGCCGCTACGCTCACGACATGTATCTGCTGCAGGTCAAGACGCCGGCCGAATCGAAGAAGGCCTGGGATTACTTCAAGGTGCTCAAGACCCTGCCCGGCGACCAGGTCTTCACCACCAAGGAAGAGAGCAAGTGCGCTCTGTGGAAGTAGCCGGTCGGCATTGAAGAAGCAGCCGGGCTGCCTGCGTGGCACCCGGCTTGATGCCTTGCGCTTCGTCCTCGCCTTCTTGCCACGCAAGAAGAAGCGTCGAGCGACTGCCCGCACCGGCATCAAGACAAGGCTCATTCGAACCCGCGCATCTCGCACCATTCCCCGGGCTCTGCCCTGGTGGAGCGCCACTGGTTGATGGGTGCCGCGCTGTCCTCATAGCCCAGAGCCATGCCAAAAGCGATCTGGTAGCCCTGCGGCAGCGCCAGATGCCGGCTCACAAAATCGCTGTAATTGCGCCAGAAGCCCTGGGCGCAGGTGGCCAGTCCCTTTCCGGTCGCCAGCAGCATCAGCGATTGCAGATAGATGCCCAGATCCACCCACTGCGCATGCAGCATGCGGCTCTCGACCGCGACGAATACGCCTACAGGTGCGCCAAACATATGGGTGTTCCGGGCTAACTGCAGCAACCGCCCACTCCTGTCCTCACGCCCCATGCCGATGGAACGATAGAGATCCTCGCCATTGTCAAAGCGGCGGCTGCGATAGGGCTCCCACAGCTGAGGTGGATAGAACAGGGCCGGATCAGAGTTGGGGGTCGCCGCAGGCATGGCCTGGCGCAAGGCCTGAAGGCTGTCCCCCGTCAGCGCTATCACGCGCCAGGGCTGGAGGTTGCCGCCGGAAGCCGCAAGTCCGGCCTGCGCCAGCAAATCCCTGACCAGCGCCGCATCCACCCTCCTCGGCAAAAAAGCACGCACCGAATGGCGCTGCTGCATGGCCTGTTCCACATTCATCATTGCTCGCCTTGGGTTTGAGTTGGCAAGCAGTCTCGGCCCGACAGACAGGGCTTTCGCCCCTCAAATCGACTACGGGCAAGCACCATGAAAAAAGCCAACGACAGGCGTTGGCTTTCACTGGCAGAGCAGAAGCATCAAGCGATCCATGGACAAGCGCTTGGGGTTTACTTGCCCAGAATCTGATCGATCTTGTCCTTCTGGAATGCCTCGGGTCGTTCGGACTCGCAGGGCACACAGTCCTTGACATGGCCTTGAATCGAGAGCTTCTCAATGGCGGCCCACAGCAGTGCAATCTGCTTTTCATGGCCGGCAGCGCCTTCGGACAGAGAGCGCATGGCCTGGGCCACGGGATCGACTTCGGCCGTTACGCCATAGGCGGTGAAGCCGCTCTTGCCGCAATCCTCGTCAATCACGACAGCCGTTTGCGCCTTGGCCTCGACCTTGGGTGCCGACTCATGCTCGGTCACATCGGCGCTATGTCCGGTCTTGCTGGGAATGATGCGCGCCGGAATGCCCACGGCAGTCGCACCTGCAGGCACGGGCTTGATGACCACGGCATTGCTGCCTATCTTGGCACCATCGCCTACCTCGAAGCCGCCCAGCACCTTGGCGCCGGCACTGACCACCACGTTCTTGCCCAGCGTAGGGTGGCGCTTGGCACCCTTGTAGAGCGAGGTACCGCCCAAGGTGACACCGTGATAGATGGTGCAGCCATCGCCCACCACGGCGGTTTCGCCGATCACGACACCCATGCCGTGATCGATGAAGACCTCGCGGCCAATGACGGCACCGGGGTGGATTTCAATGCCGGTGAACCAGCGCCCCATGTGCGAGATGAAGCGCCCCAGCCATTTGAAGCCATGCGTCCAGCACCAGTGCGCAGGGCGCTGCAGCCAGATGGCGTGCAGCCCCGGATAACAGGTGATGACCTCCCAGGTGCTGCGGGCCGCGGGGTCGCGGTCAAGAATGCACTGGATGTCGGAGCGCAGGCGATCAAGCATCAAATAACAACGTGAGGAATGTTTAGCTTGTGAAGTCTAGCGGGTTGGTGGCTGGCTCTGCAGCATGGCTTTGGCAACACCGCGAAGAATATGGATTTCTTCCTGGGTCAGCTGCGCGCGGTTGAAAAGCTGGTTAAGCCTGGGCATGAGCTTCTTGGGCGCTGCCGGGTCCAGAAAGCCGATATGGGCCAGGGCCTGTTCCCAGTGGCCCAGCATGCCCTGCACCTGGGCCATGTCGGCGCGATGCGCCTCGGGCGTGTGCTCCACCACGGGAAAACCACCCAGTGCCACGCGCCAGTCATAGGCAACGACCTGAATGGCCGAGCCCAGATTGAGCGAGCCGAACTGCGGATTGGACGGAATCGACAGCGCCACATCGCAGCGGTAGACATCGTCGTTGCTCATGCCAAAGCGCTCGCAACCGAACAGAAAGGCCACGCCCTTCTGGTTGCAGGCCGCACCGGATGTGGGCAGGTTATCGGTCAGACCTGCGTCCACTTCAGACACAGAGCGCGTATCGAGCTCTCCTTTCAGGAGCAACTCGAAATGCTCGCGCGGAGTGCGTGTAGGCGGGCCGAAGTCGCGTGGCGTCATCGCCGTCGCGCACATATGGCTGATGCCGTCCAGGGCTTCCTCCAGGGTGTCGACCACGCGGGCCTTGTCCAGCACATCCAGTGCGCCGCTGGCACGCTGAATGGTTTCTTCCTTGCGCAGCACGTTCTTGTAGCGTGGGCGCACCAGCACCAGGTCGTCGAAGCCCATGGTCTTGAGCGCTCGGGCTGCCGCGCCCACATTGCCGGCATGGCTGGTTTCAATCAGTACGAATCGGGTTTTCATCAACGCAGAACAATGCAAAAGGCCCCACTTGTGGCCTTGATATGACAGCAGACTACGCGGCCAGCTCTCTCTGGCATCCGCAAGCGCCGCAGAGAAGACCCTCGGGTCGCCGGGACGAACAAGCAAAAAAAGCGCAGCCTGGGTAGAATTGCACCCATTGTCGCCGCCCCGCATCGCCGGTCGCGGCTTTTACGTTCTTACCCGCGTAGTTCAGCCCAGTTTTGCTCCGGGCTGCATCGCCAACGCACTCACAATTTATGTCGAACTCCCTGCACCCCATGCTCAACGTGGCCATCAAGGCTGCTCGCGCCGCTGGCGCCCTCATCAACCGTGCCGCACTGGATGTGGAATCGGTGCGCGTTGCGCAAAAGCAGGTGAACGACTTTGTGACCGAGGTAGACCAGGCGGCCGAGCGCATCATCATTGAGACGCTGCTCAACGCCTACCCCCAGCATTCCATCCTGGCCGAAGAATCGGGCAGCGAGCATGGTGCCAAGAACTCCGACCATGTCTGGATCATCGATCCCCTGGACGGCACCACCAACTTCATCCACGGCTTCCCCGTGTACTGCGTGAGCATCGCCCTTGCCTACAAGGGCAAGATCGAGCACGCCGTGATCTATGACCCCAGCCGCAACGACCTGTTCACGGCAACCAAGGGTCGCGGAGCCTATCTGAACGAGCGCCGCATCCGCGTCTCCAAGCGCACCCAGCTGCGTGATTGCCTGATCTCCACGGGCTTCCCCTTCCGCCGTGGCGACAACTTCAAGCAATACATGCTGATGCTGGGCGAAGTCATGCAGCGCACCGCCGGCGTGCGTCGCCCCGGCTCCGCCGCCCTGGACCTGGCCTATGTGGCTGCCGGCTTTGCCGACGGCTTCTTTGAGTCCGGCCTGTCCATCTGGGACGTGGCTGCCGGTTCTCTGCTGGTCAGCGAAGCCGGTGGTCTGGTGGGCAACTTCACGGGTGAAGCCGACTTCCTGGAACAACGCGAAATCCTGGCCGCCAACCCACGCATCTATGGTTCGCTGATTCCCGTGCTGGGCAAGTTCAGCAAGTTCGCCACCGCTGGCGAAAAAGCGGCCGTGCGTCAGGCTGTCAAGACTGGCGAATTCGAAGCCCCCGCCGAAGAAGGTGCAGAGGCAGTGGCCGAAGAAGGCCAGAAGAACGCAGAATAAAAAAGGCGGTCGCCCCACGACTGCGGAAAGGGCCTGGTCCGGTGGACCGGGCCCTTTTTTTATGCCGCCAGGCCGCCCCCAGGCAATAAACACTCCTTGGAGGCCGAGTCCACAAGCAGTGGACAAGCGTTGCAGGTGTACGTCTCTCCACAGAATCCACAAACTCCCGGTCCAGAATCTGCCCGACGACAAATGGGCAGAACAATATGATGGACTTCTTCAGCCAGCACTGGGCGCTGGCCATTGACTGGGTTTCCGTGCATGCGGTGACTCCCGTGGTCAACGCACTCCATATTGCAGAGGCAGCAGGCGATCCGCGCGAGATAGCCGCCGGCATCCTGATCGCGCTGCTGCAGCTGTTTCTGATCGGCTGTGTGATGCGGCCGCTGGAGAGTCTGCTTCCCGCCGAACGCTGGGCCGACCGCCGCCACACCACGGTGGACCGCAACTACACCCTGCTCATGCTGCTGGGCCTGTTTCCGCTGTTCAGCTTTTTGATCCTCATGCCGGTCGCCCATATGCTGGGCGGCGGGCCTGCCACCGAGGAGGCCAGCGGCCTCAAGGCCTGGCTGCCCTGGTTTGAAGGCCACCCCTATATATTGTTTGCCGTGTACTACGTGGTCTACGACTTCACGTATTACTGGATGCACCGCGCCCAGCACGTCATTCCCTGGTGGTGGGCCATGCACAGCATGCACCACAGCCAGCGTCAGATGAGCTGCTGGAGCAACGACCGCAGCAACTATCTGGACGGCATGCTGCAAAGCTTTGTGCTGGCCAGCGTAGGTCTGGCCATGGGCGTGGAGCCCTCCGAGTTCGCCATGCTGGGCTTGCTCAGCGAGCTGGTGCAGAACTTCTCCCATGCCAATGTAGCGCTGCGTCTGGGCTGGCTGGGCCAAATGGGCGAACGCCTGCTGGTCGGCCCACGCTTTCATCGCAACCACCATATGCTGCGCGATGCCGAGCGCCCCGAGCGCCACAACTGCAACTTCGGCCAGGTTCTGCCCTGGTGGGATCAGTTGTTCGGCACCGCCCTCTATCACGACGAGGAACTACGCCCCACGGGCGTGAGCGACCCCGAGGTCGATGCCGACAACGAGCGCGGCCTGATCGCCATGCAGTGGTACACCTTGAAGCGCTTCTGGGGAGCCTTCAGTTGCCGCGCGGGCTGGAGGCTGGGCGATGTGTCCTTCGGCCCGGGCTACCGCCCCATTCATGACGACGATCAAGGCTCTGGCTCTCAATCCGAGCAAGGCGTGCAGACGGCCTCTGCCAAATAGCCAAAAAACAGCCATGCCCCCTGCTATTGGGCATCACGGATAATGCAGCATTCGGCGCCCGCCCAGCACCGGCGCGGCGCCCCCTGTTTTGCATACCGCTGAAGCGATGACCCAGACAAGCACAGAATCCCCGTCGCTGCCCTACTCCCCAGACATGACTGACCTCTCGGCGCATACGCCGATGATGCAGCAGTACTTCAAGCTCAAAGCCGACCACCCCGACACGCTGGTTTTCTACCGCATGGGAGACTTTTACGAGCTGTTCTTTGGCGATGCCGAAAAAGTCACGCGCCTGCTGGACATCACGCTGACCACGCGCGGCCAGACCGCAGGCCAGCCCATTCCCATGGCCGGCGTGCCGTTCCACGCCCTGGAAAACTATCTGGGCCGCCTGATCAAGATGGGCGAGTCGGTGGCGATCTGCGAGCAGGTCGGCGAAATCGGCGTGGGCAAGGGTCCGGTGGAGCGCAAGGTCGTGCGCGTGGTCACGCCCGGCACACTGACGGACAGCGAGCTGCTTTCCGACAAGAGCGAAGCCATTCTGCTGGCCCTGCACACCGCCGGCCGCCAGCGCGTGGGACTGGCCTGGATGGCCATGACCCAGGGCCGCATTCACATGGCCGAATGCGCGGCCGATGAACTGGGCGCCTGGCTGTCCCGCATCGCGCCCAGCGAAGTGATCTACAGCGCCGGAGTTACCGAGCGCTTCGAGCAAGCCCTGTTTGCCGTCAAGCACAGCGGCGCCATCAGCAGCCCTCTGTCGCCCCGCCCTGACTGGCAGTTTGACTCGGGCCTCGGCGAGCGCAAGCTGCTGGAGCTGCTGGGCGCGGCCAACCTCAAGGCCTGGGAGGCCGAAGGTCTGCCACTGGCCCATGGTGCCGGTGCCGCCCTGCTGTCCTATGCCGAACATACCCAGGGCCGCAATCTCACCCATATCCACGCCATCCAGGTACAGCGTGACGACGAGCTGATTGCCCTGCCGCTGGCCACGCGCCGCAATCTGGAGCTGGTCAAGACGCTGCGCGGCGAAGATGCGCCCACGCTGTTTTCACTGCTGGACAGCTGCATGACCGGCATGGGCAGCCGCCTGCTCAAGACCTGGCTGCTGGAGCCCGAACGCAATCGCAAGGCAGCCATGCAGCGCCTGGAAGCAATTGGCGTGCTGCGCGGCACCGGGGCAGGCATGGCCCCCTGGCAAGCCCTGCGCGCCGAGCTCAAGGGCGTGAGCGATGTGGAGCGCATTACCGCCCGCATCGCCCTGCGCCAGGTGCGCCCGCGCGAGCTGGTGGGCCTGTCCAAAACACTGGAAAAAGCGAAGCTGCTGGCGCAGTCCGGACAGGCGCCGTCGGCCTATCTGACGCAGATCTTCAGCGACCTGATTCCGCCCGAAGGCTGTGCCGAGCTGCTGGCGCGCGCTATTCATGAAGAGCCCGCAGCGCTGGTGCGTGACGGCGGCGTGATCGCCACGGGCTTTGACGCCGAACTCGACGAGCTGCGCGCCATCCAGAACAACTGCGACGAGTTTCTGCTGGAGCTGGAGGCCAAGGAAAAGCTGCTCACCGGCATTCCCAACCTGCGCGTGCAGTTCAACAAGGTGCATGGCTTCTATATCGAGGTCACCAACAGCTACAAGGATGCGGTACCCGAGCGTTTTCGCCGCCGCCAGACGCTCAAGAACGCCGAGCGTTACATCACGCCCGAGCTCAAGGCTTTCGAGGACAAGGCCTTGTCGGCCCAGGAGCGAGCGCTGCAGCGCGAGAAGTTCCTGTTCGAGCAGCTGCTCGACCAGCTTCAGCCCCATGTGCCCCAGCTCACGCGCGTGGCCCAGGCGATTGCCGCACTGGACGTTCTGTGCACGCTGGCCGAGCGCTCGCTGACGCTGAACTGGGCCGAGCCGCAGTTCGTCAGCCAGCCCTGCATAGAGATCGAGGCTGGCCGCCACCCCGTGGTGGAAGCACGCATGGCAGAGACCTCCAGCGGCAGCTTCATTGCCAACCACACGCGCATGAATCTCAACACGCGCATGCAGATCATCACCGGCCCGAACATGGGCGGCAAATCGACCTATATGCGCCAGGTGGCCTTGATCGTGCTGCTGGCCAGCATGGGCAGCTATGTGCCCGCCGGCGCTTGCCGTCTGGGGCCCATCGATGCCATCCACACGCGTATCGGCGCCGCCGACGATCTGGCCAATGCCCAGTCCACCTTCATGATGGAGATGACCGAGGCCGCGCAGATTCTGCATTCGGCCACGCCCCACTCCCTGGTGCTGATGGACGAGATCGGCCGCGGCACCAGCACCTTCGACGGACTGGCCCTGGCCAGCGGCATTGCCAGCCAGCTGCACGACAAGACCAAGGCCTTCACGCTGTTTGCCACGCACTACTTCGAGCTGACCGAGCTGCCCGCCAAGGCCAAGGCCGCCGTCAACGTGCATGTCAGCGCAGCGGAGTCGGGCAGCGACATCGTGTTTCTGCACGAGATTCAGGCCGGCCCCGCCAGTCGCAGCTACGGTATCCAGGTCGCCAAGCTGGCCGGCATGCCCGCAGGCGTTCTCAACCATGCGCGCCATGCGCTGGAGGCACTCGAATCCCAGGCCGGCGAGAACGAACTGCAGGTCAATCTGTTCGATGCGCCGGAGCTGGTGGACGCAAGCGCCGCGCCCAGCCCGCTGGATCAGGCCATGGCCGACGTCAACCCCGATGCGCTGAGCCCGCGCGAAGCGCTGGAAGTGCTCTACCAGCTCAAGAAACTGAGCGCCGGCACCGCCTAAGAACACGCTCCAAGCCTTGCGGACTCAAGCCCGGGCCTGATCTCTTCGGGCCCGGCTTGCATTCAGGCCTCCAGCAGTTGCGGCTGCCGCTCCTGCGCGGACGGGCTGCGCTGCGGTACTTCGCCCAGCTTGAAGGCAGACACCTCGCCCATCAGACGTGCGGCCTGCTCACGCAGGCTGGTCGCGGCAGCAGCCGACTGCTCGACCAGGGCGGAGTTCTGCTGCGTGGCATCGTCCAGCCCGGCCACGGACTGGTTGATCTCGGCGATGCCGCGCCCCTGGGTCTGCGAAGCATCGCTGATCTCCTCGATGATTCGCGTCACCCTGGCCACGGCGTCTAGCAACTCCTGCATGGTGGCCCCCGCATGCACCACCTGCTGCGATCCGCTGCCCACCTGGGTCACGGAGTCAGTGATGAGCTGGCGCACTTCCTTTGCAGCTTCGGCCGAGCGCTGGGCCAGGCTGCGCACCTCGGCCGCCACCACGGAAAAGCCACGGCCCTGCTCGCCGGCACGCGCGGCCTCCACGGCTGCGTTCAGCGCCAGGATATTGGTCTGGAAGGCGATGGAGTCGATCACGCCGATGATGTCGGCAATCTTGCGCGACGAGTGGTTGATGCCCTCCATGGTCACCACCACCTGCTGGAAGGCCGTTCCACCACGCTCGGCCACGCCGCGCGCCGACTGCGCCAGCTCGCCCGCGCTGCGCGTGGCCTCGGTATTGGCCTGCACGCTGTCCGTCAGCACCGACAGCGATGCCGCCGTCTGCTGCAAGGCACTGGCCGCCTGTTCGGTACGCTGGCTCAGGTCCTGGTTGCCCTGGGCCACCTCGGAGCTGGCCACGGAAATCGAATCGGCTGCCTGGCGTACGGCCCCCACCATGCGCTCCAGCGACGAGACAAAGCGGTTGAAGGCCGAGGCCAGCGCCCCCACCTCGTCATTGCTCTCCACCGGCATGCGACGGCTCAGATCGCCATGGCCGTCGGCAATCTCCTCCAGCATGCGCGCCGCGCGCCCCACGGGTGCCGCAATCGCCCGGCTCACCAGCCAGATGACCAGCAGGCCGATGCCGCCGCCCACCAGGCCGGCCACGGCCGAGGTCAGCGCAATGGTTCGCCGCACGCCGCCCAGCACCTGGGCCTCGGGCAGCTCGGCAATCACGTACAGGTCCAGCTCGGGCACGTAGGAGGAGGCAATCAGTTGGCGGCCCGAGGGCGCCTCGTACATGGCATGGGCAAAGCGCTCGCGGTTCAACAGCGCAGCGCTGAGCTCGGCGCTGAAACCGGGCCGGTCCTTGAGCCAGTGCTTGCCATCCACCAGCGCCGGGTCTCGGTGCACGAGAATGCTGCCGTTGCCGCGCACCAGGGAGACCGAGCCGGACTCGCCCACCTGGTAGGCGCGCACGGCCTGCGCCAGCTCATCCACCGACAGGCCCAGGCCCGCAATGCCCTGCCTGCCCTGGCCGGCATCGAAACGGACATTGATGAACAGCATATAGGCGTTGGAGCTCACGTCCTTGTCGATCTCCAGCACCTGCGACTTGTCCCCGGCCAGCAGCTCATAGAACCATTGGTCACCCTGGCCCTTGGGCGCCAGCTTGCGCATCGGCCCCTGCTCGCCGAAATACTGGCCCGTGCTGCCCGAGACCCAGAACACCGATGAGGCCCCGGCCTGCTGCTTGACGGCCTGGGCATACCTTGCCCAGGCCGCATTGCCATCCTCGGGCTCGCCCGCGGCTTCCCAGTCCAGCACAAAGCTGTTGCCGGCCACCGACCTGGCCATGGCCAGCGGCGTACCGATCTGGCGCAGTATGTCGTTGCGGATCTCCCCCACCACGGCCGGCAGCTCCTGACCCACCACACGCTCGCGCAGGCTGGCCCCGGTCAGCACAAAGCCCAGCGTCGTGGAAATCGCCACGAACAGCAGCAGGCAGCTCACCATGCTGGACATGAGCTTGGTCCGTATCGACAGGTTGCGAAATGCGTGCATGGGAGGCCCTCTTCTAACCAGCTGTAAGCAAGTGTTCTATCAAGGGGCGGCATCTTCTCACGCATACAGGCGCTGCATCTCAGGGACTTCCTCAGCCCGTTCTCACACCCTGGCATGGGCGCGATACCGGCAGCAGTTACAGAGCCATAACCGGCATTATTAAAACCCTTCTAGAATCGCGTAGCAGCCTGTGTTTGAAGCTATACATTTAGAAGCACTCAGCGCTTGCTGCGCCTGACATTCATACGTTTTTCATTATTGTCTCTATCACCCATGACATACTGCGTCGCCCTCAAGCTCAACGCCGGCCTGGTGTTTCTGTCCGACTCCCGCACCAATGCAGGACTCGACCAGATCAGCACCTTCCGCAAGGTCATGCTGTACGAGCAACCGGGCGAGCGCTTCATGGTGCTGCAATCGGCCGGCAATCTGTCCATCACCCAGTCGGTGCGCGAGCTGCTGGAGAGCTTTCAGCTGCACGACACGACCACGGACGAGATGCTGACCATCTGGAATGTGCGCAGCATGTTCGATGCCGCGCGCGTGCTGGGCGCGGCCGTGCGCCATGTGCATGAGCGCGAGGCCACGGCCCTGCAGCGCGCCGGGGTGGACTTCAATGTCTCCATGATTTTCGGCGGCCAGATCCAGGGCGAGCGCATGCGCCTGTTCCAGGTCTATTCGGCGGGCAACTTCATCGAGGCCACGGGCGAGACGCCCTACTTCCAGATCGGCGAATCCAAGTACGGCAAGCCCGTGCTGGACCGCGTCATCACCTCCGAGACCCCGCTGGACGAGGCCGCCAAGTGCGCTCTGGTGTCCATGGACAGCACGCTCAAGTCCAACCTCTCGGTGGGCCTGCCGCTGGATCTGATCGTCTACGAGAACAACCGCTTCGCCACGGACCGCATTGTCTGCCTGGACGCCGACAATCCCTATCTGCGTATGCTGCACGACAGCTGGGGCGAGCGCCTGCGCCATGTCTTCGACAGCATCGACGATCCGGCCTGGGACGGCGGCCAGACCGACACGCCGATTCGCATTCACAGCCCGCGTGCGCACCCGCTGGTCAAGGTCGGAGCACCGACCGCCTCGCGCTCGGCCCATGGCCTGGGTGCGGGCAACTGCCCACCCGCCGCGCTGCGCCAGCCCGTGGTGCCGGCTCAGGCGGGCCTGAGCATGGCCGATGAATACCAGCGCCTGCAGACGGCAGAGGAGCAGGCGCGCATGCAAAGACAGGCAGGCCTTTCAAGGCGCTAAACTGATCGACGCTCCGACGCCCCTTTGGGGGCGTTTTTCATATCCAGCCCGCCTCTCATGTCCCAGCCCACTGCAACAACCGGCAAGCCCAACACCCTGCCCGTGGTCTTCGCGCACGCCAACAGCTTTCCCATCGGAACCTATCGCCTGTTGTTTTCTCTGCTGTGCCAGCGCGGCATCGAGGCCGGCGGCGTGCAGCGCTTCGGCCATGATCCCAAGCGCCCGGTCACCAACCACTGGCCGCATCTGGTGGACGAGCTGATCGAATACATAGAGCAGCAGGTCGAGCGGCACGGCCAGCCGGTCTATCTCGTGGGCCACTCGCTGGGCGGCATTCTGAGTTTTCAGGCCGCCTCCAAACGCCCCGATCTGGCGCGCGGCGTGCTGCTGATCGACTCGCCCCTGCTGGGCGGCTGGAAGGCGAACGCCGTGGGCCTGGCCAAGCAGACGCAGATCGTGGCCTCGGTCTCCCCCGGCAAGATCAGCCAGCGCCGGCGCACCACCTGGGCCTGCAACGAGGAGGCGCTGGAGTATTTCCGCGGCAAGAAGGCCTTTGCCCAGTGGCACCCGCAGGTGCTGCAGGACTATGTGCAGCACGGCCTGGAGGACGACCAGGGCAAGCGCAGCCTGCTGTTCAGGCGCGAGGTGGAGACCGCCATCTACAACACCCTGCCCAGCAATCTCAACAACCAGCTCAGGCGTCACCCCGTGCGCTGCCCCGTGGCCTTCATCGGCGGTCGTTCATCGGTGGAGATGCGCCAGGTGGGCATGGAGATGACGCAGCGCATCACGCGCGGGCGCATCACCATGCTGGACGGCGGCCATCTGTTTCCCATGGAGCGGCCCGAAGCCACGGCTGCCGCCATCGAGGCTTCGCTGCTCAATATGGAGCAGACCATTCTGCAGAAATCCGCTGGCAGTACTCACAAATAAGTAGCTTCTAGCGGTTTTCAGATAATGATTTCAGCATCAAAACCATCTGAAATTCAATCAGAACAAGCGCTGCAAGCTATTAAAAAAGCCGCTTGCTATCACGCAAGCGGCTTTTTTGTGGGCAGCACCAAACGCTCAATGGTGCCAGTCCACGATGCCGGTATAGGCCGTCACCAGCACGATGATGCCGAAAACGATGCGGTACCAGGCAAACGGCACAAAGCTGTTGGTGGAGATAAAGCGCAGCAGCCAGCGCACGCACAGCCAGGCACTGATGAACGAGAAGATCAGGCCCACGGCAAACAGCGGCACATCCGCCATGGACAACAGCGCGCGCTCCTTGTAGAGGCTGTAGACGCCCGCGCCGATCAGCGTGGGCATGGCCAGGAAGAACGAGAAGTCCGTGGCGGCCTTGCGCGACAGGCCCATGAGCATGCCGCCGATGATGGTGGAGCCGCTGCGGCTGGTGCCGGGCACCAGGGCAAAGCACTGCACCAGGCCGACCTTGAGCGCATCGAGAGCCGTCATATCGTCCACCGACTGCACGCGGGTGGCGGCGGCGGGCCGCTTCTCGGCCCACAAAATCACGAAGCCGCCGAGGATGAAGGTGGTCGCCACGATGACTGGCGTGAACAGATGCTCCTGCACATATTTGCCGAACAGCAACGCCAGCACTACAGCAGGCAAAAAGCCGATGATGACGTTGAGCGCGAACTTCTGCGCCTGGCGGCTGCTAGGCAGCTCCACCAGCGTGTCCCGGATCTTCTGCCAGTACACCAGCATCACGGCAAAGATGGCCCCGGTCTGGATCGCAATCTCAAACACCTTGGCCTTGCCGCCGACAAAACCCATCAGCGAACCCGCCAGGATCAGGTGGCCGGTGGAGGAAATCGGCAAGAACTCGGTCAGCCCTTCCACAATGCCCATGATGGCGGCCTTGACCAGCAATAAAGTATCCACGCGAATCGTCCTTTGGATGCAGGGTTGAAGCAAAGCCGCCCATTATCCGCTCGCCATTTTCCCGCTCGCGCTCACATGACCTTTTCCGGCCACCAATCGACAGACAATCGCAAACTTTTACAAGACACGGTCGGCGCTTCTGGGCAAAGTCACGCGCTTGTGCTGCAATAGCTGCGCGCCGGTTGTCGGCGTTTTTTCAAAAATCACACCATCATGAAAAAATTTGTGGTCCTGGCTGTTGTCTCCCTGGCCTGCAGCATGAGCATGGCTGCCGGCGACAAACCCAAAACCGCCCAGCAGCAGCTCATGGGCACCTGCAACACCGAAGCCACGGGCAAGAAGGGCGATGAACGCAAGGAGTTCATGAAGTCCTGCCTGTCCGACGGCAAAAAGCGTCAGCAGGAACGCATGAAGAGCTGCAATGCCGATGCCGCCGGCAAAAAGGGCGACGAGCGCAAGGCCTTCATGAGCGAGTGCCTGAAGAAGGACTGAGCGGCTTTGCCGCTTCCGCGCAGCGCGCAATGCACAAAGCCACCGCAAGGTGGCTTTGTGGTTTCAGGCTGAAGCGCCGACAGTTGCCAGGGCGGTTCGCCGGGCGCGGCGTTTTCTCCACCAGATGATGACCCCGGTGATGGACAGCATGGCCACCATCACGCCGACCAACGATATCAGCACACGTCCGAAGGTGCCCAGGATGCGACCGCTGTGCAGCGGCAGCTGCAACTGCACGAAGACATCGGCGCCCGTGCCGTGCCAGGGACGATAGCTGCCCAGCACCTCACCGCTTTCCGAGCTCACATAGACATTGGACAGCCCCATGCCCATGGCCCCGGTTTCGTCATCGGGATCGAAGAAGGACACGTTGTAGAACGGGAAATCCCCGCCATACCAGATGCCGCCGGCCTCGGTCTTGATGCCCAGCTGCACCGCCTCCTTGCGCGCGATCTCGATGGCTGTGGCAAAGCCGATCTCAGGCTCGATAAAGCTGCCCAGAGGTGCCGGCTTGAGCGTCTCGTAGGGGCCGGGCGTGGTGGTCGATACCTTGCTCATCACAGGGTAGAACACCTCGCGGTAGAGATTGATCGAGAACGAGGTAAAGGCCACGATGACTATCACGCCCCAGATCCACAGCGCACCCGCGCGGTGCAGATCGAAGTTGAGCTTGTAGGCACCGGCGCCCCAGCGTATGCGCCAGGACGGCATCCAGCGCGCCCACCAGGATTTGCCGCCAGCCTTGGCGGGGACATCCTGCGCCCCGGCCGCAGCCGCCTTCTTCTTCACCGGCAGGGTCAGCACCAGTGCCCAGAAGCTGTCGGCCAGCCACAGCAGCGCGAGACCGCCCATGAACCAATAGCCCCAGCGGTTGCTGCCCGCAAACGTGGGACTGAGCAGGCTTTCATGCAGATGGCGCAGCCAGGGCATGAGATTGCGCCAGCTCAGGGCCAGGCTCTTGGAGTCGCGGTGGCCGGTGATGGCACCCGTCACCGGGTCCACGAACACCGTGTTGTAGCCCAGCACATGGGGCTTGCCCGTTGCCTGGTCCACCAGCGGGCGCACCAGAAAGGAAGCCGCCTCGCCCTCGCGCAGGCCCAGGCTCATATAGGAGATCTCGACGCGCGCATCGGCTGCCTGCACGGCCTGAGCCAGTTGCAGCGGCGTCTGCAGCGGGCCGCGTCCCGGCGTGTGCAGCATGTCGGCGTTGAGCCAGTCGTCGATTTCATGATCCCACGAGAGCACGGCTCCCGTGAGACCGGTCATGACCAGGAAGGCCGCGAGAAACAGGCCGACCCAGCGATGAACCACGGTCCACAGAGCGCGCATCAGAAGTCCACGCTGGCGGTCAGCGAGAAGGTACGCGGCGCGCCCTGGACCAGATAGCCGTTGGTGGCATAGCCGCCGACCGAGGCCCAGTAGTTGCGGTTGGCCACGTTGTCCACGCGTGCATTCAGGGTCAGCAGCTTGCCGCCGACGTCCATCAGATAGCGGGCGCCCAGGTCGAAGCGGGTCCAGGCCGGCACGCGCTGGGTATTGCCGGCATTGGCGTACTGTGCGCCGGTATACATCAGCCGTGCATTCAATGCCAGGCCGCGCACGCCCGGCACATCCCAGTCAGCGCCGATATTGGCCTGGCTGCGGGGCACGCCCACCACGCGCTTGCCGTCATTGGCGCCACTCGCCGTGCTCAGGTATTTGGCGTCCAGCAGAGTCAGGCCGCCGAGTACGCGCAGGCCCTTGACGGGCTCGCCGAAGACATTGAACTCCAGACCGCGGTTGCGCTGCTTGCCGAACACGCCGTATACATTGTTCTCCACATAGGCGCTGGGCATGCTGGTGGTGAAGAAGGAGGCGCTGGCACCGATATTGCCGCCGTCGTATTTGAGGCCCGCCTCCTTCTGGCGGGAGACATAGGGAGCGAATACCTGGCCGGCATTGCTGACGACCTGGCCACCGTTGCTCATAGGCGCGCTGCCGCCCTTGGCCAGACCTTCGATGTAGTTGGCATAAGCCGACACCTCGGGAGTCAGCTTGAACACCAGGCCAGCCACCGGCGTCACGCGGCTCTTGTCGTAGCTGCCCGAGCTTGCGCCCGTCGTGGCATCGAAGCCGTCGACCTTGATGCTCTGGTAGCGCATGCCCACCGTGAGCAGCAGGCGCTCGTCCATGAAGCCCAGGGTATCGGCCAGCGCCAGGCTGCTGGTCTTGACGCGCTCGGTCTCGCGCGGGCTGCCCAGGATGCCGCCCAGGCCGGTATAGCCGGGCGCAGGCAGGGCCACCGGGTTGTAGATGTTGTTGCTCTGGCCGGTTGCGTAGTTGTAGCCCCAGGCATTGCGCTCGCTGGAATCAAAGGCCGACAGCGAAGCCACCACCGAATGCTTGACCGGGCCGGTCTCGAACTTGCCGCGCAGGCCCAGCTCGCCGGTCTTGACGCGGTTCTTGCGCGTGTTGTCGAAGCGGTTGACCGTGGCATCGCCAGCCGCGCTGGACAGCGTCAGGCCCGACAGCGCGTTGTCCTCGCTGCCCCGGCGCATGCCCACAGCGGCCCAGCCGGTCCATTGCTCGTTGAAGTCGTACTCCCCGCGCACGGTGCCGAACAGGTCGCGGCTGTTGGAGTAGGTCCAGGGCTGGGCGTAGTTGGTCTTGCTGTCAGGAGCAGCCGGAATGGGCAGATTGCCCGAAGGTGTCAGCGAGGGACGCGGCGCCGTCAGCTTGTGCTCCTGCCAGCCCAGATCGGCCGACAGGCGTGCACGGCTGCTGCGCCAGTCCAGGCCCAGCGAACCGACCGTGGTGTGAACCTTCTCGCTGCTCACGCCGGTGCCGCCGCTGCGCCGCGCAAGATTCAGGCGCACGCCCGCTGCATCATCGGGGCCGAAACGACGGGCCACATCGGCAGCCGCGTAGGCCTGGCCGCCGCTGGCGCCACCCAGGGTGACACGATTGAGCGGCTCGTTGCCGGCGCGCTTGGGCACCACATTGATGAGGCCGCCCAGACCGCCGCCGCTGACGCTGCCGGCACCCGAGCCGCTGAGAAAGGCATTCGCTCCGCGAAACACCTCCACACGCTCCACGAACTCCGACGCCATGTACTGGCGCGGCACCAGACCGTACAGGCCGTTATAGGCCACATCGTCGGAATACAGCACAAAGCCGCGCACAAAGTAGGCCTGCTGGAAGTTGCCGAAGCCGCGTGCCGAGCGCACGCCGGCATCGTTGAGCAGCACATCGCCCACGCTCTTGGCCTGCTGATCCTGAATCAGATCACTGGTATAGCTGGTGGCGGAAAACGGGGTCTCCATCATGTCCTGGTTTCCCAGCACGCCGACACGCGCGCCGCGCGCCACCTGCCCACCCGCAAAAGACTTGGCCAGACCCTGGGCCGAAGCATCGGCGCTGGCCTCCACGGTCACGGTCTGCAGGGCAGCTTCTGATTCAGTGCTGGAAGTCTGGGCAAAAACACTCTGCTGGCTGCACAGTGCGAGGGCAGCCAGGGAAATCGGTCGGAGCAGGAACATTTTTAATGTTATTGAGAATGATTTTCAGAATCGTTAATTTTAATAATCAATCTCCTTTGCCGATGCCTAACACCCTGAAATCTCAACGGGATCCAGGGCAGGCCGCAAGTCCTGAAGCTGCTGCGTGATATGTGTGCGCGCACAAACAAGCACAAGCAGAACCAATACACCACTCACACCTGCCGAGGTGCAACTGACTCCCTTGTCTGCTCACTTCGTCGCAAAGCGCTGGCCGCCAGCAGGCTGGGCTTGCACAGTCATGTGCAAGCACCAGGAGCCAGCCATGACACTCACACCTCTGATTGCCTTTCACATGGGTTGCGCCATCGCAGCCACCTTGACCGGAGCCATTGCACTCTGGGCCAGGCGCCAGGCCGACCCGCTGCCCTGGGTGCACAGAATTGCAGGCCGTGGCTTTATGCTGCTCATGCTGGCCACCGCCATCTCCGCGTTGTTCATACGCGACTTCAAGCTGCCCAACTGGGCAGGCTTCACGCCAATCCATCTGCTGATCCCCGTGACGCTGGGGGGCCTCGCACTGTCCTTCTGGCATCTGGCCCATCGACGCATCGCCCAGCACCGCAGCGTCATGCGCAAGCTGTACTTCGGCAGCTGCGTGGTCGCCGGGCTGTTCACGCTGCTTCCCGGCCGCCTGCTCGGAAATCTGCTGTGGCAAGGACTGGCCTGATCCCCGCATTCATCCCAAGCTCTACAAGGAAAAAACATGAACCCGATCTCTGAAGACGCTCTGCACCAGCAGGCACGCCGCCGCGCCGGCATGAAGCTGGGCTGGTATATCCATGCTGCGGTCTATGCCGCGGTGAATCTGGGCCTGATGGCCCTGGCTCTGAGTCAGGGACGGCACTGGGCCGTCTACCCGGCTCTGGGCTGGGGTCTCGGCCTGCTGATACATGGCGCCGTGGTCTGGCTGCTGGCACCCGGCAGTCCGCTCTTTCAGCAACTGCTGGAGCACGAGCTGAAAACGCTGAAGCGCAGCGAAAAGCGCTAGATGCCGGACCGCCCATCACCTACCATGCCCGTCATGTCAATGTTTGCGCCCGCTCCCCTGCTTCGTCACGCCGGCATCACCGTGGCTGCCTGTCTGCTGATCGCTGCTGCCTTGACCGCTCTCGGCCAGGGCCTGTGGGATGTCAATCTCGCCTATTCGCTGGCCATAGGCCTGATCAGCTGGCTGAGCATCGATCTGCTCAGGCTGCGCTGGCGCGAGTCCGACGACATTCCCTGGCCGCGCGGCATGCGCGGCATGGCCGTGGTGCCGCTGGGAATTGCAGCAGGCCTGATTCTGGGCAATCCACTCGGTAGTCTCTATGTTCAGCAGTTCCATCCCGAGCTGTCGGCCACAGCCCGGCCCTCGCTATGGCTGCCGCTTGCCATCACCATGGCGACCAGCATTGCCATGTCCTGGGGCTTTTATGTGGTGGGCAAGTCGCGCCATCTGCAAATGCAGGCAGAGCAGGCCCAGCGCCAGGCCGCCGAAGCCCGGCTCAGCCTGCTGCAGGCCCAGCTGGAGCCGCATATGCTGTTCAATACCCTGGCCAATCTGCGCGTGCTGATTGCAAGCGATGCGCCACGCGCCGAGCAGATGCTCGACCATCTGATTGCCTACCTGCGTGCCACGCTGGCCGGTTCACGCCACGGCACCCACAGTCTTGCCAGCGAATTTGCCTTGCTGGCCGACTATCTGGCCCTGATGCAGATCCGCATGGGCGACAGACTCACCTACTCCTTGACGCTGCCCGCCGATCTGGCCGAACTGCCCGTGCCACCCCTGCTGCTGCAGCCACTGGTGGAGAACAGCATTCGCCATGGACTGGAGCCCCAGCTGGCCGGCGGCCACATTGCCGTTCACGCAAGCATGCTGGATGACAGCCATCTCCTGCTCAGCGTGCATGACAATGGCCTGGGCCTGCCCGTGCTGCCTGACCCGCCGCCTTCGGGCACCGGGTTTGGCCTGCAGCAGATTCGCGAACGCCTGGCCAGCCGCTACGGCAGCGCTGCCCGCTTCGACCTGACGGCAGACAACGCAGGCGGAACCAGGGCCTGCATCGTATTACCCCTGAAGTCACAGCCATGAACACCAGCCCGCCGCGCGCCCTGATTGCCGAAGACGAACCGCTGCTGGCAATGGCATTGCAGCAGTTGCTGGGCCAGCTCTGGCCCCAGTTGCATATAGAGGCCAGGGTGGCCGACGGCATCAGCGCCGTGCAGCAGGCGCTGACCCTGCTGCCCGATCTGCTGTTCCTGGACATTCGCATGCCCGGCCAGACGGGGCTGGAAGCCGCCGCCGAAATCGCCGATGCCTGGCCCGAAGAGCAGGCGCTGCCGGCGATTGTCTTTGTCACCGCCTACGACCAGTACGCCCTGGCGGCCTTCGAGGCCTGCGCCATGGACTATGTGCTCAAGCCGGTGCAGGCGGCGCGCCTTGGCCAGACCGTGCAGCGCCTGCAGCAGTGGTGGCAGCAGCGCCAGCCGGTACAGGGCACGGACCTTGCCATGCACAATCACCGTCAGCTCGAACAGTTGCTTGGGCTGCAGCAGCAACTGCTGGGGCAGGTCCCCACCGCGCTGCAGATCATTCAGGCCAGCATCGGCAACCAGATCCATATGGTGAGGGTGCAGGACATCATCTACCTCGAAGCCACCGACAAATATCTGCGCGTGCTGACGGCCGCTCAGGAGTATCTGATCCGTACCCCGCTCAAGGATTTGCTGCCGCAGCTCGACGCGCGCGAGTTCTGGCAAATCCATCGCGGCACCGTGGTGCGGGCGCAAGCCATTGCCAGCGCCCAGCGTGACGAGTCCGGGCGCCTGAGCCTGCTGCTGCGCGAGCGTCCCGAAAAGCTGGCCGTCAGCCGTCTCTACGCAACACGCTTCAAGGCGATGTAGCCAGCGCCATCACATCCTCCCAGTCCACACCCTGCATGGCATCCCAATGCGCCACGATGACGCTGCGGGGTCGCGCCGGATTCTTGAGCTCGGCTGCCATGGCAGCCAGCGCATGCTGCACATAACGCTCGGACGGCTTGTCCAGCGCCGCCAGCGGCTCGTCGATCAGTACCAGCTCGGCGGCGCTGGCCCAGCCAGCGGCCATCCACAGCTTGCGCTGCGTGCCCGATGACAGGGCCAGCAGCGGCTTGTGCAAATGCGGCTCCAGCCCGAAGCCCTGCACATGCTGCTCGAACTGCTGCTGCGACCAATGCGGATACAGCGTGCGCTGCAAAGCCACCCAGCTCTCGGCCGGCATCTGGCTATAGACATCGTTGAGCGGCTGGCGTGGGTCCTGCCAGAAGCAGGAGCTTGCAGCCAGGCGGCCGTTGTCGGCGAACGGATAGTGCAGCAAGCCCATGCGCAGCGGCAGTTGCCCGGCCAATGCCTTGAGCCAGCTGGTCTTGCCCGTGCCCTCGTCGCCTTGCAGCAGGCACAGTCCGGCATGCCAGCAATGCGAGGCCTCATGGGCCACGGTTCGGCCCGGGTAGCCGAAGCTCACTTGCAGAGCCTGCACCATGCACAGCGACTCGCAGCCTTCATCAAGTTCAGAATTCATAGCTGACAACGCCTTGTATATATATGTCCACGGCTGATTGTGGCCAAAGAACCCACGGCCATGCGCAAAGCAAGGCACAGGCACAATGGCGTCCCCCTCAACAGCGCGCAATATGCCATGGCTCTGGATTATCTGGAATTCGATTACAGCGAAGATGAAGAAGGCACGGGCACCTGGGACGCCATGGCCAGCGTCAAGGCCGAGCGCGTGCCGGCTTTGGCCGACGAAATCGAAGCCCTGCTGCGCTGGGCCAGCCAGAAGTTTGCGGGCCGCCAGGGCGCCCTGGAAGACGGCAATGACTGGGACTATGACCTGCAGGCGCAGGACGATGACGGCCAGCCCCTGAGCGCCCGCTTCGACAGGGCAGCAGGCATGCTGGAGCTGCAGGCCTCCGCCACGGGCCGCACCACGGTCAGCCTTTGCCTTTCGGGCTCCACGCAGTTCGGCGATGCACTGCGCCAGGCCTTTGATCTCGAAGCCTGAGATCCGGGCCTGCAGCCACGGCGCTTGAAGTCAGGTGCGCGCTGTGCACAATGGATGGCTCCAAGCGATCTGCAAAGGCATGTCCATGACCGAGCGACTCTCTACCCCGTTTGTCATCGAGCAATTCATCAAGGCACCGCGCGAGCTGGTCTACGCGGCCTTCACGCAAGGCGAGCACCTGAGCCACTGGATGCGCCCGCCGGGCATGGTGATGACGCAATGCGAAGTGGATGCACGCGAAGGCGGCAGCTTTCATTACGGCATGCGCGCCGAGGCCATGCCCCAGGCGCCCGCCATGTGGGGCAAATGGAGCTTCAGGGAGCTGAAAGCGCCCGAGCGCATCGTCGTCGTGGTGCAGTTCAGCGATGCCGCAGGCGGCGTCACGCGCCACCCGATGGCCCCGCAATGGCCGCTCTATACCCTGTCGACCACCACGCTCAGCGAGGAATCCGGCGGCACGCGCCTGCATCTGGAATGGCGTGCCCTTAACGCCAGTGCCGTGGAAGAAGCGGTGTTCGACAGCTCGCACGCCAGCATGAACATGGGCTGGAGCGGCAGCATGCAGTTGCTGGCCGGCTATCTGGCCAGGATACAGGTGGCCTAGTCAGCCGTTTCCGGCCTAGCGGTCCATATCCTGGCGCTGCCTGGGTGGCTCGGCCGCATTTCTGCGACTGGCTCCGGCACGCCCGGCCTTGCTCCACTGATAGTCCACTCCATCGGGCGTCTTGCCATCCTCGACCGCAGACACGCCCACAGGCCCGACCATATCGCGCAACTCCGACGAAATCACCACATGGGCATGGCGCTCGTCCTTGCGCAGTTGCTGGCACAGGGCCAGCGCCTCGCTCATCTGCGCATCGGAGAAGGCCCGGCATTGCGGCAGCCAGACTGGTGTCTGGCCCTCGGGCTCGAAATTGCGCAGGTAGAAAACAGCAATGCTCATGGTTTGATCTTCACAACAACAGAGCCACGGTTGTAACCCAGACCACAAGCCTGCACGGCGCGCTCACTCTTTGCGCTGCCCCGCATCCAGCGGCTCCCAGCGCCCTGCCACATTCTTGAGCAAGGTGTTCACGGCCGTCAGCCTGCGGTTTCTGACGCTGTTGAGACTGTTCTGGGCGCCGAGCACCGTCGTCTGGGCCGAGAGCACGTTCAGATAGGCCACGATGCCGGCCTGGTACTGGTTGTTGGCCACGGTCAGCGACTTCTGCGCTGCGGCCAAGGCCTCGGTCTGCACCTGCTCCTCCTGGGCCAGATTGACGGCGGCGACCAGATTGTCCTCCACCTCCTGCAGCGCCGTCAGCACGGTCTGCTTGTAGGTGGCGGCATTCAGGTCCAGCGTGGCACGGGCCGACTCCACGGCCGCCGAACGCGCGCCGCCGTCAAACAGGCTCATGGCCAGCGCCGGTCCCAGCGACCAGAACAGATTCGGAGCATTGAGCAGATCGGAGAGCACGGAGTTGCGATAGCCGGCCGATGCCGACAGGGTCAGCGAGGGGAAATAGGCCGCACGCGCCACGCCGATCTGCGCATTGGCCATGGCCACGCGGCGCTCGGCAGCAGCAATGTCGGGGCGCCTCTCCAGCAAGGTGGAGGCCAGCATCTCGGGCACGGCAGGCGGCGTCGGCAGGTGGCCGGTGACCGGCAGGCTGAAGTTGGCCGGAGCCTTGCCCAGCAAGGCCGCCAGCGCATGCTCGTACTGGGCGCGCGTGATGCGGGCTTCCAGCAGGCTGGCCTGGGTGCTCTTGTACTGGGACTGGGCCTGTGCCACATCGGCCGAAGACACCACGCCCGCCTGGTAGCGATTCTGCGTGAGCTTCAGACTTTGCTCGTAGGCCTCCAGGCTCTCCTGCAGATACTTCATCTGCGCCTCGGCGGCACGCAGCGAGAAATAGGTCTGGGCCACCGATGCCTGGGCCGACAGACGGGCCGCAGCCAGATCGTCGGCACTGGCCTGGGCCGAAGCCCGGCTGGCATCCACCGCGCCCGAGAGCTTGCCCCAGAGATCCAGCTCCCAGCTGGCACTCAGGCCCAGCGAGAAGTTGTTGTTGATGCTGCCGCTGCGCGCCACGTTCTCGCCGTTGGTATTGCTGTACGTGCCGCCACCGGTCAAGGCACGCGAGCCGCTGCCCGTGGTGCTGAGCGTGGGCAATTGCGCTGCGCGGCTGCTAGCGACGGCGGCCTGGGCCGAGCGCAGACGGGCCACGGCCTGCTCCACGCCGGGATTGCCTGCGGCTGCCGCCTGCTGCAGCTGATCGAGCGTGCTGTCGCCATACACCGTCCACCACTGGTCGGGCACTACCGCGGCCGGGCTGGCCGCCGAGCTCTGCGCCGGTTGCCAGATGCCGAACTGCGCAGCCTCGGGCGTGGCCTCCTTGAAGCGGGCCGGCACATCCAGCCGGGGCGGCTGATAGGCAGGCTGGGTGGAACAGGCCGCCAGCGCCAGCGCCGCAGCAAGCGGCAGCAGACGCGGCATCCAGCGGGGCAGCGACCGGGGAGAATTCTTCATAAAAGTGAGCTGCTTGCGCTTATCCTGATTGGATTTAAAGCCGATTTGATTCAAAAAATGTGCTGACATATACATCTCACTTCGCCTCAGCCATGGCAGAGGCCTGAGCGCCGCGCCTTCTGGCCGGACGGCGCGCCCAGAGGCGCAGCACACTGCAGCGCACACGGTCCAGCAGCACATAGACCACGGGCGTGGTGTAGAGCGTGAGCAACTGGCTCAGCAGCAGGCCACCCACGATCGCAATGCCCAGGGGCTGGCGCAGCTCGGCACCGTCGCCCCGGCCCAGGGCCAGGGGCAGCGCGCCGAACAGGGCCGCCATGGTGGTCATCAGTATGGGGCGCAGGCGCAGATGGCAGGCCCGATAGATGGCCTGGGCCGCCGTGGCATGACCGCCTTTCTCGCGTTCCAGCGCGAAGTCGATCATCATGATGGCGTTCTTCTTGACCAGTCCGATCAACAGGATCACACCGATGAAGGCGATCAGCGAGAACTCGGTCTTGAACCACATCAACGCCAGCAGCGCGCCCACGCCGGCCGAGGGCAGCGTGGACAGAATCGTCAGCGGGTGGACCAGGTTCTCGTAGAGGATGCCCAGCACCAGATAGATGGTGATGATGGCCGCGAGAATCAGCAGGGGCTGGCCCGCCAGCGCCTGCTGGAAGGCTCCGGCCGAGCCGCTGAAGCTGCCGCGAATGGACACCGGAACGCCCAGCTCCAGCATGGCATTGCGGATCGCGTCATTGGCCTGCGACAGCGAGACATTGGGCGCCAGGTTGTAGCTCACGGTGCTGGCGGGCGTGCCGCTCTGGTGCTGCACGGACAGCGGCGTGGTCGAGGTGGTGATCCTGGCAAAGGCCGTCAGCGGAATCTGCTGGCCCGCGCTGTTGACGAAGAAGAAGCCGCGCAGCGTCTCCGGGCTCTGCAGATACTGGGACGAGGCCGTCATCACCACACGGTACTGGTTGAGCGGGTTGTAGATCACGCCCACCTGGCGCTGGCCGAAGGCATCGTTGAGCGTGTTGTCGATCTGCGCCACCGTCAGGCCCAGGCGCGTGGCCTGGTCGCGGTCTATGACCAGCTTGGTCTGCATGCCGTTGTCCTGCACATCGCTGTTGACATCGGTCAGTTCCGGCAGCGTGGACAGCACCTGGCGGATGCGCGGCTCCCACAGGCGCAGCTCGGCCGTATCGTCGGCCTGCAGCGTGTACTGATAGGAAGACATGCTCTGGCGCCCGCCGATGCGCACATCGCTCTGGGTCATCATGAACAGCCGCGCGCCAGGTTCGTCCTTGAGCTTTTCACGCAGGCGGTTGATGACCTCGTCGCTAGACACCTTGCGCTCGGCCATGGGCTTGAGCGACATGAACATATTCGCCGCATTGGCCTGGCCGCCGCCGGTGAAGCCGGTCACATACTCCACGGCCGGGTCCTGTTGCACCACATCGAGAAAACGCTTGATGCGGCGCTCCATGGCCTGAAAGGACGTGGACTGGTCGGCACGGATGAAGCCCATGACGCGGCCCGTGTCCTCGCTGGGCATGAAGCCCTTGTCTATGGTCTGGTAGAGATGGATGTTGAGGCCTATGACCGCGACCAGACTCAGCAGCACCACGGGCTGGTGGCGCAGACCCCAGGCCAGGGTGCGGCGGTAAAGCGCCGTCACGCGCAGCTCGAAGCGATCCATGGCCAGCGAGATGCGCAGCCACAGCGCATCCCAGCGACGCGTGAAGGGGCGCCTGGCGCGTTCGGCACGGCGGCGCTCCTCCTCTGCCGGTGTGCGCAGCAGAGCCGCACACATCATGGGCGTGGTGGTCAGCGAGATGATCATGGAGACCAGAATCGCCGCCGACATGACCACGGCAAACTCACGGAAGAACCGCCCCACGATGCCGGCCATGAACAGAATGGGCACGAACACCGCAATCAGCGACAGGCTCATGGAGACCACGGTGAAACCGATCTCGCGCGCGCCTTCGATGGCAGCCTGCATGGCGGTCTTGCCGCGCTCCATGTGGCGCATCACGTTCTCCAGCACCACGATGGCATCGTCCACCACAAAGCCTGCGGCCACCGTCAGCGCCATCAGCGAGAGGTTGTCCAGCGTATAGCCGCACAGATACATGACGCCGAAGGTGCCCATCAGCGAGGCAGGCACGGCCACGGCCGGAATCAGCGTGGCGCGCAGACGGCGCAGAAAGACGAACACCACCATGATGACCAGCGCTATCGAGATCAGCAGCGCGTTCTGCACCTCCTTGACCGAGGCGCGCAGCGTGGGCGTGCGGTCCGAGATCACCGTGACATCGATGGCCGGATTGATGGAAGCCCTGAGCTGGGGCAGCATGGCGCGCACCTTGTCCACGGCCTGCAGGATGTTGGCGTCGGGCTGCTTGAACACCTGCAGCAGCACGGCAGGCTTGCCGTTCATCACGCCGTAGTTGCGTATGTCCTGCACGGAGTCGGTGACATCGGCCACATCGGACAGGCGCACGGCATTGCCGTTGTTCCAGCGCAGCACCAGGGGCGCGTATTCGGCTGCGGTGCGGGCCTGGTCGTTGGTGGCCACCTGCCAGTAGTGGTCTTCGCGCTCCACGGCGCCCAGGGGGCGGTTGGCATTGGTGGCGGTGATGGCCGTGCGCACGGAATCCAGAGATACGCCATTGGCGGCCAGCCGCACCGGGTCCAGCTCCACGCGCACGGCCGGCAGCGCGCCGCCGTTGATCGATGCCTGGCCCACGCCTTCCACCTGGGCCAGCTTCTGCGCCAGCACCGTGGAGGCTGCGTCATACATCTGGCCTCGTGTGAGGGACTGGGATGTCAGCGCCAGAATCATGATGGGCGCGTCGGCCGGGTTGACCTTACGATAGGTCGGGTTGCCCGGCATGCCCGAAGGCAGCAGCGTGCGCGCCGCATTGATGGCGGCCTGCACGTCGTGGGCAGCGCTGTCCACCGTGCGCGTCAGATCGAACTGCAGCGTGATGCGCGTGCTGCCCATGCTGGAGCTGGACGTCATCTCGTTGACGCCCGCAATCGCGCCCAGGGCGCGCTCCAGCGGCGTGGCTACGGTGGCCGCCATGGTGTCCGGCGCCGCGCCGGGCAGGCTGGCGGTCACCGAAATCGTCGGATAGTCCACCTGCGGCAGCGGCGCCACCGGCAGCTGGAAATAGGCCACCCCGCCCACCAGAGCCATGCCTATGGTCAGCAGCAGGGTCGCAATGGGCCGGAAGATGAAGGGCGTGGAGATGCTCATGGACGCGCCCCGTCCCGGCCGCCATCCTCGGCCTCGCCCATGACCTCGGCTTCGGAATGCGGCACATGCTTGACGGCCGGCAGGCCGCGCCTGGTGCGCCAGCCCTCGGCCCAGTTTTCAAAAGTCAGATAGATCACCGGCGTGGTGAACAGCGTCAGCAGCTGGCTCAGCAGCAGACCGCCCACCAGGGTCACGCCCAGGGGCTGGCGCAGCTCGCTGCCCACGCCGGTTCCCAGCATCATGGGCAACGCGCTCAGCAAGGCCGCCAGCGTGGTCATGAGAATCGGACGGAAGCGCAGCAGACAGGCCTGGTAGATCGCGTCGCGCGCATTCATGCCTTCCTCGCGCTGGGCGTCCAGCGCGAAGTCGATCATCATGATGGCATTCTTCTTGACGATGCCGATCAGCAAGATGATGCCGATGATGGCGATGATGTCCAGATCCAGCCCAGACACCAGCAGCGCCAGCAGCGCCCCCACACCCGCCGACGGCAGGGTGGAGAGAATCGTGATCGGGTGAATCGTGCTCTCGTAGAGCACGCCCAGCACGATGTACATGGTGATGATGGCGGCCAGCACCAGCAGCAGGGTGTTGGAGAGCGAGGCCTGGAAAGCCAGCGCCGCGCCCTGGAACTGCGTGTCCACCGACAGCGGGATCTGCCCCTCGTCGCGCAGTTGCGCAATAATGGTTTGCGCCGCCTCCACCGCATGACCCAGCGACACGCCGGATGCGGTGTTGAACGAAATGGTGGCCGCAGGCAACTGCCCCACATGGTTGACGGCCAGCGCCATCGGGCGCTCGCTCACCGTGGCAATCGAGGACAGCGGCACCGGCGCACCGTTGCTCGATGCGGCATAGATGTTCTGCAGGGCCTCGGGCCCGATCTTGAACTGCGGCGCCACCTCCAGCACCACGCGGTACTGGTTGGACTGCGTGAAGATGGTGGAGATCAGACGCTGGCCGAAAGCGTTGTAGAGCGCCGAGTCCACCGACGAGACCGTCACGCCCAGGCGGCTGGCCTGGGCCCGGTCGATCTGCACATAGGCCTGACGGCCCTGGTTCTGCAGATCGCTGCTCACATCGAGCAGCTGGGGCAGTTGCTGCAGACGCTCGACCAACATCCTGGTGCTGGCCGTGAGCTGGTTCATGTCCGGCGAGGAAAGCAGCAACTGATACTGGGTGCGAGCCTGGCGATCCTCTATGGTCAGGTCCTGCACGGGCTGGGCATAGAGGCGGATGCCGGGCACGGCGCGGGAGTCCTCGGCCAGGCGGTTGAGCACCACGGGCAGACGGTCGCGCTGGGCATGGGGCTTGAGGTCGATCTGGATGCGGCCGGTATTGAGCGTGGTGTTGGTGCCATCCACACCGATAAACGAGGAGATGGATGCCACGGCCGGGTCCTTGAGCAAATGCTCGGCCAGCGCCTGCTGGCGCTCGGCCATGGCGGCAAAGGAGATGGACTGGTCGGCCTCGGTGGTCGCGGCAATCGTGCCCGTATCCTGCTCGGGGAAAAAGCCCTTGGGCACGACGAAATACAGCAGCACCGTGACCACCAGCGTGGCGATGAACACCAGCCAGGTCAGCTTGCTGTGATCCAGCACCCAGGTCAGCATGCGGCCGTATTCGGCAATCACCTTGTCGAAAAAGCGCGCGACCGCAGCGCCGAAGCCCTTGGACTCGGCCTTTTTCTTCTCGGCCTCGGGCTGGTGGCGCAGCAGGCGCGCGCACAGCATGGGGGTGAGCGTGAGCGAAACCACGGCCGAGATCAGGATCGCCACCGTCATGGTGATCGCGAATTCGTGGAACAGACGGCCCACCACATCCCCCATGAACAGCAGCGGAATCAGCACCGCGACCAGGGAGATGGTCAGCGAGATGATGGTGAAGCCGATCTGCTTGGCACCCTTGAGCGCGGCCTGCATGGGCGGCTCGCCCTTTTCCACATAGCGGGCGATGTTCTCGATCATCACGATGGCATCGTCCACCACAAAGCCCGTGGCGATGGTCAGTGCCATCAGCGTGAGGTTGTTGATGGAAAAACCCGCCAGATACATGACGCCGAAAGTGCCTACCAGCGACAGCGGCACCGCCACGCTGGGAATCAGCGTGGCCGATGCACTGCGCAGGAACAGGAAGATCACCATCACCACCAGGGCGATGGCCAGGGCCAGTTCGAACTGCATGTCCTTGACCGAGGCGCGAATGGTCACGGTGCGGTCGGTCAGCACCTGCACGTCGATAGAGGCCGGCAGCGTCTCCTTGAGCTGGGGCAGCAGGTTCTTGATGGCATCGACGGTGTCGATCACGTTCGCGCCGGGCTGGCGGCGGATATTGAGGATCACGGCCGACTTGGAGCCGGTCTCGGGCGTGCCCGACCAGGCTGCCAGACGCGTGTTCTCGGCGTCGTCCAGGGTCTGCGCCACATCGGACAGGCGCACGGGGTTGCCGTTCTTGAAGGCGATGATCAGGTTGCGGTACTCGGCCGCCGACTGCATCTGGTCGTTGGCATCGATGGTCGATGCGCGGTTGGGGCCATCAAAGCTGCCCTTGGCGGTCTTGACGTTGGCCGCAGAGATGGCGGTGCGCACATCGTCCAGCGTCATGCCGAAGCTGGCCAGCGCTGCGGGGTTGGCCTGGATGCGCACGGCCGGGCGGCGCGCGCCGGCAATGGCCACCAGGCCCACGCCCTTGACCTGGGAGAGCTTGGGCGCAAGGCGGTTCTCCACCAGATCGTTGATCTTGATGACGGGCAGCGAAGGCGAGCTGATGGCCAGTGTCAGCACCGGCGCATCGGCCGGGTTGACCTTGCTGTAGAGCGGGGGCATGGGCAGGTCGCTGGGCAGCAGATTGGTGCCCGCGTTGATGGCGGCCTGCACCTGCTGCTCGGCCACGTCCATGGACATATCGAGCGCAAAGCGCAGGCTGATCACCGATGCGCCGCCCGAACTGGTCGAGGACATCTGGTCCAGCCCTGGCATCTGGCCGAACTGGCGCTCCAGCGGTGCCGTGACGTTGGAGGTCATCACATCGGGGCTGGCCCCGGGGTAGAGCGTGGTGACCTGTATGGTGGGGTAGTCCACCTCGGGCAGGGCCGAGATGGGCAACAGGCGGTAGGCAAGAATGCCCGAGATCAGCACCGCCACCATCAGCAAGCTGGTGGCGATGGGCCGAAGAATGAAGAGGCGCGAGAGATTCATGATGGCCGCAGGCTCTGGCTATGCTCAGCGCGCCGCGCCGCTGGTCTCAGCCTTGCCGCCTGCTTCGCGCTCGGCGCGCAGCTTCTGGAAGAAAGCGCGGCGCTCTTCGGGCGACAGGGCCTCCAGCTTGGCGCGCTGCTCGGGAGTCAGCTGGGGACGGTCCCCCCGGCCCTCGGATCTTTCCGTGCGAGCCTCACCGCCTTCACCACGCTCGGCGCCGGCCTGGGGCCTGGCCTCGTTCGCAGCGGCAGGCTTGGCATCCGGCCTCGCATCGGTCTTGGCGTCCGGCTTGGAGGGACTGCCCTGCGCCTCGCGCGGCTGATCGCCACGGGCGTCCGTGCCACGCGGTCCCTGGCCAGAACCTGCATTGCCGCCATTGGCACCGCGCTCGGCGCGCAGCTTCTGGAAGAACTCCTTGCGTTCCTCGGGCGTCATCTTGGAGACTTTTTCACGCTGCTCGGGACTGAGGTTGCGCATCATGCCGCGCGGCTGGTTGGCGGCATCCTGCACGGCCTGGTCGACCTTCTTGACCTTTTCGGAGTCCACCACCGTCACCTGCGCGCCTTCGCGCAGGCGGTCGATGCCGTCGGTCACCACCTTGTCGCCGGGCTCCAGCTCGCCGCGCACGCTGACATAGTCACCGTCCGTCACGCCCACAGTGATCTTGCGCTGGGTGACCGTGTTGTCGGGCTTGACCAGATAGACGAAATTGTTCTGCACCGCATTCGCGGGCACGACCAGCGCCTGATCGATCTGGCGCAGCTGCAGCTTGACGTTGACGAACTGATTCGCGAACAGCTTGCGCTCCGCGTTGTCGAACGAGGCCTTGGCTTTGACCGTGCCCGTGGTCGTGTCGATGGTGTTGTCCAGCGCATTGAGCTGGCCCTTGGCCAGCATCTGCTTTTGCTCGCGGTCCCAGAGCTCTACGGGCATGAGCTTGCCCTCGCGCAGTTGCTGGGCCAGCGTGCCGACATGGGTTTCGGGAATGGAGAAAACGGCGTCGATGGGGCGAATCTGGGAGATTGTCACCAGCCCGTTGGTATCGGAAGGGTTGACCACGTTGCCGAGGTCGGCCTGGCGCAGGCCCAGGCGACCCGAGATGGGAGCCGTGATCCTGGTATAGCTCAGCTGCAGCTTGGCCGCATCGACCTGACCCTGATCGGCCGCCACCGTACCCTGCAGCTGGCGCACCAGCGCGGCCTGGGTATCGACCTGCTGGCGGGCAATCGAGTCCTGGGCCTGCAGTTCCTTGTAGCGCTGCAGATCGAGCTGCGCATTCTTGAGCTGGGCCTGATCGCGTGCCAGAGAGCCCTGCACCTGCGCCAGCGAGGCAGCAAAGCTGCGCGGGTCGATCTCGGCCAGCAACTGGCCGGCCTTGACCTCGTCCCCCTCCTTGAAGTGCAGCTTGAGCAGCTCGCCCGAAACCTTGGCGCGCACCACGGCCGTGGCACGTGCATTCATGGTGCCGATGGCGCTCACGAGCACGCGCATGTCACGCTGCTCCACCACTCCGACGCTCACGGGCTGAGCCTGGCCCATGCCGCCAGGGCCGCCGGGGCCGCCCGGCCCTGCGCGACCATTGCGCCCTGCGCGTGCACCGGGCCCGCCCGCTCCCTGCTTAGGAGCTGCAGACGCAGACGTATCGCCGCTTGTACCCTGTTTTTGCGCATACCACCAATAGCCACCGCCAGCGGCTGCCAGGGCGAGCACCACCGTGGCAAGCAAAACGGGCCGGACCTTGCCCTGCTGTAAAGAATGACGATTGGGGTGCAATTTGGATGAGCTGAACATGGTTGAGCGCAGGAATTTCGAGCCTGAATTGGCGCCAATGGTATCCAGTTGCAATCAAACCCCGGGTCAGGCAGCGCCGGCTTTGCCAGCATTTACCCCCGCTTTACCTTGGGTTTACCTGCTGAAGTTCCGTATTCGGAGACTTAAACAGTGCTGACTTTCATAGCAGCAATGACGGCTTTTTCAGGCCTCATGCTTGGCGGCTGACACTGCCCCTTGCTGCGTCCGCCATGCGGCACAGGGAATCCGGCTCCAAGGAGAAACCCAAATGACCACCGAACGCCTGACCAATCACCCCGAAGAAGCCGCCGTGCGCGTGCCGCTGGAGCTGTATATGCGCGGCCATGCCGAAGACAATGCCGAGCATATGCGCGCAGCCTTCATGCCCACGGCCCGGCTGGAGTCCGTGCGCGAAGGCCCGCTGACCTCCTGGGACCTGGACTTCTACTGCCAGCGCTTCAAGAACACGCCCGCCGCCGACGAAGCCACGCGTCGCCGCGTCATCGACTCCCTGGACATCGTGGGCACGGCCGCCATGGCCAAGGTCACGCTCTACCACGGTGCCGTGACCTTCACCGACTACTTTGTGCTGCTCAAGACCGAGCAGGGCTGGAAGATTGCCAACAAGGCTTTCCACGCCCAGCCTCAGTAAGGTTTGGCCAGCTCCATCCAGCCCCTGGCCTCAGGCTCAGGGGCTTTTTTATTCATGCGCTGGTCAACGGGTCAGCAGCCAGAGCGCGCCCAGCACGATGACAGCCCCAAGGCCCCAGGCCCAGACGGGGATGCCTGACGATTCGCGCGGCGGCGCCGAGGGCGTGGCGTCCAGCGGCGCGTAGCTGGTGGAGGCTGCGTCGTGCTCCCAGGAGCGTGTATCCAGCTCTTCTGCACCGCCTTCGTCTTCGGACTGCTCGCTAGGGTGGAGCTGCTGCATCAAGGCTTCGAAGCGCGCAAAGAAGTCCTCGGCCATGCTCTTGGCTGCGCCGTCGATCAGGCGCTGGCCCAACTGGGCAATCTTGCCGCCCACCTGCGCCTGCACCTCGTACTGCAGCTCGCAATGCCCTGCATCGGTGGGCGTCAGATCGACCTTGGCCTGGCCCTTGCCAAAGCCGGCCACACCGCCCTGACCTTCAAAGGCAATCGTGTAGCTCTTGGGCGGCTGCACGTCCGACAGCGTGACCCGGCCGTTGAACTTGGCCGATACCGGACCGATCTTCACGGACATGGTCACCGCATAGGAGCCATCGCCTGCATCCTCGAACTTCTCGCAGCCGGCCAGGCATTGCTGCAAGGTTTGCGGATCATTGAGCGCCTCCCAGGCCTGCTGCTGGCTCACGGCAAGAGGACGGCTGGCATGCATTTCCATGGTGTTCTCCTTTTCAATCTCGGTGAGGCAGTTGCAGCAGCTTCGCCAGGTGGGCAGCCAGTTGCTGCAACGACTGCAGGTTGTGCACGGCCAGCATGGCATGGCTGTGACGATGCAGCACCTGCGCGCCTTTGGCCAGCGGGGCATACCCGTCAAAACGCAACAAGGGGTTGAGCCAGACAATGCGCGCACTGTGCCGCGCCAGCCATTGCAGCTCCCGCTCCAGCAGCGCACTGTCGCCGGTATCCAGCCCGTCGCTGACCAGCAGCACCAGGGTACGTCGCCCCACCAGATGGCGCGCCCCCTGGCGGCGCAGCTGTGCCAGGCACTCTCCCAGGCAGGTGCCGCCGCCGAAATCGTCGATGTCGTGATTGAGCTGGGCCAGCATGGCATCGGGGTCGCTGTGGGCAAAAGCCCGGTTCAGCTCCTGCAGGCCGGTTCCCATGCTGTAGACATGGCGGCGCAGCTGCGGATAGCGCCGGGGGCTGGTGGCCTGGTGCAGAAATGCCAGCAGCAGACGCACATAGCGCTCCATGGAGCCCGACACATCGACCAGCGCCAGCCAGGGCATGGGCAGCCGCTTGCGCCTGCGCCATTTGAGACTTGCCAGCTCGCCGCCCGTGGCTGCCGCTGCCTTCAGACTGGCGGGCCAGTGCACGCGCAGCCCCGATGCGCGCAGCTCGCTTCTGCGACTGCGATAGCTTGGCAGCGGCAAGCGGATATCGCGCGCCAGCTGCTGCACCAGGCGGTACTCGCTGGCACTGAGCTGGTTGAAATCCGCGTATTGCAGCCTGCGCCGGTCGCTGGCCGACATGGCGGCATCCAGCGTCAGCTCCTCGCTCGCGGTCTTTTGCCGTGCGGCGCGAATCGCCGACAAGGCCTCTTGCACACGCGGCCTGTGACGCGGCCTGGCAGCCTCAGGCGCGCCCGGCAGCAACTGGCTCAGAAGCTGCTGGGCCACCTCGGGGTTGCGAAAGTAGGCCGCAAACAGCTCGCGAAAGACCGCCAGATCCTGTTCGCGCGAAACCAGCACGGCCTCCAGCGCGGCGGCCACGTCCTCGCGGTTCATGCCCACCAGCATCAGGCCTTTCTGGGCCAGCGCCAGGCGCTCGGCATCCACCGCCAGCCCCGCGCGGCGCAGGGCTCGGCCAAACCCCAGCAGATTGATGGGCAGCTTGCCGCTGCGCGCGTCCCCCCACCAGCTCACGCTTGCGGGCCGCTCTGGCGACTGCGCCTGCAGCTCAGGGTGTGGCATCGGGCTCCAGCAATTGCTGCAGACGCTCTGGCGTGAGCGCGGCCACGTCCTCGCGCTGCTTGAACAGAATGCCCGCCGTCTCGTGCACCAGCTCGGGGTCTATGACCAGGGTGTCGAGCGCCACCAGCGCCTTGGCCCACTCCACGCTTTCGGCAATGCCGGGCGTGCGCTCGAAGGCATCGGCAAACGGGCGGCTGCGCAGCCGGTCCACAAAGCGCGCGATCTGCTCGGTCAAGGCCGCTGCGGCCTCAGGCACCTTGGACTGGACAATGGCCAGCTCGCGCTCGCGCTCGGGATAGTCCAGCCAGTGATAGAGACAGCGGCGCTTGACCGCGTCATGCAGATCACGCGTGCGATTGCTGGTAAGAATGGTGACCGGCGGCAGTTGGGCCCTGATGACCCCGAGCTCGGGAATGCTGACCTGGTACTCGCCCAGATATTCGAGCAAAAAGGCCTCGAAAGGCTCGTCGGCCCGGTCCACCTCGTCAATCAGCAGCACCGCGCCGGGCGCAGGTGCCTGCAGGGCCTGCAGCAAAGGGCGGCGTACCAGATAGCGCGGCTGATAGACCTCCTGCTCGACAGCCTCCAGTTCCGCCGCGCCACGCAGCTCGGCCGCGCGCAGGTGCAACAGCTGAGCCGCGTAATTCCACTCATACAGCGCTTCACGCTGCTCCAGGCCGTCATAGCACTGCAGCCGGATCAGTTGCCGCGCCAGCACCTGGGACAGCGCCTGGGCCAGCGAGGTCTTGCCAACGCCCGGCTCCCCCTCCAGCAGCAGGGGCCGCTGAAGCCTGAGCGCCAGAAACACGGCCGTAGCCAGACGCCGGTCCGCGAAATAGCCCACCTCCTGCAAGGCGGCCAGCAGCCCATCCACCGACTCCAAAGCGCTGTTCACATCAGTATTCATAGCTGCCTGCGCTTTATCCATATAGACCAGAGCCACTTTTCTTCAAAATACAAGAACGAGACAGCAAGCCAGGGCCGCCCCGCAGCGAGGCTGTTGCCCCCTCCCGCGAAGCGAGAGAGGGGAAAGCGGCCAAGCCGCTCAGACTGAGAGCAGTTGATCCACCGCCCGCTGTGTCAGGACGCTGATCAGCTGCGCCCGGTAGCGCGCACTCGCGTGCAGATCGCTGTTGAGCTCGCTGTCGTCGATAGGCACTGCAGCCGCCGCAGCGGCCGTGAGACTCTGGTTGAGCGCCGCTTCCAGGCCTGCGTGGCGGAAGACCGATAGTCCCGCACCGGTCACGGCCACATGCACGCCCTGCACCGTCTGCGCCACAAACACGCCCACCAGCGCAAAGCGCGAAGCGGGCTGCTTGAACTTGATATAGGCGGCCCTTCTGGGCACCGGAAAGCGCACGGCCTTGATCAGCTCGCCCTCTTCGAGAGCCGTGGTGTACATGCCCTGGAAGAAGTCCTCGGCCGCAATCTCGCGCCGACTGGTGACCACGACAGCACCCAGACCCAGCACCGCACTGGGATAGCATGCCGCGGGGTCGTTGTTGGCCAGCGAGCCGCCCATCGTGCCTCGCGCTCGCACCTGGCGATCGCCAATACCGCCCGCCAACTCGGCCAGCGCAGGAATGGCGTGCTGCACCTCGCGGCTGGCAGCCACATCGGCATGACGGGTCATGGCACCGATCTCGACCTGATCGCCGCTGACGCGGATTCCCGCCAGACCATCGACCTGGTTGAGGTCCACGATCGCACCAGGCTGGGCCAGGCGCAGCTTCATGGATGGAATCAGGCTCTGGCCGCCGGCCAGAAACTGACCGCTGGCAGCGCTCACCTCATCCAGCGTCCGGGGATTGGAGTAACTGAAGGCATACATATGTGTTGTCCTCTCTTCCTCTCAGTCGGGTGCCTCAGGGGCGTGCAGCATCGATGGCTTCCCACACGCGGTGCGGGCTGGCAGGCATGTCCAGATCCTTGACGCCCAGGGAATGCAGAGCATCGAGCACGGCATTGATGACGGCTGGCGGCGAGCCTATGGCCCCGGCCTCGCCGCAGCCCTTGGTACCCAGCGGGTTATGAGTGCATGGCGTGCAGACCGTACCCAGCTTGAAGTCGGGCAGATCGTCGGCGCGGGGCATGGCGTAGTCCATGAAGCTGCCGGTCAGCAACTGACCCGAGTCACGGTCGTAGACGCAGTTTTCCAGCAGCGCCTGGCCGATGCCCTGGGCCAGTCCGCCATGGACCTGCCCCTCCACGATCATGGGGTTGATGATGGTGCCGAAATCGTCCACGGCACTGAAGCGGTCGACACGCACCACGCCCGTGGCAGGATCCACCTCGACCTCGCAGATATAGGTGCCGGCCGGGAAGGTGAAGTTGGTGGGGTCGTAGAAAGCGGTCTCGTCCAACCCCGGCTCCAGCTTGTCCAGCGGATAGTTGTGCGGCACATAGGCCGTCAGCGCAATCTGGGCGAACGGCAGCTTTCTGTCGGTGCCGCGTACCGTGAACTCGCCTCCCGCGAAGTCGATGTCGGCATCGCTGGCCTCCATCAGGTGGGCGGCAATCTTCTTGGCCTTGGCCTCGATCTTGTCCAGCGCCTTCATGATGGCCGCACCTCCGACGCTGATGGAGCGCGAGCCATAGGTACCCATACCAAAGGGCACGCGGCCCGTATCGCCATGGACGATCTCCACATGCTCGACGGGAATGCCCAGTCGGGCCGCCACCACCTGGGCAAAAGTGGTCTCATGCCCCTGACCATGACTGTGCGAGCCCGTAAACACCGTCACGCTGCCCGTGGGATGGACGCGCACCTCGCCGCACTCGAACAAACCGGCACGTGCGCCTAGCGCCCCGGCAATATTGCTGGGAGCAAGGCCACAGGCCTCGATGTAGCTGCTGTAGCCCAGGCCGCGCTTGAGGCCTCTGGCCTCGCTGGCTGCGCGCCTGGTCGCAAAGCCCGCCACATCGGCCAGTTGCTCGGCCTGATCCATGCAGGCCTTGTAGTCGCCGGTGTCGTACTGCAGCGCCACTGGCGTCTGATAGGGAAAGCTGGTGATGAAGTTGC
The DNA here is from genome assembly GCF_053615495.1 of Comamonas sp. HJ-2. NCBI lineage: Bacteria > Pseudomonadati > Pseudomonadota > Betaproteobacteria > Burkholderiales > Comamonadaceae > Comamonas > Comamonas sp. HJ-2. The sequence continues at coordinate 134,389 of NZ_JBSIFD010000010.1, read as the reverse complement.
GACGCCGGATCTCGGCCTGGGACAGATTCATCTCCCAGGCACAGCGGCTGACCAGGCGCTCGAGCAGATAAGTGGCCTCGGGGCGGCCTGCACCCCGGTAGGCATCCACGGGCGAAGTGTTGGTGAACCAGGCATCGACCTCGATATGGATTTGCGGCGTGGTGTACTGACCCGCCAGCAAGGTTGCATAAAGAATGGTGGGCACGGCGCTGGCGAAAGTGGACAGATAGGCGCCCAGATTCGCATCGGTGTGCACACGCATGGCGAGGAACTTGCCATCGGCGTCCATGGCCATCTCGGCATGGCTGACATGGTCGCGGCCATGCGCATCGGTCAGGAAGGACTCGCTGCGATCGGCCGTCCACTTGATATTGCGGTTGAGCTTCTTGGCCGCCCAGGTCAGGCAGACATCCTCGGCATACAGAAAGATCTTGGAGCCGAAGCCGCCACCCACATCGGGAGCAATCACGCGTACCTTGCTCTCTGGCAGGCCCATGACGAAAGCCGTCATCAGCAGCCGCTCCACATGCGGGTTCTGGTTGGCCACGTACAGCGTGTACTCATCCATGGCGCGGTTGTAGCTGCCGATGGCCACGCGCGGCTCCATGGCATTGGGAATCAGGCGGTTGTTGACCAGGTCCAGCCGAGTCACATGGGCCGCGCCCGCAAACACGGCATCCACGGCTGCCTTGTCGCCTATCGCCCACTGGTAGCAGCGGTTGTCGGGGGCGATATCGTGAACCACGGCGCCGGGCTTTTTGCCGCCCGCCGCATCGGCCACGTTCACGACCGCTGGCAGCACCGCGTAATCGACCTCCACCAGCTCGGCCGCATCGCGTGCCTGCTGCAGGGTCTCGGCAACCACCATGGCCACCTGGTCGCCCACATAGCGCACGGTATCGAGGGCCAGAATCGGGTGCGGCGGCTCCTTCATGGGCTCGCCATTGGTGCTGGTGATCAGCCAGCCGCAGGGCAGGCCGTTGATGCCGGCGGCCGCCACATCGGCACCCGTGAGCACGCCGACCACGCCTGGCGCTGCCTTGGCGGCATCCACGTTGACGCTGCGCAATCTGGCATGGGCATGGGGCGAGCGCACAAATACCGCATAGGCCTGCGCGCCCAGCGTGATGTCGTCCGTGTACTGGCCAGCGCCGGTCAGAAAGCGATCATCCTCGCGGCGCAGAACGGCTTCGCCGATATGCGGCAGCTTGGAAAAGTCAGATGCACCCATGGTGTGTCTCCTCTTCTAGTTGTGATGCGCGGCTCAGGCGGCGCTCATGCCGTCGCGACCCGCTTTGACTGCGGCGACGATGTTCTGGTAGCCCGTGCAGCGGCAAATATTGCCTTCGAGCAGTTCGCGGATTTCGGCATCGGTGGCCTGAGGCTTTTGGCGGCACAGATCCACCGCACTCATCACCATGCCGGGCGTGCAGAAGCCGCACTGCAGGCCATGGCACTGCTTGAACGCCGCCTGCATGGGGTGCATGGTTCCATCGGCAGCGGCCATGCCCTCTATGGTCTGCACCTCGGCGCCCTGGGCCTGCACGGCCAGCATGGTGCAGGACTTGATGGCCTTGCCATTGACCAGCACCGTGCAGGCTCCGCACTGGCTGGTATCGCAACCCACATGGGTGCCCGTCAGGCGCAGCTGTTCACGCAGCGCCTGCACCAGCAAGGTATTGGGGGGGACGTCAATGCTGGCCGCGCGGCCATTGACCGTGAACTGAACATTCATCGTGATGCCTCCTGCCTATATCCGAAGAATTGGGTAACAAAGCACAACCGCACTCTCTATGGTGGGCAGTTACCGCGATGCAAGGCGCTAGGGTTGACCCCCAAGCCAGGCGAAACACGCACAGATATTCTCAAAATGAAACACTGTCCGGAGTCCGCATGTCGCCCGCCAGCCCCGCCCTTTCTGCGCAAGCCGCAGCCCATTCAGGTGCACGCGATTCACTGCTTGTACTAGCCAGGCAGCAGTTGCTGGCGATGGACTCATCCCATGTGCTGGCACCGTCTGGCCTGGCTCCCTGGCTCTGGCGCTCGTGGCAGCGCTGCGTGGCGCAGGGCCGTCATCCCGCGCAAAAAGTGGAGTTCGAGGCCGTCGGACCTCACGCGCTGCGCCACGCCCAGGACAAACACCAGCTGCTGCTGCAGGCCGCACGTCCGGTCATGACGCAACTGGTCGCAGCCGTGGGTGCCATGCGCTACTTCTGCCTGCTGACCGATGCCCAGGGACTGGCACTTGAGGTGCAAGGCCCCGTCGACCACAGCGATCTGCGCGCGCTGGCCGTAGGCCGTGTCGGCGTGGATCTGTCCGAGCGCGGCGTGGGCACCTCGGCCATAGGCGCGACACTGGCCGAACTCAGCCCGGTATGGCTGCACAGGCAGGAGCATTTCTTTGACGACCTGCGCGACTACAGCTGCGCAGGCGCTCCGGTATTCGGCCCTCAGGGCGAGTGCCTGGGCATGTTGGACATCACCGGCATTGATGTACCCGAGCGCCCCGAACTGCTGCTGCTGGCACTGCGCTGCGCACGCGCCATCGAAGATCGATTGCTGCGGGCCCTGCCTCATACCCTGCTGCTGCGCGTGAACTGGCCCGGCGGACCTCTGGGCCAGGAAGGCGAAGGCCTGATGGTATTTGATGCCGAAGGCCGATTGCTGGGCAGCAATACCGTGGCCAGGCAACTGGTGCCGCGTCCTCTGCAAGCCCCTGGGGGGGACTCGCTCATCCAGAGCCATGAGCTGCTGGCCCTGCCCTGGAGTCATCTGATCGAACATGCGCGCCAGCGGCCCGAGGCGCCACTGCAACTGCCGCTATGGTCCGGCCTGCGCCTGCTGGCACTGGCACAGGCCGGTCCCCTGCTGAGCGCCCCCGTCATGCCGGGTTCCGGCGCAGCAGCCTGCCGGGGAACCTCTGCCAATGCCATGACCACGCCGCTGCGCACCAGCGAGTTGCTGCTGATTCAGCAAGCCATGCAGGAGGCTCACGGGAATGTAAGCGTGGCCGCCCGCAACCTGGGATTGAGCCGGGCCACGCTCTATCGCCGGCTGGCCAGCAAATAAGAGGTCTTGAACCGGATCTGATGCAGTTTGGCTCTCTACGGATTTGCCCTAGTTTCAGCGCGAAAACACCCTCCACGACAGCAGGCGCACACTAGCAAGCAAGCCCATGACAAATCAAAAATACCTCAATAAAACAATCGTCTAAGCTGCACCAGCCATGCACTTCCAGCTATCGTACGCATAGCAAGCACAACTGACGCTCGGACGCCACATTTGCGTGCGTATTTGTAAAAAACACCATACCTGCGTCCGTAGAATCTCCAGTTTGGTTCAAAAACTCAGATCGCCCTGAGGCTTACCAGCCCCAACAGCGCGACGCATACACAGCCTACTTTTTGGAGACACCATGCAGGCTTTACTCGCCCTGTCCAGGGCTATCGACAGGCTCAACGCCTTTGTCGGCAAATATTCCATCTGGCTGATATTTGCCGCCACCTTCATCAGCGCCGCCAACGCCATTGTTCGCAAGGCCTTTGACACCAGCTCCAATGCCTTTCTGGAAGTCCAGTGGTATCTGTTCGCATGGTCCTTTCTGATTGCTGCGGGCTACACCCTGCTGCATCGCGAGCATGTGCGCATCGACGTGATCAACAGCCGACTGTCCAAAAAGGCCCAGGTCTGGATCGACATCATCGGTTTTGCCTTCTTTCTCACCCCCCTATGCCTGACCATTCTGTGGCTGAGCATGCCGGTGGTGATTCAGATGTACCAGTCCGGCGAAATGTCGGGCAACCCCGGCGGGCTGATCCGCTGGCCCGTATGGACGGCGATTCCTGTGGGCATCACCTTGCTGCTGCTGCAGGGCATTTCCGAGCTGATCAAGCGCATTGCCTTCCTGACCGGTGACGGCCCCGACCCCATGGGCAAGCTCAGCGACAAGAGCGCCGAGGAAGAACTGGCCGAGGCCCTGCGTGCCGAAGCCGATCGCAAGCAGGCTGAGGCGCTGGCCGCCCAGGCCAAGGCCTAACGGTAGCGGGAGACAATCGATGGAATTTATCGCTACCAACTACGCCCCCATCATGTTTGCGGGGCTGATCTGCTTTTTGCTGCTGGGATTTCCCGTGGCCTTCAGCTTGGGTGCTGCGGGCCTGGCCTTCGGCTTTCTGGGCATCGAACTGGGCGTCTTCCCCTCCTCTGTGATGGCCTGGCTACCCCAGCGCCTGATCGGCATCATGGCCAACGACACCCTGCTGGCCGTGCCTTTCTTCACCTTGATGGGCCTGATTCTCGAACGCTCAGGCATGGCAGAGGACCTGCTCGACACAGTCGGTCAGGTGTTCGGCCCCATCCGCGGCGGTCTGGCGCTGGCCGTGATCTTTGTGGGCGCGCTGCTGGCTGCCACCACCGGCGTGGTTGCTGCTTCGGTGATTTCCATGGGCCTGATCTCTCTGCCCATCATGTTGCGCTACGGCTATGACCGCCGCCTCGCATCGGGCGTGATTGCGGCCTCGGGCACGCTGGCCCAGATCATCCCGCCCTCGCTGGTGCTGATTCTGATGGCCGACCAGTTGGGCAAGAGCGTGGGCGATATGTACAAGGGCGCCTTCATCCCCGGCTTCATGCTCATGGGCCTGTACGTGGTCTGGGTGGCATTCCTCGCCATCTTCAAGCCCCATACCGTGCCTGCACTGCCGCCCGAAGCGCGCATCTACCGCGAGTCCAACGGCAACTCCGGCTATACCTCGCTGGCCGTGGTCATGGGCATCTCGACCATCGTGGCCATCTTCCTGGCCAATCACATGGCCGACCTGCACACCTGGTGGCAGGGCAAGGAAATCACCGAAGTCGCCACCGACGAGAAGATCGTCACCGCCATGTGCGGCGGCACCTTCATCGCCTTCGTGATCGCCTCGCTCAACCGCGTGCTCAAACTGGGCCTGCTGTCCAGGCTGGCCGAGCGCGTGACCTTTGTGCTGATCCCCCCTCTGCTGCTGATCTTCCTGGTGCTGGGCACCATCTTCCTGGGCATTGCAACACCTACCGAAGGCGGTGCCATGGGCGCCATGGCGGCCCTCATCATGGGTTTTGCCCGCCGTCGCCTGAACATGGACCTGCTCAAGCAGGCCCTGGCCTCGACCACCAAGCTGGCAAGCTTTGTGATGTTCATCATGATCGGCGCCACCACCTTCAGCCTGGTGTTCCAGGCCGCCGACGGCCCCAAGTGGGTGGAGCATCTGCTGACCAGCCTGCCCGGCGGCCAGGTCGGCTTCCTGATCGTGGTCAACATCATGATCTTCTTCCTGGCCTTCTTCCTGGACTACTTTGAACTCTCGTTCATCGTGGTGCCGTTGCTGGGACCCGTGGCCGAGAAGATGGGCATCGACCTGATCTGGTTCGGCGTGCTGCTGGCAGTGAACATGCAGACCTCGTTCATGCATCCGCCCTTCGGTTTTGCACTGTTCTTCCTGCGCTCGGTCGCTCCGGACAAGCAGTACGTCGACAAGGTCACGCACAAGGTCATCGAGCCCGTCACCACCATGCAGATCTACAAGGGTGCCGTGCCCTTTGTGCTGATTCAGCTGGTGATGGTGGGTGTGCTGATCGCCTTCCCCGGCATCGTGACCGGCGCGCTCGACAAACCCGTGGTCGTGGACATGAACAAGGTGGGCGACGAGATGCTCAACCAGCTCAACGATGCTGGCGGTGGCTATGGCGCAGACAATCCCTTCGGGGCCCCTGAGGGCGGCGAAGAAGGCTCTGCAGTGCCCGCAGCCCCTGCCGAGGGCAGCCAGCCCGCCCCGGCCGCACCCGATGCAGGCGGCTATGGCTCGGATGACCCTGCCAAGGCCTTGCAGGATTCACTGAACGCTGCTCCTGCGAGCAAGTAAATCGGCCCCCTCCGCTGACACAGCCCCGGCTCGCCAGAGCCGGGGCTTTTTCATTGGGCAGAGGTTGCCGAGTGATAGATTTGCTGCTTTCCCAGGAAACCGCAATGACCATCGCCGAATTGCTGACGGCCATCCGTCAACCGTACGCAGACCTGCTGTCACAGGCCGCCAATGCCCAGGACTCTTATGTGGAGCCGGCCTATCGCAACAGCGATGGGACGCTGGCCACAGAAGGTGCATGGAATCTGCCCTGCCGGGTTGATAGCATCCCCGTATCGAAAGACAGCCCAGAACCTGTGCAAGTGGATTCACAGACGCGGCTCGATTTCGAACCCGTTCATTTCCGCATCGGTGATTCCGCAGTGGAGCTGCAGCCCTTTGTCTGGGACTGGCTATCGCTGGAAGTGCAAGGTCTGGCAGAAGAGAAGGCTTCCAAAGCGCTCATAGACTGGTTCAACGATTGGTTTGATGGAGATGATGAAAACGAGCCGGATGAAGCGGGGCTGCAGCAAGTCGTTCACTTCATGTCGGACCCGCAAGTCCTGGCAGGAGGAGTGAAAGCGACCATAGATCTTGGCTCTGCACCTGTCGAAGCCCTGGAAGATTTGCTGTTTGCGCTGTCCGACGCAGGAGCCGCTCAACTCAGGCTCGCATGATTTCGGACGCATGAAAAAACCGCAGCAAGCTGCGGTTTTTTTGCAGCCAGCGCATGGCGCCGGCAGTCTTGAGTCTGACCGGGATCAGATCTTGGCAGTCGCCATGTACTGATTGAAGGGGTACTCGGAGAAGCGGTTCCACAGAATCTGGTCGCGCTGGAAGGCGCGCATGTCCTGGTGAATCTTCTTGAATTCGGGCGACTTGGCTTCGTGCTCGGCAAACACTTCCATGGAGGCCTTGAAGCCTGCATCCATCAAAGGCTTGGGGAACATCTTGAGCTGGGTCTTGTTGGCCACCAGGCGCTTGATGGCCTGAGGATTCAGCACCTGGTACTTGCTGGTCATATCGGCAGCAGCCACGCGGGTTGCGGCGTCGAGGATCGCCTTGTTCTCGGGCGACAGCGCGTTGTACTTCTTGATGTTGATGAAGAACTCCAGCTCGGCAGAGCCTTCCCACCAGCCGGGGTAGTAGTAGTAAGGCGCAACCTTGTTGAAGCCCAGCTTTTCATCGTCGTAGGGACCGACAAACTCCACGGCGTCCAGCGTACCCTTTTCCAGAGCCTGGTAGACATCGCCTGCGGGCATGTTCTGCGCCACCACGCCCAGCTTGGCCATGGCCTCGCCGAACACGCCGCCGCCCAGACGCATCTTCAGACCCTTGAGGTCTTCCACGGTCTTGATTTCCTTGCGGTACCAGCCGCCCATCTGGGTCGTGGTGTTGCCGGCCGATGCGGTCTTGAAGTTGTACTTGGCAAAGAAGGCGTCAAGGAGCTTGCGGCCGTTGCCATGATCCTTCCAGCCGTTCATCTGCAGTGCGGTCAGGCCGAAGGGCACGGCGCAGCTGAAGGCGAAGATGGGATCCTTGCCGGTGAAGTAGTAGGCAGCGGTCTGTGCCATGTCAATGGTATCGCCCTGCAGCGCATCCACCACGCCGAAAGCGGGCATCAGCTCGCCAGCGGGGTGCACCGAAATCTCGAACTTGCCGCCCGACATGGCCTTGACCAGTTGCGACAGCTTTTCAGCACTGCCGAAAATGGTGTCCAGCGACTTGGGGAAGCTGGAGGCCAGGCGCCAGCGCACAGCGGCTTGGGCGTGAACAGCAGGTGCTGCACCCGCGGCCAGCACGCCGGCGATACCGGCATTTTTCAGAATGGAACGACGATCCACTTTAGTCTCCTTGAGGAACGAATTGAGCTGATACAGACCACTGATCTATGCCAGCTTGTTTTATGCAACAGGCACAAAATGTACACGAGCCAACCGTTTCGCAAGCGCTAAAAAGTGACCGTTCGCTTAAGAAGTTCTACCTAGTGATGCGCGCCCAATTGAAAACAATCAATCACTACAGACGTACCGCACTCATATAACTGGCATAGCGGAACTCGGAGAAACGATCCCAGAGCAACTGGTCGTGCTGAAATCCGCGCATGCTTCTGTGAATTTTCTTGAACTGCGCCGACTTGCCTTCATGCTCGGCCATGGTAGCCATCACGGCCTTGAACCCCGCATCCATGAGCTCGCGTGGAAAGGCTCGCAGCTGCACGCGTTCGCTGAGCAGCTTCTTGAGCGCAGCGGGGTTGTACGCCAGGTACTTGGCAGTCAGATCCTTGGCGGCCAGCGCCGCTGCGGCCTCCACCATGGCGCGCAGCTCGGGCGTCAGGGCCGCAAAGGCCTTGGCATTGATGAAATAGGCCAGCTCGGCACCGCCCTCCCACCAGCCCGGATAGTAGTAGTAGGGCGCGATCTTGCCGAAGCCCAGCTTCTGGTCGTCATAGGGGCCGACGAACTCCACCGCATCGAGGCGGTTCTTTTCCAGCGCCTGCTGCGCATCGGCAATGGGCATGTTGACGGCCTGCACGCCCAGCTTTTGCAGCGCATCGCCGAGCAAGCCGCCGCCAGCGCGCATGCGCAGACCATGCAGATCCTGCACGGTCTTGATTTCCTTGCGATACCAGCCCCCCATCTGCGTGCCGGTATTGCCGGCGCTCAGACTCCTAATGTTGTACTGGGCGTAGAAATCATCCATGAGCTTGCGCCCACCTCCATACTCCATCCAGGCATCCATCTGCCGCGCCGTCAGACCAAAGGGCACGGCACAACCCAGTGCAAAGCAGTAGTCCTTGTCGGTGAAATAGTAGGGAGCGGTCAAAGCCATTTCGACCGAGCCGTTCTGCACCCCCTCCATCACGCCAAAGGCAGGCATCAGCTCGCCTGCAGAGTGCACGCTGACCTCGATCTGGCCGCCCGACATAAGCCGCAGCGACTGGGCAAATTTCTCGGCCCCGCCAGAGATGGCGTCGAGGACTTTGGGAAAACTCGTCACCAAGCGCCAGCGCAGCAGCTCCTGGCTGCGCACCGCAGGAGCCACGCCCGCTGCCAGCACACCGGCCATGCCCACATGTTTGACGAGTGAGCGACGATCCATGAATATTTCTCCGCTAGTAGTTGTCCATTGCAAAGCCGGCTGCAGCAGCCTGATCGCAGGCCGGCAGCCACAGGCATTCTAGGAACGCAGACGCCGGCCGTGTGGCGATTCGCGGTTGCCGTCAGTTTTCTTGACGGCAAGCAAAGAAAAAGGCCCTTCGATGAAGGGCCTGGTTTCAGTCCATCATGACTTACGCAAACAAGGATGCAGCAACGGCCTGCCTCCCTGGAGCGGGCATCTGCCTGAATTCGTTTTGCGTAAACGATGTCCCTATCGCATCAGCCCGCAGCCAGACGCTTCCGGATGGAGGCCTCGATGCCTGCCGCATCCAGCCCCTGCAGCGCAAGCAGCTTGGCGGGGTCGCCATGCTCGATGAATTCGTCGGGCAGACCCAGCTGCAGCACGCTCTTGCTCAGGCCATGGGCGGCAAGGCTCTCCATGACGGCACTGCCAGCGCCGCCCATGACGCAGCCTTCTTCCAGCGTGACGATGAGCTCATGATCTGCAGCGATCTGGAGCAACAGCTCTTCATCGAGAGGCTTGGCCCAGCGCATATTGGCAACACTGGCATCCAAGGCTTCGGCTGCCTGCAAGGCAGGGTACAGCAAGCTGCCAAAGGCCAGAATCGCCACCTTTTTGGAAGCTGATTCACGGCGCATCTCGCCCTTGCCAAAGGGCAGGCCTTCCAGGCTTTCCAGCGGAGTCACGCCAACACCGGCGCCGCGCGGGTAGCGCACGCAGACAGGGTGATCCTGCTCATAGGCCGTGGTCAGCAACTGGCGCGTTTCGCGTTCGTCCGCCGGGCAGGCCATGCTCATATTGGGAATGCAGCGCACAAAGGCGATGTCGTAAGCGCCGGCGTGCGTGGCACCGTCGGCGCCCACCAGACCGGCGCGGTCCAGCGCAAACACCACGGGCAGGTTCTGCAGCGCAACGTCGTGGATCAGTTGGTCGTAGGCACGCTGCAAGAAAGTGGAATAGATGGCCACCACGGGCTTGACGCCTTCGCAGGCCATACCGCCGGCGAAAGTGACGGCATGCTGCTCGGCGATGCCCACGTCGTAGTAGCGGCCGGGAAAGCGCTTGTGGAACTCCACCATGCCCGAGCCTTCACGCATGGCGGGTGTGATGCCGACCAGACGTTGGTCCTTGGCAGCCATATCGCAGAGCCAGTGACCAAACACCTGGGTGAAGGTCTGCTTGGCAGGCGTGGCTGGCTTGACCAGACCGACCGCCGGGTCGAATTTCCCGGGGCCGTGATAGGCCACGGGGTCGGCCTCGGCCAGCTTGTAGCCCTGGCCTTTCTTGGTGACCACATGCAGGAACTGAGGCCCCTTGAGACCCTTGATGTTCTCCAACGTGGGAATCAGCGAATCGAGATCATGGCCATCGATGGGACCGATGTAGTTGAAGCCGAATTGCTCGAACATGGTGGCAGGCACGACCATGCCCTTGGCCTGTTGTTCCAGACGCTTGGCCAGCTCCAGCAAGGGCGGCACCTGCTTCAGGACGCTCTTGCCCACATCGCGCGCCTTGGCATAGAACTGGCCGCTCATCAGCTGGGCCAGATAGCGATTGAGCGCGCCCACGGGCGGGCTGATGCTCATATCGTTGTCATTGAGGATGACCAGCAGGTTGGCGTCATGCACGCCGCCGTTGTTCAGCGCTTCGAAAGCCATGCCGGCCGTCATCGCGCCGTCACCGATCACGGCAATGGCCCGCCGGTCTTCGCCTTTTTGCTTGGCGGCCAAAGCCATGCCCAGCGCCGCAGAGATGCTGGTGGACGAGTGCGCCGTGCCAAAGGTGTCGTATTCGCTCTCGGCCCGCTGGGGAAAGCCGGACAGGCCGCCGAACTGGCGCAGCGTGCCCATGCGATCACGGCGACCGGTCAATATCTTGTGCGGATAAGTCTGATGGCCCACATCCCAGACGATGCGGTCATAGGGCGTGTTGAACACCGAGTGCAGCGCCACGGTCAACTCCACCGTCCCCAGATTGGAGCTGAGGTGCCCGCCGGTCCTGGAAACGCTGTCGATCACATAGGTGCGCAGCTCTGCGGCCAGGCTCTTGAGCTGGGAGCGCGAGAGACCGCGCATATCTGCGGGATCGTTGATGTTGTGCAGCAGGGAAGAGGTATTCGTGGACATGTTCTATATTTTTAATAGCTGCTAGTGTTTACCAATACTGGATTACAGGGCTTCTCTATTAAATCTCAGTGGGTGCGCTGCACAACCATATCGGCCAGTGCACCCAAGGCCTGCGTGTCGGCCAGACCGCTGCGCGTCAAGGCTGCATGGGCCTGCTGGCGCAGCTGCTCGGCATGGGCTCTCGCAGCCTCCAGCCCCAGCAGCGACACGAAAGTGGGCTTGTCATTGGCCGCATCCTTGCCGGCCGTCTTGCCCAGCGTTGCGGAGTCGGCCACCACATCCAGAATGTCGTCCACCACCTGGAAGGCCACGCCCAGTGCCTGGCCATAGTCGGTCAGCGCGGCCAGCGCCCGGGCATCGGTCTGTGCATTGCAGGCAGCACCCATGAGCACGCTGCCCAGCAGCAGCGCACCGGTCTTGAGGCGGTGCATTTCGCGCAGTTGCGCCTCGCTCAGGTGCTTGCCCACGCTGGCCAGGTCGATGGCCTGGCCGCCGGCCATGCCCTGGCTGCCCGCCGCTGCGCCCAGCAGGCGGCACAGCTTGGCCTGCATGGAGCAGGGAATGCCATCGTCTTCAGGCAGCAACAGCTCGAACGCCAGAGCCTGCAGGGCATCGCCGGCCAGCAGGGCCGAGGCTTCGCCAAACTGCACATGCACGGTGGGCTTGCCACGGCGCATGGTGTCATTGTCCATGCAGGGCATGTCGTCGTGCACCAGGGAATAAGCGTGAATCAGTTCTACGGCACAACCTGCGCGCAGCGTGGCCGCAGCCAGACCGCCCACCGCCTCGGCGGCCGCCCAGACCAGCAGCGGTCGCAAGCGCTTGCCACCATCGAGCACGGCGTAGCGCATGGCCTCGCCCAGGCCCGCAGGTGCATTGATGCCCACCCAGCGCGACAGCGCATCTTCGGTGCGCGCCAGTCTCTCCTGCATCCAGACGGAAAAATCCAGGGCAGGCTTGCCCTCGTTCAAAGGCGTCGATGGTTCGGCAATCATTGATTCATTCATGGGCTGCATCTTCAGAGCACAAAGCGCGGACACCGGGATCAGTCCTGGGTCCAGGCAGACAGCTTGCCTTCGTCCAGTACCTTGACCTGCTCCTGCACGGCTTCGAGCTGGCTGCGGCAAAAGCCCAGCAGCTCGGCCGCACGCTGGTAGCCGCTGAGCATCTGCTCCAGCGGAAGCTGACCCGATTCGATCTGCGCAATCAGTTGTTCCAGCTCCTGCAAAGCAGCTTCATAGCTGACAGGCTGTTCGGATTTTTTGGCGGCAGCGGCCTTGGGCATGGATGGTGTGGGCTATGTTGGACGAAAACGACGATTTTAGGCGTCCCTGCACCATTGGCGTGCAATGCCCGCAAAGCCGGCAGGCGGGAGATGTCTTGGCTGTGACTTCCGGCCAGGTCGATGCCGTCCGCGCCGGCCCTTTTGACGACCTGCCACGGTTTGCAGATGGCTGGCAGCTTGCTGACAGGATCAATCGCTACAGCGTCGAAATAACGTCAATACACGTACCAGAAAAACGGAAATAACCCCACAGCCTATAATCCCATTCCCGTCAAGCCGGCCACGTGCCTGGTCATCCGGTCGGGCAAACGAGTCGGCTGGCCATGCGCCACCGCCCATTGCCTGAGGCCCGTGTCCAGACAAGGCCGGTTTCGTTTTTTACCGTGTGCGCACGTGCACCCTCCCTGTGGGGAGTCTTTAGGTCAGGTCATCCATGACTGATTTAAGTCTTCAACTGCAGCAGGCCGCAAGCCAACTACCAGTTTCAAGTTATTTCGACGAGGCGCTGTTCCAGCGCGAGTTGGAAACGATTTTCAAGCGCGGCCCGCGCTACGTGGGCCACCAGCTGGCCGTTCCCGAGATAGGCGACTACTACGCCCTGCCTCAGGAAAAAGAGGGGCGGGCGCTGGTACGCAATGCCAAAGGCGAGATCGATCTGATCTCCAACGTCTGCCGCCACCGCCAGGCCGTGATGCTCAAGGGACGCGGCAATCTGCTGTCCGAAGGCAAGGGCCATGCCGGAGGCAACATCGTCTGCCCGCTGCACCGCTGGACCTACAGTACCAGCGGCGAGCTGCTGGGCGCCCCGCATTTCAGCCACGACCCCTGCCTGAACCTCAACAACTACCGTCTGCGCGAGTGGAACGGACTGCTGTTCGAGGACAACGGCCGCGACATCAAGGCCGATCTGGCCGGCATGAAGCTGCGCGAGCAGCTCCAGTTCGACGGCTTCGTGCTCGACCATGTCGAGATGCACGAGTGCAACTACAACTGGAAGACCTTTATCGAGGTCTATCTGGAGGACTATCACGTCGGCCCCTTCCACCCCGGTCTGGGCAACTTCGTCACCTGCGACGATCTGAAGTGGGAATTCGCCAGCGAGTACTCGGTGCAGACTGTGGGCGTGGCCCCGGGCTTCGGCAATCCGGGCTCGGACATCTACAAGAAGTGGCACGAGGTACTGCTGGCCTACCGCAACGGCGAGCTGCCCGATCGCGGCGCCATCTGGCTGACCTACTACCCCCACATCATGGTGGAGTGGTATCCGCATGTGCTGACCGTTTCGACCCTGCACCCGCTGGCCGTGGACCGGACGCTGAATGTGGTGGAGTTCTTCTACCCCGAGGAAATCGCCGCCTTCGAGCCCGAGTTCGTCCAGGCCCAGAAGGCCGCCTACATGGAAACCTGCATCGAGGACGACGAGATCGCCGAGCGCATGGACGGCGGCCGCAGGGCGCTTTATGAACGCGGCGACAACGAGGTCGGCCCCTATCAAAGCCCCATGGAAGACGGCATGCAGCATTTCCACGAGTGGTATCGCCGCATCATGGGCGACAGCGTCCCCCAACGCTGAATGAGGTAAGCCTCAAGACTGATAGCTGCTATCGCTTACCCCATAAGCACAGCAGCTATTTTTTATGCTGAATTGAGTGAGATATGCAAGCCCTGTGGATGGTGTTGGCCGCCTTGATTTTTGCGGTCATGAGTGTGTGTGTGAAGTTTGCCTCCCAGGACTTCAATGCGGCGGAGATCGTTTTCTACCGCGGCCTGGTCAGCATGGCGCTGCTGGTCTGGCTGGCCAGGCGCAGCGGCGTGACGCTGACCACCCAGTACTCGCGCGAACATGCCTGGCGCAGCTTTGTCGGCGTGATCTCCATGGGAGCCTGGTTCTATGCCATCGGCCATCTGCCGCTGGCCACGGCCACCACGCTCAACTCCATGAGCAGCATCTGGATGGCGGTGTTTCTGATCGCCCAGGGCCTGTGGATGCGCCACACGCTGCGCAAATCCTACGCGGCCGAGCCCGAAACCCGCCGCGCCATTCCGCCCTTCCCCTGGGGCCTGGTGTCCACGGTGGTGGCGGGCTTTGTCGGCGTGCTGCTGGTGCTGCGCCCGAGCAGCGCACCGGCCAGCGAATGGGTGGCGGCGCTTGGCGGCCTGTTTGGCGGCATGTTTGCGGCCATGGCCTATATGCAGGTGACCACCCTGTCGCGCCTGGGCGAGCCTGAAACCCGCGTGGTGTTCTATTTCTCGGTGGGCTCGGCCATTGCCGGCGGCATCACCATGCTGTTCACCGGCATCTCGCCCTTCCCCGGTTGGAGCGCTCTGTGGCTGCTGCCCGTGGGCGTGCTGGCCGCCGTGGCCCAGGTCTGTATGACCAAGGCCTATGCCTCGGCCGGCAGCAAGAGCAACACCCTGGTCGTCGCCAATCTGCAGTACTCGGGCATTGTGTTTGCCGCCCTGCTCAGCCTGGTGCTGTTTGGTGAAAGCATCCCTCTGATCGGCTGGGTCGGCATTGTGCTCATCGTCGCCAGCGGAGCCGCGGCCACCGCCTTGCGCTCCAGGGGCTAGCCATGCCAGCGGTGCCTGGCGCCTTCGCCATGCACACCAGCAGCCCCTGCCTGCCACGCCGGATCTGCGCGGCTTGCCATATCCAAACAATGAAGCCGGCAGGGCTCGGGCGCTACGGCCCGATCGCATAATGCTCTGCATGCCGCAAGACTGCACGCCATGCCGTCTGCAGCCGTTCAATCTTTGGAGCAGCAAGCCATGAACCACTCGACGCCCGAGCACTACAACACCTTGATTTCCGTCGAAGAGCTGGCCAGACTCAAGGCCGGCGGCAAGCCCTTGATGGTGTTTGACTGCAGCTTTGACCTCATGAATCCGCCCGCCGGCCACGAGCAATATCTGCAGGTCCATATCGATGGCGCCCTGTTCGCCGATCTGGACAAAGACCTCAGCGCACCGCACGGAGCCCCCGGCGAAGACGGCCAGGTCGCCACCAGCGTGCAGTCGGCCTCCGGTGGCCGCCACCCCCTGCCCACGCGCGAGCGCTTTTCAGCCTGGCTGTCGTCCATAGGCTTTGCCAACAATATGCAGGCCGTGGTCTATGACCGTAACGCTGCCAATTACTGCGGTCGCCTGTGGTGGATGCTGCGCTGGGCCGGCCACGATGCCGTGGCGGTGCTCGATGGTGGACTGCAGGCCTGGCAGGCAGCCGGCCAGGCGGTGGGCAGCGGGGAAGAGCCCCGCCATTTCCAGTCCAACTTTGAACTGGGCCAGCCGCTGGAGACGCTCAAGACCGTAGATCAGGTCGAGGCCGACCTGGGTCAGGCCACCCAGACCCTCATCGATGCCCGGGCCCCGGCCCGCTACCGCGGCGAGGTGGAACCCCTGGACCCCGTGGCAGGCCATATCCCGGGCGCGCTGAATCGGCCGTTCAGCAGCAATATCGCCGCCGATGGACGCTTCAAGCCCGCAGCGCTGCTCAAGGCCGAGTTCGAGCAGTTGCTGGCCGGACGCGATCCCGCCAGCGTGGTGCACCAGTGCGGCAGCGGCGTCAGCGCCACCCCCAATGTGCTGGCCATGCGCATTGCCGGCCTTGCGCCAACAGCCTTGTTTGCCGGCAGCTGGAGCGAGTGGTGCAGCCAGCCTTCCCGGCCGGCCGAGCGGGGCTGAGCTTCAGCATGTCGGTGTCGCGTCAGGCACCGGCTTTGAACAGGTACGCGCCCCCGCGCTTGCCGGGTTCACTCCCTGGGCCACGGCCAGAGCGCCCCATGATCACCGTAGACAGGCGCAAGCGCGGTGCGGCGCGCTTGATCAGTGCCAAGCCAAGCCAGGCCAGACCAAGCCCGTTCCTTCTCGGTGCGCCGGGCATTGGCGGGATGGCCTAGGCCCATGTCCGCAATCGCATGTCGATGCAGCTTGGCAACCCGGATTCGAGCCGCTATCACAGGAAATCCCAGCGGCCTTTTTCATAGGCGATCAGATACCGAATAAAAAGCCGCCTATTTGCTCGTTTGTCATCTTTCGGACAGATTCACAATACATGCACCAGCGGAATCCGGCCTGACGCAATGTCAGCCCCCACCCGGCACTCCGAGTCATCCCGAAGGACGGCAAGGCGGTAAGGGAAATCCTACATGCCTGCCTGTGAAACCAGACCGGCGATACCGACGCTCCCCGACTTCAGTTCGATCAGGGCTTGAAACACAATTCATTTCAACAGATCGAAACACTTTTAACGTCTTGTTTGTGTGCGCCGTGACGGTCTGTCGAGATTGAAAGGACTGGACCCGTGAACAACGAACAACTGCTTGCCGAGATCCGCGAAGCCAACCTCACCTATCTGATGCTGGCCCAGACCCTGATCCGCCAGGACAAGGCCGAGGCCGTGTTCCGTCTGGGTCTGAACGAAGAGTCCTGCGACCTGCTGGGCTCGCTGTCTTCGGCCCAGGTGCTCAAGCTGGCATCGCGCAACACCTTGCTGGCCAGCTTCCGCGCCGACGACGAAATGGTCTGGAGCCTGCTGACCAACCACAGCAGCAACAAGATCGGCAATGCCGCCACCAATACGCTGCACGCCAACATCCTGATGGCCAGCCGTGTCTCCGAAGTGCTCTGAGCACCCGCTAGCGACTACCTGGTTTTAAGGAGAGATTGATGCCCGCCGCCAAGACTGCCACCAAAAGCGTTCTGAACGAATCCAAGCAAATCGAGCGCGCCGCCATGCTCATCGAGATGGGCGCCCGCATGCAGGTGCTGGAATCCGAGACCACGCTGTCTTATGAACGCCTGATCCGGCTGTACAAGGAAATCTCGGGCAAGTCTCCGTCCAAGGGCCAGTTGCCGTTTTCCACGGACTGGTTTCTGACCTGGCAGGAAAACATCCACAGCTCGCTGTTCCTCAACATCTACGAATACCTGTCCAAGGGCGTGGAGCTGGACTCGGCCGAGCAGCTGACCAAGGCCTACCGCCTCTACACCGAACAGATTCAGGCCGCCGAACTCGAGGTGCTGCTGTCCTTTACCCGCGCCTGGCGCCTGGTGAAGTTCGTCGATGCGCAGATGCTGACGCGCACCCAGTGCTCGGTCTGCAAGGGCCAGTTCGTGACCGAGCCTTACGAGAATGCGCGCCACTACCAGTGCGGCCTGTGCAATCCTCCCGCACGCGCCGGCAAGAGCAAGGCCGCCGGATCCTTAATGCTTCACTAACCCCCTGAGCAGCTGCGCCGCTTCTCCCTCTCTCTTCGGGAGGGGGACGGCAGCCTCGCTGCGCGGCGGCGCTTGCTCGCTGCCTCCGGCCTGGAGCACGCCGGTTTTAAAGCTCAACTTTCATAGCTGGTAGCGCCATACAACAAAGGGTTTGAAGCATTTATTGGCCTCGAACCCTTTATGCGTTGGCGCATGCAGCTCCTAAAGATACAGCCTATCTTCCGTGATCTGCTGCGGCGGCTTCAGCGTGTCCGGCCTTGATGGCCGAGAAACTACGACAGCACTTGCTGGATGGCTCGCTGTGCAAGCGCGCTTGCTTGAGGACTCTTCAACTTTCATAGCTGACAGCGCCAAACAACAAAGGGTTTGAAGCATTTATCTGCTTCAAACCCTTTATTCATTGGCGACAAAAGCTCCTGATTTAGGAGCCCGCACGATCTACCTCAGCCTGTGTTGCGCACTCCGGCAGCAATGCCGTTGATGGACAGATGGATGCCGTTCTTGACCCTGTCGTCGGTCTGTCCCGCACGCCAGCGGCGCACCAGCTCCACCTGCAGGTGGTTCAGCGGGTCGATATAGGGGAAGCGGTGGCGGATGGAACGCGCCAGCGCGGAGTTGTGCTCCAGGCGCTGCTTGTCGCCCGTGATCTGGTTGAGCGCTTCCACCGTGCTCTGCCACTCGGCCTCGATCGCGCCGAAGATGCGGCGGCGCAAGCGCGTGTCGGTCACCAGCTCGCTGTAGCGCGAGGCCAGGTTCAGGTCGCTCTTGGCCAGCACCATGTCCATGTTCGACAGCAGGGTGCGGAAGAACGGCCACTGGCGGTACATCTTCTGCAGCAGCGCCAGCTGCGCCTTGGCATCCTTGCCCGGGCGGTGGATGAAGGCCTGGATCGCCGAGCCGAAGCCGTACCAGCCCGGCAGCGTCAGGCGGCACTGGCCCCAGCTGAAGCCCCAGGGAATGGCGCGCAGGTCCTCGATGGCCTGGGTCGCCTTGCGCGATGCGGGGCGCGAGCCGATATTGAGTTCGGCGATCTCGCGAATCGGCGTGCTGCTGAAGAAGTAATTGGTAAAGCCCGGAGTCTCGTAGACCAGGGCTCGATAGGCCGCCATGCTGGCTTCGGACAGAAACGCCGCAGCCTCCAGAAAGGCCTTGGTCGCCGGCTTGGTCGGCTGCAGCAGCGTGGCCTCCAGCGTAGCGGCCACCAGGGTCTCCAGATTGCGGCGTCCGATCTCGGGGTTGGCGTATTTGGAGGCGATGACCTCGCCCTGCTCGGTCAAGCGGATCTGACCGCGCACCGTGCCTGGCGGCTGCGCCAGAATGGCTTGGTAGCTGGGGCCGCCGCCACGTCCCACCGTGCCGCCGCGGCCGTGGAACATGCGCAGCCGGATGCCGTAGTGATCGGCCAGATCGTCAAACAAATCGACCAGCGCAATCTCGGCCCGGTACAGCTCCCAGTTGCTGGTGAAGATGCCGCCGTCCTTGTTGCTGTCGCTGTAGCCCAGCATGATGTCCTGCTCGCCACCGCTTTTTCGGACCAGCTCGGCAATGCCGGGCAGCTGGTAGTAGCGGCGCATGATGGGCGCGGCATTGCGCAGGTCCTCGATGGTCTCGAACAGCGGCACCACGATGAGATCACATTGCGCACCGTCCTGCAGCGTGCCGCGCAGCAGGCCCACTTCCTTTTGCAAAAGCAGCACCTCGAGCAGATCGCTGACAGTCTCGGTGTGGCTGATGATGCAATGGCGAATCGCCTCGCTGCCCAGGCGCTCGCGCAGGCGCTTGGCGGTCTCGAAGATGGCCAGCTCGCTGCGGGTGTGGTCACCATAGTCCGCGCCCATCACGCGCAAGGGTCGTGCATCTTCGAGCAGGCGCACCAGCAGCGCGCATTTGGCGTCTTCTTCGAGCAGGCTGTAATCGAGCTCGACCTTCGCGACCGAAAGCAGCTCGCGCACCACTTCCTCATGCTTGTCCGAGCTTTGGCGCAGGTCCACCGTGGACAGATAGAAGCCGAAGACCCGCACGGCACGCATCAGCGGGCGCAGGCGCTGTGGCGCCAGGGCATCGCCGTGATAGCGCGACAGCGAGTCGTCGATGATCTGCAGATCGGCCAGAAAGGCGTCGGCCGATGCATAGGCATTCTGGGGCGCCACGGCATGGCGTGCCGCCTCGCCGCCCGTCAGTTGCCTGAGCGTCGCGGCCAGCCGCGCATAAATGCCCGTCAGCGCCCGGCGATAAGGCTCGTCGCTGCGGTGCACATTGTGGTCGGGCGAGGCATCGGCCAGTGCCTGCATCTCCGGCGTGATGTCCACCAGATTGGCCGACAGCGACAGCTCGCCGCCCAGATAGTGCACCTCGCGCAGATAGTGGCGCAGCGCCACATCGGCCTGGCGCGACAGGGCCAGCTCCAGACTCTCGGCCGTCACAAAGGGGTTGCCGTCGCGATCACCGCCAATCCATTGGCCCATGCGCAAAAAGCTCTGCTCGGGCAGCTTCTCGCCCAGCTCCTGCTCCAACTGCTCGTAGATCTTGGGGATCTCCTGCAGGAACGTGGCCTCGTAATAGGACAGAGCGTTCTCGATCTCGTCGGCCACCGTCAGCTTGGAATGACGCAGCAGCCGCGTCTGCCACAGCTGGGCCACGCAGGCTCGCAGTTGCGCCTCCACCCGCGTCAGCTCGCGTGGGGTCAGCGCGTCCTTGGCGCTGTTGTAGAGCTGGGCGCGCATCAGGATATCGTCGCGCTCGGCCAGCAACTGGGCGATGCGGCGCTCGGCCGTCAGAATGCTCTGGCGCTGCACCTCGGTGGGGTGAGCCGTCAGCACGGGCGAGATGAAGCTCCTGGCCAGCGTATCGACCACGGTGGCCGTCGAGATGCCCGCCCAGCGCAGGCGCGCCAGTGCCACCTCGATGCTGCCTTCCTGCGTGTTGCCGGCGCGCTCGTGCACGGCGCGGCGGCGGATGTGGTGGCGGTCTTCGGCCAGATTGGCCAGGTGCGAGAAGTAGGTGAAGGCGCGAATCACGCTCACCGTCTGATCGCTGGACAGTCCCTTGAGCAGCTTCTTGAGCGCCTTGTCGGCCGCCTCGTCGGCATCGCGCCTGAAGGCCACCGATAGCTGGCGCACCTGCTCGACCAGCTCGTAGGCCGGCCCGCCTTCCTGCTCGCGAATCACGTCGCCCAGAATGCGCCCCAGCAGCCGTATGTCCTCGATCAGCGGCAAATCCTTGTCGGTCTTGCGCACCGGCTTGTCGCCATGTTTGTCTGTATGTGCGGCGCTCTTGGGGCGGGCGGAAGGCATGAACTATTCTCCTTGGGCACGGTGTAGGGCAACTTGCCATGCTAGCATTCCCCGTTACCCGCTTGAGACCGCGCCGTCATGAAATTTTCTGCATCCTCACCCACATCCATCGTCATTGCCACACGTGAGAGCCAGTTGGCCATGTGGCAGGCCGAGCATGTGCAGGCGATCTTGCGCGGCCGCGGCCACAGCGTCGATCTGCTGGGGATGACGACCAAGGGCGATCAGATTCTGGACCGAGCCCTGTCCAAGGTGGGCGGTAAGGGCCTGTTCGTCAAGGAGCTCGAAGTGGCTCTCGAGGAAGGCCGCGCCGATCTGGCCGTGCATTCCCTGAAGGATGTGCCCATGGAGCTGCCCGAGGGCTTTGTGCTGGCCTGCGTGATGACGCGCGAAGACCCGCGCGACGCTTTTGTCTCCAACCGATATGCATCGCTGGACGAGCTACCCCAGGGTGCTGTTGTCGGCACCTCCAGCCTGCGACGCCAGGCCCTGCTGCAGGCGCTGCGCCCCGACCTCAAGATCGAGGCCCTGCGCGGCAATGTCAACACCCGCCTGCGCAAGCTCGACGAAGGTCAGTACGACGCCATCGTGCTGGCAGCCGCCGGCCTGATGCGCCTGGAGATGAGCGAGCGCATCCGCGCCAGGTTCGACCCGGCCCAGATGCTGCCCGCTGCCGGTCAGGGCGCATTGGGCATCGAGGTGCGCGCGGATCGCCAGGACATCATCGACGCTCTGGCTCCGCTGGCCCATATGCCCACCTGGCTGACCGTGACTGCCGAGCGAGCCGTCAGCCGCTGCATGGGCGGCAGCTGCTCCATGCCGCTGGCCGCCTACGGCCGCTTTGAAGGCGACACCCTGCACATGGATGCAGCCTGGGGCGATATGGAGGGCAGCAAGGGCCTGGTGCGCGTGCAGGCCAGCGCCAACGTGACGGACTTTGCCAGCGCCAACGCTCTGGGCGAGCAACTGGCCGCGCAGCTGCAAGCCGCGGGGGCCGTGCCTGCGGCGCCCAAGCAGGACTGAGCCGCGCCTGCCCATGCGCCGCGTTCTGGTCACCCGCCCCTTGCATGATGCGAAACCCTGGGTCGATGCGTTTCGCGCCCGCGGCCTGCAGGCCGAGGCCTTGCCGCTGATAGGCATAGGGCCCTGCACAGACCCGGCTGCACACCAGGCTCTGCTGAGGGCGCGCCAGTTGGCGCTGAAGCCCGGTCACTACCGAGCCGTGATGTTTGTCAGCGGCAATGCGGTGCAGTATTTTTTTGCCCAGGGTCAAACTCCAGCGTTCGATGCTGAAGCGTTGCTAGCACCGGATACCAGGGCGTGGACCCCCGGCCCGGGCACAGAGCGCGCCCTGCTCGAAGCAGGACTGGCCTCTCTACAGATCGACGGCCCTTCGCCTGACGCGACTCAGTTCGAGTCCGAAGCGCTGTGGCAGAACGTCCACGGCCAGGTTCGCCCTGGCGACCGCGTGCTGATCGTGCGCGGCACCAGCCCTGCGACCGCCCCCGTCGCCGACAATGCCGGCATGCCAATCCCGTCCACACAAGGCGCAGGCCGTGACTGGCTGGCAGCCCGGCTGCGCGAAGCCGGAGCCGAGGTGGAACTGCTGGCCGTGTATGAGCGCCAGCTTCCCGTATGGACGGCGCAACAGCTGGATCTGGCCCGGCAAGCCGTCAGCGACGGCAGCCTGTGGCTGTTCAGCAGCTCGGAAGCTGTTGCCAACCTGCAACAGCTGCTGCCCCAGCAGCAATGGCACTCGGGGTTAGCGCTCACCACCCATGAACGCATTGCCAGCAAAGCACTTTCAGCAGGTTTCGGTCGGGTTTTGCACAGTCGCCCAAGTCTGGACGATGTGGTTGCGTCTATAGAATCGGCTCTATGAGCTCCGATGCCATCCCCACCTCCGACAACCAACCCTCAGCCGCCCCCCCCAGCCAGGACTCTTCCGCGCCCGCCCAGACCGGGCGTGGTGTCCCCACGGCTCTGTTGCTGACGCTGGGAGCGGTGGCTGCCGCAGCCCTGGTCGCCTGCGGCATGCTGTGGCAGCGCGTGGGCAATATGCAGGAGCAGCTGGCCCGCCAGTCGGCGCAGTCCGGTGCGCAGTCGGTGGAGGCTCGCACCCTGGCCAAGGATGCTCAGGATCTGGCTCGCGACAGCGCAGCACGTGTCTCCGTGATGGAAGCGCGTGTGGCAGAACTCAGCCTGCAGCGCAACCAGCTTGAAGAACTGATGCAAAGCATGTCGCGCTCGCGCGATGAAAACCTCGTGGCCGATATCGAATCCTCGGTACGCATGGCCCAGCAACAGGCGGAACTCTCGGGCAGCCTGCAGCCATTGGTGGCGAGCCTCAAATCAGCCAGAAAGCGCGTGGAAAGCACGGCCCAGCCGCGTCTGGCGCCCGTCGTGCGCGCCATTGATCTGGATCTGGACAAGCTCTCGCGCATGAGCGTGACGGACACCACGGGGGTGCTCAGCCGTATCGAAGACCTGATCCGTCAGGTGGACGACCTGGCTCTCATCAACGATGTGGGTCGCCCGCGTGCGCGCGATGCTCAGCCCCGCAAGACGGCGGCCGCTCATGACACTCCCGAGGACGCCAGCCTCTCCCTCACTCAATGGGCCTGGTGGCAGGGCCAGGGTCAGCGGGTCTGGGACTCCTTCAAGGATGGCGCGGCCGATCTGGTGCGCGTGCGCCGCATCGATCACCCCGAGGTGGCCCTGCTGGCCCCCGAGCAAGGCTATTTCCTGCGCGAGAACCTCAAGCTGCAACTGCTCAATGCCCGTCTGGCCCTGCTGTCGCGCCAGTGGGAATCGGCGCGCGCCGACCTGAGCGCTGCAGGCACCTTGCTCAACAAATACTTTGACGCACGCTCGCGGCGCACCCAGATCGCCCAGGCGCAGTTGCAGCAGATTCAGGCCAATCTGCATACGGGCGGACGCGTGGAACTTGAAGACACGCTGAACGCTCTGACCACAGCGGCCGCCGGCCGCTAATCGAGGAGGACACAGAGATGCGCGCCGCCTTGTGGTTGATGGGTCTGTTTGCCGTGGCCGTGGCCATGGCACTGTTTGCCGGCAATAACCAGAGCTCGGTCACCTGGTTCTGGTCGCCCTACCGGGTGGACATGTCGCTGAACCTGGCCTTGGTTCTGCTCTTTCTGGCTTTTGTGCTGCTTTATGCCGCGCTGCGGGCCCTGGCAGTGCTGCTGCAGATGCCGCATCAGGCACGCCGCTGGCGCATGCAGCAAAAAGAGCGCAGCATGAACCAGAGCCTGCTCGAAGCGCTCTCGCATCTGCAGGCCGGCCGCTTTTTGCGCGCCCGCAAATCGGCTTTGGCCGCCTTGTCCACCGAGCAATCGCTGCGCGAAGCAAAGGCCGGCCTGCCTTATGGCGAACGCCTGAGCGCAACGGCCCATCTGATCGCCGCCGATGCCTCCCACGCCCTGCAGGATGCCGCCTTGCGCGACAAGCACTGGCAACAGGCTCTGGACGTGCTGCCCATCCCCGGCAACACCCAGGACATGGAAATTCGCGAAGGCGCCCAGATGCGCGCGGCCCGTTGGGCACTGGACGACCGCGATGCCGCCGAATCGATTCGCCGCCTGGGCGAGTTGCCGCTGGGCGCAGGTCGCCGCACGATTGCCCTGCGCATCAAGCTCAAGGCAGCACGCCTGTCCGGCGACACGCAGGCGGCGCTCGACACCGCCCGTCTGCTGGCCAAGCACCGCGCCTTCTCTCCCGCGGCCTCGGCCAGCGTGGTCCGCGGCCTGTTGCTGGCCAGCATTCGCGACGCACGTGACACTTCGTCGCTGCAGCAGTTCTGGCTGTCGCTGGACGAAGACGAGCGCGCCATGCCCGAAGTGGCCATCCCTGCCAC
The DNA here is from genome assembly GCF_053615495.1 of Comamonas sp. HJ-2. NCBI lineage: Bacteria > Pseudomonadati > Pseudomonadota > Betaproteobacteria > Burkholderiales > Comamonadaceae > Comamonas > Comamonas sp. HJ-2. The sequence goes on along the minus strand of NZ_JBSIFD010000010.1, from coordinate 109,592 downwards.
GGAACGCTTGATCGAGCTGGGTGGCGAAGCCCAGCAGGCACGCGCCTGGCTGCTGCCCGTGTGGGAGCATTTGCTGACTCAGCCCGGACCACGCACGGAAACCCATCTGCCCAAGCTGGTGGAAGTGTTGCAGTCAAGCCTGGGCAAGCTGGATGGAGCCTGGCTGGCTCGCATGGAAGCCGCAGCCAATGCCAACCCGCGCGAATCGCGCCTGCAATACCTGGCCGGCATGGCCTGCGTGCAGCGCGAGCTATGGGGCAAGGCCCAGCAGCTGCTGACCCGCGCCGCACCGCTGCTGCAAGACCCCCAGCTGCGCACGCGCGCCTGGCAGCGCCTGGCGCTGATGGCCGAGCACCGTGGCGATATGGAGGCCTCGGCCATCGCCTGGAAGCTCGCAGCCCAGGCCATGGTGGTGCTGCCGGACAATCCGGCGCAGGACGAATAGGCGCGCTCCGACACGACTCACAAGCAACAGGCAAGCCGCTGCTGCGGCACTGAGTTGCGCGGACGCTGTGCGGCCAACTACCCTACTCTCGCCGAGCGCAAAGCAAAAGGCCACGGCCGCCGCGGCAAGCCGCGAGCGACCGTGGCCTCACGCCAGGTCTGGACTTACTTGCTGTGCTCTATGGTCTTCACATGCTCCGCCACCTGCGCGGCGGTCACGTCGCCAGGGCGGCCGCCCCAGGTCTGACGCATGTAGTTGACCAGGTCGGCCATCTCCTCGTTGCTGAGCTTGTCGGCATAGCCGGGCATGGTCTGCATGCGTTCGCCATGGGCCAGGTCACGCTCATGCACGCCTTCGCGGATCACGCGAATCAGGTTGATGGGCGTGGGGAACATGGCCGTGGTGTTGGTGCTCATGGGCACCGACGAATGCGGCTGGCCTTGGCCCTGCGCACCGTGGCAGCCTGCACACAGGCCAAGGTACAGGTTTTCGCCCTTGACGCTGGTCTGCCCCTCGGCAGCCTTGAGCTTGGGCCCTGGCATCTCGCGGTTCTGGGTCAGATAGGCGGCCATGGCGCGCACATCGGCCTCCGCCATGCGCGAGGTGGAATGCTCGAGCACTGAGGACATGCGGAAAGTCATCACCCCTTGCGGCGACAGGCCGGTGCGGAAGAACTTGACCAGATCGTCCTTGGTCCAGCCACGCTCGCTCAGGGCATCGGGGGTCAGCGCCGGAGCGTAGGAACCCTCGATGGTATTGCCCTCGAGATAGCGCGAGCCATCCATGGCAAAGGTGGCCTTGGTGCGCGGGCTGTGGCATTCGGCACAGTGACCCAGCACATCCACCAGATACTTGCCGCGCACCAGTTCGTCCACCGACATGTCGAACTCCTTGGCAGCGGGACGATTGAGCGCATTCCACATGGCCACGGCAGGACGGATGCTGAACGGGAAGTTCATCTCGCTGGGCTTGTTGGCGACTTCCACGGCCGGCTGCTTCATCAGCCACACCCACAGCGCATCGACATCGGCACGCGTGATCTGGTGGTAGCTGGCATAGGGCATGGCCGGATACAGGTTCTTGCGCCCTGGCGCCATGCCGGCAGCCACTGCGCGGTACAGATCGTCGGCCGTCCAGCCGCCGATGCCGTGCTCCTTGGAAGGCGAGATATTGCTACCGTAAAGCGTGCCCATGGGTGTGACCATGGGCACACCGCCCGCCAGCTCCGCCCCCGTGGCGGGCGAGCTGTGACAGGCCGCGCAGTCACCGCCGCGAAACACCTGCTCGCCGCGCTTGTAGAGCGCATCGAACTCCTGCGGGCCCAGCTTGGCAAAGTCCACCGTGGCCGGCGGGACGTTGCCGCTTGCACTGCCGTACAGATACATGCCTCCGGCCACGAGCACACCCAGCACGGCGGCTGCGCCCAGGCCCTTGATCCAGGTCTTAGCCATTGTTCACGACCTCCTTGCTGCGCTTGCCCGTGGTCAGGCCCGGCGTCTTCAGGATCACGTCGCGCACGGCGTTGTAGTAGCGCACATAGCCGGTGCAACGGCAGATATGGGGCTCCAGTTGCTCCTCGATGGCTTTTTCCACCTCATCGGCGGGCACGGGCTGCTTCTGTAGCTTTTCCACCAGCACGGTGGCCGAGTTCACGAAACCGGGCGTGCAGTAGCCGCACTGGAAGGAGTAGTGCTCGAGAAAGGCCTTCTGCACCGGCGAGGGATGGACCACACCCTTGTCGTCCACCGAGGCAATGCCTTCCACGGTACGAATGGTCTTGCCGTTGAGCCAGGTCACGCCGGTCACACAGGCGGGCACGGTGATCGAGCCTTTTTCCGGATCGTCGACGATGATGGTGCAGGCGCGGCACACGCCCTGGCCGCAGCCCAGGCGCGTGCCGTTCATGCCCGCGTACTCCTGCAGGAACTCGATCATCATCAAGTCCTTGGGAACGTCGACGGGGCCTACCTGTTTGCGATTGATGGTGGCGGAGAATTGAATACGGTCCTGCATCACAGTGCCTCTTTGATTTTGTCGGGGGTCACAGGGGTCGCATGGAAGCGCTTGCCCGTGGCATGGGCGATGGCGTTGACGCAGGCGGCGACCACCGGGATCATCACCACCTCGGCCATGCCCTTGGGCGGATCGGTGCGCGACAGCGGCGGCAGCACCACGCCCTCGGCCTTCCACACGGCCACTTCGCTGGCGCGCGGCACGTGGTAGCGGTTCAGGTTCCACTGGCCGTTGCCGGGGCCGGTCTCATAGCGCGGCAGGTCTTCGTACAGCGCATGGCCAATACCCATGGCCACACCGCCCTGGATCTGGCCGGAGACCAGCTCGGGCACGATTTGCGTGCCGCATTCCAGCCAGGTCTTGTGCGAGAGGAGGTTCACCTTGCCCGTGCCCGGGGACACGGACAGCTCCACCATGGTGGCGCAGGGCGCGTAGTACACCGTGCCCGCATTGGTGCGCTGCACCGGCGGGTAATAGACTTTGTCGCGTGCGATGAAGGCATAGCCGCCGGATTTCATCGCGGCCTTCTTGGCCTCGCCAGCTCCCTTGCCGTACTGCACGGACAGGGCGTCGATCATGGCCTGGAACCTCCTGCCCTCGACCGTGAAGTCGGCCTTGGCCCAGGCCCAGCGATTGAAGGCGTGCACGCAGACGCCGGTCACGATGCCCAGCTCGTGTGCGCGGGCGGCCAGGCGCTCCAGGCTCAGCGGCTCCAGGCCCTCGGCCACCAACATGCGATCGCGCCACTCCAGCATGTCTTCGGTGACGGTGCTGGGCAGCATCTGCCCCCCACCCTCCTTGCCGGACCAGATTGACTGGGCAGCAGGCCACAGGCAGAGCTTGAGCAGCAACTGCGCCGCCTGTTGCGTGGCGTGGCGGAAGTAGTAGGCCGAGTTCGAGGCCGATACCGGCGAGACCAGGCGCGGCACCCAGCTTGGGTCCCTGGCCAGCTCGTCCTCCTTGGCCTGGGGCGTGGTGTAGGGCTCGTCCTTGGTATGCAGCGGCAGGTTGTCCCAGTGGTTGACTGCGAAGTCCACGTCGTCCGCCGGGCGCCCCAGGAAGGGCTCGACCGCCACCAGCTGTGCCGTGGTGCTGCCGGTGCCGATCTCGGTGGCGATGTGGCGCATCTTGATGCGGCCCTCGGGCGTGATCTCAAGCTGCGCGATCGAGGCTTCCGCGCCCGTACCGAAGTCCTTTTGCACGGCACCGAAGCCTATGCCGTAGCGCAGGCCGGGGTTGGCGGCCTCGAAGTCGGCCTTGCGCTTGGCGCGCTCGGTCCACATAGGGTCCTTGGCGGCCATGTCGAGGATCTCGCCGATACGCAAATGACCCGACGGCGAGGCGCCCTGGGTGTTCTTCATGCTGCTCTTGAGCACATTGCGTCGGCGCAGCTCGATGGCGTCCAGGCCGATCTCCTGGGCGATCTCGTCGACCAGCATCTCGGTATAGGCCATGGACTGCACCGTGCCGTAGCCGCGCATGGAGCCGGCCGTGACGCCGATGGAGGGGTACACCTCGGTCGACAGGTCGCTCTCGGGGAAATAGTAAATGGATTGCGCCGCCGTCACTGCCACCGTGCCCACCGAGGGGCTGAAGTTGGTCACGCCGCCGCCGTCGCCCACCATGTGGCAGGTCAGCGCGTGGAACTTGCCGTCCTTGTCCACCGAGATCGCTGTCTCCACGTCGAAGGGATGGCGCTTGAGAGCGAACTGGAAATGCTTCCAACGGTCCAGCGCCAGCCGCACCGGGCGGCCCTGGGCATACAGCGACGCCAGTGCCACGTAGAACGGGAAGGGATGGTGCTCCTTCTGGCCGTAGCCCACGGTGTAGGAGCTGATGTAGTCGAGCTGGTTCAGCGGCAGCTTGCTGTCCTTGAGCATGTGCATCACATGCTCGGCCGTTCCGTAGGGCGCCTGGCTCGCGGCAACCATGTGCAGCGCACCGCTATCGCGCTCATACCAGGCCAGGCCGTTTTCCATTTCCATGGCCACATGCTCGATGGACTGGCTGTAGTACTTGCGTGCAAACGCGCGCAAGCCGTCCCTGGGCTGCTTCATCTCGGCCTGGATGCGGGCCGACTCGCCCATCAGCGCGCCAAAGGCGGGATGGCTGCTGTCGGGCCAGTGCACCCCTTTTTCATCGAGTTGAGGCCAGATGACGGTGTTCTTCATGGGCGAGAACCTGTCCTCGCCATAGCCGTCCTCGCCTTGCACGCGTACGTAGCGCGCGGCCACATAGGGCGCGCGTGGCGGCTGGGCAGCCTCGGCTCCGAAGCGGAAGATCGCGTCATTGAAGCGCAGGCGCTGGTTGGCCACGCGGAACTTCTCGTAGTCGTGCCAGATGGCCACGGCCACGGGGTGGCCCAGCATGGGAGAGACCTGGCCCTTCTTGACGAAGAACTCGCCATAGAAGCCCGGCTCGGGCATTCCAACGCCGTCGGCGGCGATGGACTCGGCGTCGATCAGCACATCAGGCTGGTAGTCGCTGCCCAGCACCGACAGATCCAGGCCTTCGTAGATGCGGTCGGCGCGCGGGATATGGATGGTCAGCGCATGCGACTGCTGCGCAGGCCAGCCCTGCATGTCCCTGGCGCGCAGGTCGATGGCAAAGACCTTCTGCCCGGTGACCTTGGCCATGCCGTCGCGGCGGTAGTTGAGCGTGTTGCCATTGATCCAGTGGGTCTCCTGACCGCTGGCGGGCGTTATCAATTCCGCAAGTGCGTCTTTGACCGGGCGCACACTCGCAATCACGCCCATGGCAGCGGCAGCCTTCAGAAAACTGCGCCGATTCAAGTCCAGTTTGGACACGGTTCCAACTCCTTGCTGCAATGCGCACAGCAACAGCAAGGACTGGCGTGGGCACATCGCTAGATGACTATGTATTCCCGAACGTTGTATGCGTCCGAGAGTCAAAAAGCAGGTGATAACGGCTGCAGTTGTTGTCGGCATTTCTACCCACATATCGCCAGCCTTGGCCGTCCGCCACGCTTTGGTCTTTGAAAAGACTAAGAGGCGCGGAGTATAGAAACAGCGGCCTGGATGATTTTTCGCCACCCAAATTCACAAGTTAAATACTCGGAAAATTGATGCCCATCAATACCGACATCCTTCATTGATGCTTGTCGTGCAAAACGGCATGCGCCCACTTCGCTGTGCGTCGAATGTTCGACGACCTTGCTGAAGCCAGCGCTTTTTGGTTCGGACATTCAGCTTTTTTGAATCGAGCCCTCAATCCTGCTGAACCTTTTTGCATTCGCCGCTTCATACACTGCATATCAATTTCAGCGGGCCCCCAGCGCCCGCGACCCGCACTTTCTGATTGCAGTTTCCATGAACTCAAGCTCCCGCTACACCGGTACCGCCATCGCCCTGCACTGGGTTCTGGCCTTGGCACTGATCGGCATCTTCGCCTTTGGCCTCTATATGACAGGCCTGCCTTTCTCGCCCACACGCCTCAAGTACTTCAACTGGCACAAATGGGCCGGCATGACGATTCTGATCCTGTCCGTGCTGCGCCTGGTCTGGCGCCTCACCCACCGACCACCGGAGCTGCCCGAAGCCGTCACCCGCACCATGCCGGGCTGGCAGCGCCTGGCCCACCATGGCGTGCATCACCTGATGTATGCGCTGTTCTTTGCCATCCCGCTGGTGGGCTGGATGTACAGCTCGGCAGCAGGATTTCCCATCGTGCTGTTCGGACAATTGCCCCTGCCTGACCTGGTGAGCAAGAGCCCCGAGCTGGCCGAAGCGCTCAAGCCCTGGCATGGCTATCTGGCCTATGCGCTGGCAGCCCTGGTGGTGATGCATATCGCTGCCGTCATCAAGCATCAGATCATTGACCGCGACGGACTGCTGTCACGCATGGTTCCGGGCCAATAGTCCCCCCCTGAGCGGCGTTGCCGGGGCGGCCCCGCCGCTTTCCCCCTGGGGGACAACAGCTTTGCTGCGCGGCGGCGCTTGCTTGCTGTCTCGCTCCTTCAAGCCGTACCGGCTTTTGAGTTTTTTGTATGTTCATCACAAGGAGTTTTTGATGAAAGTCCTTTTTTCCTCTGCACTGATTGCAGCCGCTTTCCTTGGCAACACCGCACAGGCAGCTCAAGCCCTGGTGCCCGCACAGAGCGCCGTCAACTTTGAAGCCAAGCAGATGGGCGTGCCGCTCAAGGGCCACTTCAAGAAGTTCGACGCCCAGATTGCCTTCGACGCCGCCAAACCCGAGAGCAGCAAGATCCATTTCACGGTCGATACCGGCAGCGCCACCATGGGCGCCAAGGAAACCGATGCCGAACTGCCCAAGGCAGATTGGTTCAACGTTGCCAAATTCCCTCAGGCCACTTTTGACTCCAGCGCCGTCAAGGCTCTGGGCGGTGGCAAGTTCCAGGTGGACGGCACGCTGACCATCAAGGGCAATGCACAGAAGGTGAGCCTGCCCGTGACGCTGACCCAGTCCGGCGCCACCACCACGGCCGCCGGCACGCTGGCGCTCAAGCGTCTGAACTTCAAGATCGGCGATGGCGACTGGAAGGACACCTCCATGGTGGCCGACGAGGTCAATGTGCAATTCAAGCTGGCTCTGACTGGCGTCGGCAAGCTTTAAGCGTTTTTCGGCTCCAGCGCTTGATAGGCAAGCGCTGAAAGCTCATGTTTTGATAGTTCCAATCCCTGAAGGAGTATTCACCATGCGTTCCACTCTGTTCGCTCTGGCCGCTGCGTCCCTGTTTGCCACCGCTGTCCAGGCGGCACCAGCCACTTACGCCATCGACCCCACACACACGTTTGCGACTTTCGAGATCGACCACTTTGGCGCCTCCACCAACCGTGCCCGCTTCGACAAGAAAAGCGGCAACGTTCAGTTCGACAAGGCAGCCAAGACCGGCAAGGTCGAAGTGACTCTGGACATGACTTCGGTGAACTCCGGCACGCCCTCCTTCAACAAGCATCTGCAAAGCGCCGACATCTTCAACGTGGAAAAATTCCCCGAAGCCAAGTTTGTCTCCGACAAGTTCGTGTTTGACGGCGACAAGCTCAAGGAAGTGACCGGCCAGCTGACCCTGCTGGGCAAGACCGCCCCCATCACCGTCAAGGCCAACAAGTTCACCTGCTACGAAAGCCCCATGCTGCAAAAGCGTGAAGTCTGCGGCGGCGACTTCGAGGCCACCATCGACCGCACCCAGTGGGGCGTGAACTACGGCATCCCCTACGGCTTCCCCAAGGAAGTGCGCCTGGTCCTGCAGATTGAAGCTGTGAAGCAGTAATCCAGGTCCGCAAAGACTCTCGAGTGAAGCCCCTTGCGGGCTCTCTCTTTGGCCTGGCCCGTGCAAGCGGTCCGGGCTTTTTTGCGTCTGCGGCATGCTTCAGACACAAATCCCCTTCATCAAAAAAATTTACTTTAGGTTAATCAATTACGAATAGTAGAATCAATCCACTCACACAATTGAAGGAGACATCGCATGAGCCAAGCCGCCCCTACCCCGGTTTACTCCCAGCCCCGGCGTGCGGACATGAGCCAGCTGCCCGCACCTGCCGCCGTGCAGCAGTTGCACCACTACGCCTACAAGGCCAAGGATGCGGAAGAGACTCGTCACTTCTACGAGGACATCCTCGGCCTGCCGCTCTACCACATCATCCAGAGCGACTACGTCCCCTCCACGGGCGAATACTGCCCCTACACCCATTTCTTCTTCCGCCTCAAGGACGGCTCCTTCATCGCCTTCTTCGACATTGGCGACGACGAAGCGGCCCTGCCCTCACCCAACACTCCGATCTGGATCAATCACATCTCCTTCCGAGTGGACTCCGTGCAGGAGCTGGAAAACACCAAGGCCCGCCTGCAGGCCTGCGGCGTGGAAGTGCTGGGCGTAACCGATCACCACATCTTCAAGAGCATTTACTTCTTCGACCCCAACGGCATCCGCCTGGAGCTGACGGCCCAGCTGGCCGACGAGCTGCAGATGCTCAAGGAAAGCAAGACCGCCCATGCACGCCTGGACGAGTGGACGGCCCGCAAGGAGCAGTGGCGCAAGGAACGTGCCGAGGGCAAGTCCAGCGCCCCCCTCAAGCCGCAGAACAACGACCGGCCGGAGTTTGTTCCTGGTAAGTAACTCCCCTGAGCGGCTACGCCGCTTCCCCCAAGAGGGACGACGCCCTCGCTGCGGGGCGGTTGGGGCTGCCCAGGCCTTGCTCGACGTCTCTGGCGTGGTACATGCTTGTTCAAGCGAAGTCTCGCTAATTCAATAGCTACAAGCGCTTGATAAATAAGCGCAAGAGGACGAAATAAGACCTACCGCGCTCATCACTGGATCGGATCGCTAAAATCATTGGCAATCCGTCCTTATCTTTCATGCAGACGGCATCCCTTTTCAGGATGCCGTTTTCATTTCCAGAGTTCTTGTAACGCAGCCATGAGCGACACCATTCAACAGCCCGGCCTCGACAGCCTCTCCAAGTCTTTTGAACCTGCCTCCATCGAAGCCCATTGGGGCCCTGAGTGGGAAAAGCGCGGCTACGGCAATGCCGGCTATCGCGGCACAGGCAAGCCCGGTACCGAAGCTACCGCTGCAGGCAACAACTTCTCCATCCAGTTGCCCCCACCCAATGTGACAGGTACGCTGCACATGGGCCACGCGTTCAACCAGACCATCATGGACTCGCTGACACGCTACCACCGCATGAAGGGCTACAACACGGCCTGGATTCCCGGAACCGACCACGCAGGCATCGCCACCCAGATCGTGGTGGAACGCCAGCTGCAGACCCAGGGCGTGAGCCGCTATGACCTGGGCCGCGACGATTTCACCAAAAAGGTCTGGGAGTGGAAGGAAAAGTCCGGCAACACCATCACCACCCAGATGCGCCGCATGGGCGACACCGTGGACTGGAGCCGTGAGTACTTCACCATGGACGACAAGCTGTCCAAGGTGGTGACCGAGACCTTTGTGAAGCTGTACCAGCAAGGCCTGATCTACCGCGGCAAGCGCCTGGTGAACTGGGATCCGGTGCTGCAGTCTGCAGTCTCCGACCTGGAAGTCGAGAACCAGGAAAAGGACGGCAGCCTGTGGCATATCGCCTACCCGCTGACCAGCGGCGAAGGCAATCTGGTGGTCGCAACCACCCGTCCCGAAACCATGCTGGGCGACGTGGCCGTGATGGTCCACCCCGAAGACGAGCGTTACAAGCACCTGATCGGCCAGACCGTGACCCTGCCCCTGGTGGGCCGCCAGATCCCCATCATCGCCGACGAATACGTGGACCGAGAGTTCGGCACCGGCGTGGTCAAGGTCACGCCGGCCCACGATCAGAACGACTATCAGGTGGGCCAGCGCCACAAGTTGCCCATGATCTGCGTGCTGACGCTGACCGCCAAGATCAACGACGAGGCGCCCGAGAAATACCGTGGCATGGACCGCTTCGTGGCCCGCAAGGCCATCGTGGCCGACCTGGAAGAGCTGGGCCTGATGGTCGAGATCAAGAAGCACAAGCTGATGGTGCCCATCTGCGACCGTACCGGCCAGGTGATCGAACCCATGCTGACCGACCAGTGGTTCATCGCCATGAGCAAGGTCAGCGACCAGGACCCGAGCGGCAAGTCCATCGCCCAGAAGGCCATCGACGCCGTCGCTTCCGGTGAAGTTCAGTTCGTGCCCGAGAACTGGGTCAACACCTACAACCAGTGGATGAACAACATCCAGGACTGGTGCATCTCGCGCCAACTCTGGTGGGGCCACCAGATTCCTGCCTGGTATGACGAGGAAGGCAATATCTACGTTGCCAAGAACGAAGCCGAAGCCCAGGCACAAGCTGACAAGGTTTCCCCCGGCAAGAAGCTGACCCGCGATGCCGATGTGCTGGACACCTGGTACTCCTCCGCCATGGTGCCTTTCAGCACCATGGGCTGGCCCGAGCAGGGCCATGCGGCCGATGACGACTTCAACCTCTATCTGCCCTCCTCGGTGCTGGTGACCGGCTACGACATCATCTTCTTCTGGGTCGCCCGCATGATCATGATGACCACGCACTTCACGGGTCGCGTGCCGTTCAAGCATGTCTACATCCACGGCCTGGTGCGCGATGCGCAAGGCAAGAAGATGAGCAAGTCCGAAGGCAATGTGCTGGACCCCGTGGATCTGATCGACGGCATCTCGCTGGAGCCGCTGCTGGAAAAGCGTACCACCGGCCTGCGCAAGCCCGAGACCGCTCCTCAGGTGCGCAAGAACACGCAAAAGGAATTCCCCGAAGGCATCCCCGCCTACGGAGCGGACGCACTGCGCTTCACCTTTGCGGCCCTGGCATCGCTGGGCCGCAGCATCAACTTCGACAGCAAGCGCTGCGAGGGCTATCGCAACTTCTGCAACAAGCTCTGGAATGCTTCGCGTTTCGTGCTGATGAACTGCGAAGGCCATGACTGCGGTCTGGCACCCCACACCAAGGAGCAGTGCCAACCGGGCGGCGAGTTCGCTGGCTATATGCACTTCAGCCAGCCCGACCGCTGGATCAGCTCGCAGTTGCAAAAGGTCGAGGCAGAAGTGGCCAAGGGCTTTGCCGAGTTCCGCCTGGACAATGTCGCCAACACGATTTACGACTTCGTCTGGAACGAGTTCTGCGACTGGTATCTGGAAATCGCCAAGGTGCAGATCCAGACCGGCAACGAGGCCCAGCAGCGCGCCACGCGCCGCACGCTGATCCGTACGCTGGAGGCGATTCTGCGCCTGGCCCACCCCATCATTCCGTTTGTGACGGAAGAACTGTGGCAGCAGGTTGCGCCCGTGGCCGGCCTCAAGGGCGACTCCATCGCCGTGGCACGCTACCCCGAAGCACAGCCGGAGAAGATCGACGAAGCCGCTATCGCCTACGTGGGCCGCATCAAGCAGATGGTAGATGCCTGCCGCGCGCTGCGTGGCGAGATGGGCGTGTCGCCCGCTCAACGCCTGCCGCTGCTCACCGTGGCCGGCAATGCCGAGGACTCGGCATTTATGCGCGCCAATGCCGACGTGCTCAAGAACCTGGCCAAGCTCAGCGAAGTCAAGGTGTTCGATGACGAAGCCGCATGGGCCACCGCCGCACAGACTGCTCCGGTCAACGTCCTGGGCGACATCCGCATGGCTTTGTTTGTCGAAATCGACGTTGCAGCCGAGAAGGCCCGCCTGTCCAAGGAAGCCAAGCGCCTCGAAGGCGAGATCGTCAAGGCCAACGGCAAGCTGAGCAACGAGGCCTTCTGCGCCAAGGCTCCTGCCGCAGTGCTGGAACAGGAGCGCAAGCGCCTGGCCGACTTCGGCGCGACACTGACACGCATCAACGAGCAGCTCGCTCGTCTGGGCTAAACCCCGCTAAACTCCCTCCAAAAACAAGGCGCAGGCAACTGCGCCTTTTTTCCATCCAGAAAAGACAAGCACATGAGCAATCAAACCCGCGTCCGCAAAGCCGTGTTCCCAGTTGCAGGCCTGGGCACCCGTTTTCTGCCCGCCACCAAGGCTTCGCCCAAGGAAATGCTGCCTGTGGTGGACAAGCCGCTGATCCAGTACGCCGTGGAAGAGGCGTACGAGGCAGGCATCCGCGACATGGTCTTTGTCACCGGCCGCAGCAAGCGGGCCATTGAAGACCATTTCGACACTTCATACGAACTCGAGAACGAGCTGGAGAATGCCGGCAAGCAGGCCATGCTGGACCTTGTGCGCAGCGTCAGCCCGGCCGATATGAACTGCCTGTTCGTGCGCCAGCCCCGCTCCCTGGGCCTGGGCCATGCCGTTCTGTGCGCGCAACCCCTGGTCGGCAATGAACCCTTTGCCGTCATTCTGGCCGACGACCTGATGACAGGAGAGAATGGCGGCCCCGGCGTGATGGCGCAGATGACGGCCGCTTTCCAGAAACAGGGCCGCTCTCTGCTGGCCGTTCAGGAAGTTCCGCTCGAGCACACCAAGCGCTACGGCATCGTCAAGGGCGAGCCTGCGGGCGGCCCACTGATGCGCATCGATGAGATCGTGGAAAAGCCCGCTCCCGAGAAAGCGCCATCGCGCATGGGTGTGGCGGGCCGTTACGTGCTGACTCCCGCCATCTTCGACGAGATCCGCAACCAGCCAAAGGGGGTGGGTGGCGAGATCCAGCTGACCGATGCCATCGAACGGCTGATGGCTCATGAAGCCGTCTATGCCTTCCAGTATGCAGGCAAGCGCTATGACTGTGGTAGCAAGGAAGGCTTTCTGGAAGCCACGGTGGAGCTGGCGCTGCAGCACCCCGATGTGGGCGACAGCTTTCGCGAATACCTCAAGAGCTTGAGCCTATAAGCAAGATCGGCCAAAGCCGCTCTGATGACAAAAGGCCTGCGCTTGCAGGCCTTTTGTCCGTCCAATGCTCTCAGACCGATTCAGCGCTCAGCGCCGACGCAGGATATGGATGAATTCATCACCGACCGTCTGCTGCTCGACCAGCTCATTGCCGGTCTGCTTGGCAAAGGCCTGGAAGTCCCGGATGGAGCCGGTATCTGTGGCCACGACCTTGAGCAACTGGCCGCTTTGCATGGCAGCCAACGCCTTCTTGGCCTTGAGAATGGGCAGCGGGCAGTTCAGGCCGCGGGTGTCAACTTCTTGATCTACGTGCATGGGGTGGATTCCTCGTCAGCGCCGATTGTAGAAAAACCAGGCGCTGGCAGTGCCAGCGCGGTCTTTGCTCAATCCAGAGCCGGTGCCACCGTAAAGCGAGTGTCCTCAGCCCAGCGTCGCACAGGCCATTTGGCGGGATCAGGCTCCGGATTCTGGCCGGGACGGAAAGCGCCAAAGCGCGGCTCGAAGCCTTTTTGCTTGATCCACTCTGCCAGAGCGTAGCCCGTGCCTGCAGGCCAGCACAGCGACTCCTGGGCCGTCTGCCAGCGGTATTCCAGCAGCTCGGGCGAGAGCTTCACATCCTCGGGTCGGCCCTGCACGCGCACATGGTAGGCAATCAGCACCTGATTCATGCGCAGAAACTCCGAGCAGCACAGCAGACGCAGTGCCTTCACGCGCAGCCCCGTCTCTTCGAGAACCTCGCGACAGATACCGGCTTCTGGCGATTCACCGGCTTCCATAAAGCCCGTAATCAGGCCGAAAACGCCCTCTTGCCACAGTGCATTGCGCGCCAGCAGCACCCGGCCGTCATCACCTTCCACCACAGCCGCCAGCACCGGCGTGGGATTGCCCCAATGCGTGAACCCGCAACTCGGGCAACGCAGACGCTGCACCTCGCCGCTGTCCTCGCTGGCCACAATCCATTGCAGCTCAGTCGCGCAGTTGGAACAAAAGCGGACTTCATAAGCCATGAGGCTCTCCGTATTCTTCACGACTTACGCAAAACGGGTTCAGGCGAGGCGTCTGTCTCATAAGGCAGGCCGCTGTTGCATTCTTGTTTGCGTAAGTCCTATTCTTGATATTGATAGCAGTCAGCGCTTGATGGATAAGCGCTGACTGTCATTTGGAGCGTTGATTCTCTTTTGCGCTATCACGCAAAAGACATTGCTCATGCCGGAAACACGCCTGTAGAGAGGTAGCGATCACCACGGTCGCACACCACAAACACGATGGTGGCGTTCTGCTCGCGTTTGGCAATTTCCTGGGCCACCCACAGTGCACCGGCAGCCGAGATACCAGCGAAGATGCCCTCTTCGCGCGCCATGCGGCGGGCCATGTCTTCGGCATCGTCCTGCGTCACATAGACCAGCTCGTCGACCAGCGAAGCGTCATAGATCTTGGGCAGATACTCCTCGGGCCACTTGCGGATGCCAGGAATGCGCGATCCCTCGGAAGGCTGAGCGCCGATGATCTTGATGTTCGGGTTCTTTTCCTTGAGGAACCTGGCCACTCCGGTAATGGTTCCGGTAGTACCCATGGCACTCACAAAGTGGGTGATCTCACCACCGGTCTGCTCCCATAGCTCCGGCCCTGTGGTTTCATAGTGGGCCCTGGGATTGTCGGGATTGGCAAACTGATCCAGCAGCACACCCTTGCCCTGGGCCACCATCTGGTCGGCCAGATCGCGCGCATATTCCATGCCGCCGCTCTTGGGCGTCAGAATCAGTTCGGCGCCGTAAGCCTTCATGGTCTGTGCGCGTTCGATGGACAGGTCCTCGGGCATGATCAGAATCATGCGATAGCCCTTGATGGCTGCAGCCATGGCCAAGGCAATGCCGGTGTTGCCCGACGTTGCCTCGATCAGTGCGTCGCCCGGCTTGATCTCGCCGCGCTCTTCAGCACGCTGGATCATGGACAGCGCAGGCCGGTCCTTGACGGAGCCAGCCGGGTTGTTGCCTTCGAGCTTGCCCAGCACTACGTTTGCACGTTCACGGTTTGCATCCGCGCCGATGCGTTGCAATGCCACCAGCGGCGTGTGACCGATAGCATGTTCGATGGTCGAATAAGTTTTCATGTCCAATACTGTGCCATAATTCGCGTCTGCGCTAAGCGAAGCCCGGGTGGTGAAATTGGTAGACGCAGGGGACTCAAAATCCCCCGCCGCAAGGCGTGCCGGTTCGATTCCGGCCCCGGGCACCACATACAAAAAGCCGTTAAGTCTCAAAGACTTAACGGCTTTTTTCTTTGCCGCAATGGTCCCCTCGCAATTTGCGATTTGGCGCATCTCAAAAAAACGATTGGCGCAAAAACCATGCGACGACATCCGAAAGCACGCCTGTGTCCTCCCGCTTGCGTGGCGAGAGAGCAGCTCTCGCCTTGGGCAGAGGCGCCCCCATCCAGCGATGGCTTCAGTCTGCCTGGCGCCCCGCAAGCCTCGTAATTTCCCTCCCCCCATACCTTGCATCCCGTGCCGCGGGTTCGCGACATGCCGACCGGCTCGTAATTTGCCCCACGAAGCAGGCAGGCGCGACGGTAACGTCATGTCCCGCCAAAGAGTGAAAGTAGATCAAAATACGAAATGAATACAAATCGTTCGTATTCGACAACAATGTCAGAGCCAATCCTACATTGGGTATGGCTATCAGAAATTAATACTTATTGCATTAATTAACGCCAGCTCATCCACCTAGCACACGAGCTCAAGAAACCACATGCCTACGGATAGCAAGTCACGCTTCACGAAGAATGTCATCCCTATGGATGAGGTTCTGACACGGACTGGGTTATCAAGATCGATGCTCTACAAGCTGTTGCGCAAGGACAAGTTTCCTCATCCCACACCGATGAGCAACAGAGCCATTGGCTGGTTTGAAACGGATGTCGAAAACTGGCTGCAGGCGAGCAAAGCAATCCGCCAAGCGAAACTGGCTCTACCTGTCGTCTACATGGCGGGAAAAATGGGGACAGATTTAGACAACGAGGACCCGGGCAGAGAGTTTTCCTGTTGGCGAATCTTCGACGTATCCAGATCCAAGGCACTTGGTGATCTAGGGATCGAGAATTCAGATACCGATGTGCTGATCGCGCCGCCGGAAGAAATGCTATTTCACGGAACTCGTACGAGGTTCATGTATTCAGGTCCATGGAAAGCGAAAAATGGCAGCCATGGACACATGCATGACGCGAATTCTTACTCTCCCTCCAATCCACAAAGCGCTGCCTATCGCGGAGCTCTTCAAGGCATCTCACGGGCCGACGTTGTTGTCGCCTATCTCGAAGACCTGGAGGCTTTTGGAACGCTGGTTGAGATCGGCTATGCAAGAGCGGGCAATAAGAGAGTGATCGTGATTACTGCACCTGCCCTCAAGAAACTGCAACGAGACCAGGACTGGGAGCATGGCATTTGGTTCGCTATTCGCGCGGCTGATAGACACATCGAACTACCAGACCATCCTGGCTCCAGCCAGAACGACCTCTGGCGATCAGCACATGCGCATGCAGCATCGGTCATTTCGGAGTGGTATCCCCATTCATTGACTCCCCCTCCCAGTGCCGCCGAATAGAGTGCAGTGGTCAGCTCAGATTTGCTTCATAAGGAGGCTGCCTCACAATCTCCCGTCCCGCCCGCTCGTTGAATGTATCGAACAGCTCTTGCAACGGGGCAACCTCACTCTTGTCACCGGCAATAAAGAGGCTGGCAAACGAATCCGCGCCATGCCTATGTGCGACATGCGCAACTTCGCGGCAGGCCCATCCATGACATCGATGAAGCATCAAAGCTGCTGGATCGCAGCCATGTGAAAACAGCACGCACGCTTTGCCCAACAAGGAGCACATGCTTGAAAGTGACCAGGTAAAAGCTCCTTCCACCTCATGAAAGAAATTTCTCTATAAAGAAATCTGCAAAAAATATTTCAGACTCAAATATCATTTCAATATGAGATTTAAGACAGAGTATTTTCACATTTAAGACCTAGAGCACAGTTAACAACAGTATTCAAATAATACCTATCAATATTGCACATCTGACGGCTTGCGCCCTGGTTCTTACTTGCATCTTTCCGTAAATATTTTTTATATGCGTTGACACTGTCAAAGGGCTTATTTGCAAGTAGGACGCGACCTCTAGAGAGCTTTTTCCTTGGGCTATCAATTTCAATATTTCCACTTCTCTTTCAGTCAGCGACTCAAAGCTCTTGTGTTTGAAGATACTTTCCTCATGAAAATTGGCCTTGAATATTTTTGGAATGATTTTCTTTGCCACTACTGGAGATATAGCGGCTCCACCATTAGCAACTTCCAGCACAGCTTGCGAGTAGCTTCCAAACCATGAGTTCTTCACTAGGTACCCAACAGCGCCTCTTTTAAGAGCATTCATGGCCGCGTCGTCGTTTTCACTTGCAGAAATTGCAATGCTCAGCACGTCAGGCCTCTTTAGTTGGATCGATTCCAGCAACTCGATTCCTTGGCCTTCACCAAGAGACAGGTCAATGAGGAGCACATCGAAATCTTGCAAAAAGATGTTCTTACGAGCCTCTCTATAGCTGGAGGCCTGCCCTACCAGAAGAGTGCGCGGATCACGCATGAGCTCCTGCGAGATCACATTCCTGACATGGCTGTCTTCGTCAACCAGAAAGACTCGCACCGGCTGGTTCTGCTGACCCTTCATGTCGGACGGCCACATGCGCCCAAAGACAGTAGATGTGACTTCTGTACTGCCAGCATCATCAAACCGTGAGCTCATAAATGCGTCGGATAGATACATGTGACACTCCATTTGATGAGTCGATTTCTTTGGAATCTCGCGAAAAATAGAATTCATTCCATTGAAAATCTACAAAAAATAAATAAAGAAAAATAAGGTTTAAATTTTTACAAATTAATACTGAAATACTAGGTATTAACTTCTTTTCATCAGAAAAATAGATGTAAACCCTTTATTTTTGAAACAATGGACATATAAAATAAAAAGAAATACAGATTACATTTTTTAGCATTGTAAGAATTTTCCAACAAGCACTATTCTTTCAATAGCACAACATCCACAAGCCACAACAAATCATTCATTTTTCTCATCATTTTAAATTCTTCAAAAAATATCTTTGAATGGGGTATTACTGTTTCTCCGTCGTTTTCTGAAACTGCCTTCACCGAAAGCAGTTTTGGAACGTAACAAAGCACTCCATAACTTGTTGACGGTTAACACTGGCCTTTGCGAAATTGCATCGGTCTTTCGCTCACACACTCTCAGTTGTCTGAGAACTCGCTATTCAAAGGAATGATCATGAAAAAGTCTCTGATTGCCATGGCGGTTATTGCGTTGGCTGGTGTTGCATCTGCTGCTGTGAGCGGCTCAAGCATCGCTGCCACAAACACGACGTCGAGCGCATCTTCAGCTACGGTGTCGGGTGCTGCCAGCTCGGGCAACGGTGCTGCGCTGAGCATGAATAGTGCAACCTCCGGTGCAACCTCCAACGCCAATGCCGCTGGTGGCGGCATTGCTGTAGGCCCTTACGGCGCCGGTGGTGCTGCGGTCAGTGGTGGCGCAACGACCTACGGTAACGTGAAGAGCCTTTCTGCAACTTCGGGCAACGCTGTTGCGGGTGGCGGTGCTGCGACCAACGCTAACGCAGGTTCTGCGGCCCTGGCTGGCTACAGCGCAGGCCCCGTCAGCGGCGGAGCAGCTGGTGTGGCCACTTCGCACACAGCCAACCAAGTTGCCACTGGCGCAGGCCCTGGTGGCGGACTGTCCTATGTGAACAGCAATGCTGGCACGACTTCCGGTTATGGCGCAACTTCGGCTGCTATCTCTGGGCCTAGCGGCGCATGGACCAACACCGGATCGGGCGCAACCTCGGTGGGTACCGTCCATCAAAACGCTGGAGCATTTGGCAATGCTGGCTACTTCTCCAATGGTGGTGGCACCTCCGGTACTGCCGGTGCAGGCTCCGCTGCCAATGCCAACTAAGGCAGCTGTCCCAAGATAGTTGTGTTTGTCCCGGGCCTGGCTGCCTGGCCGGGCTCGGGCAACGTAGGAGCAAAGCATGAAATTCTCAATAGCTCTGTTAAGTCTTTGCGTTCCTTTGTGCAGTTATGCGCAAAGTGCCGACAGCAGCGCGCAAAGCTCCTCTAGCTCCTCTTCCGTGGGGGCGCAACAGAATCAGTCGGTCACCATTGTCAATCCGGTCGTTGCCCCGGCGGAAAGTCGATCTGTATCCACGATGGACAGCAGATCCACTTCAACCTCCGATCAAAACATCACAACGAACGGCACGACCACCCAGAACCTGAACAGCACGGTATCCGGGACGTCCAAGAACATTGTGGAGTACACAGGTACTTACACCATGAAAAACGTTCCCAGCGTGAACGGCCCCAATCTCACAACCAGCAATGACACCTGCATGGGCAGCAGCAGCGGCAGTGCCAACGGACCTGGCTTTGGCGTGAGCTTCGGCACAACCTGGACGGACGAGCATTGCAAACGCCTGAAAATGAGCCGTGAGCTCTGGAACAAGGGCATGAAGGCAGCTTCTCTGGCAATGGACTGCATGGATCCCGCCGCTCGCGTGGCACTGGAGATCACGGGTTCTAAATGCCCGCAATCCATGACTGCAGACGAGCGCCGCAACAACTACGGGCCGGATGCTTCGGCACAAGGTAGCCCCACTCCCGCTTCAGTGCCCACAGAGGTTCAGTCAAGTTTGACACCTGAAGCCCCTCGCCCCTCGCTTGTAACATCTGTGATGGAAGATCCACGTACAGCACAGCTGTATGACAATTAGTGGGCGTGATTCCTAATCTAGGAGGCCGCTATGGGCAAGACTCTAGCTCTTTTAGCGATTGCACTATGCAGCGCTTCGTCTTTGGCTGCACCCGACTCCAGGGCCATCAATGAACCGTTGAGCATTCAACGCCAGATCTTCGGAAGTGGCGAGCAAGGTGCAGCAGGCTCGCAACAAGCAGAGCCAGTGGGGGACTATGGGGTATGGCATGTGCCGCAGTACCTGCCTGGTTACCCTACTGCAGCAACTATCTGGCCCCGCGCCATACCTGTGAAATGCAAGGACAGGCAATGCGAAGGCTATGTGATTACCCCGCAGATGGGGCCAGGTGAGTACCTGTTTTTCGTGCCTACAAGCGAATAGGCTGGTCAAAGGCATAACAGGGCGGCAGCACTTCTTTGGTGCTGACAGCAACTCACCTAACAAGGGCGGGCTTCAACCCGCCCTTGTTGATTTGTGCTCTGCAAATATGCAGCCACTCAGCACTGATAGCAACACCAAGCGAAGTACCTGCTGACAAATCGACCCAGCTTCGACCTCATGTCGGCATCATGGGCGCAACGCGTTTTTGTCCAAAGGAACGCCGCGACAATTTTTTGCGCCTGAATATCGAATACAATCCGCATCCTCCCAGGGTGAGTGCTGGGAATTGAAATCCCCGCAGCAGGGCGTTCCGGTCCAATCCGGCACTACATACCCAAGCCGAAAAGGCAGCTTCGCTGCCATCCAGCCTTCCGTTCTCCACGCGAAAAGCCGGCGCATCAATTACGCCACAGCCCCATGCCTTTCCCTTGCCGGGATAAGGCAGGATCTCTCTTGCTCGCTCATCTTTTCGAAGTTGCACAGTCACTGTGCATAACTTTGCACAATCTGGTGCGGATCTATGTCTTGCAATACCATGCCAGGCACCGGCAGCATCGCCCATCTGTCAAACATCCACTCGCTTCAAGCCCATAGCACACAGCAGGTCACATGGGACATTTCTCTCTGGAAAATGCCTTTTGAGCATCGCTGCACTTGTACTGTCAACGAGAGCCTTTGCTGTCAATCCGAGCAACCCTGGCTTGAGTCAAGCCACAAAAAAAGCGCTGTCCATGACAGCGCTTTTTTCCACAGATCATGTGGACATGATTGTGGATATCCAGTGAAATCCTGGTGATAACAGCACACAAGCCCTTGTACTTGCGGGTTGAAAGGTAGGTTGCCTCCAAATCAGGCAATTGCAATCCAAGGGTTAACCCCGAGCATTTCAGAGCTGGCGCCGGATCACCATACGCCCCGACTCGGTGATATGCCAGTGCTTTTCTGCATCCTGCTCCACGAGGCCCCGCTCCAGCAGGCGCTTGGAAAGATATTCCTTGGCGGCAGACCACAGGGAGACATCCTCGCCCAGCTCCAGCTTCTTGAGTGTTTCCAATTCATCGACCGTAGGTTCATACACAGGTGCGCGATAGACTGCGGTTTGCATGGTGACTTCTCCTAAGCTCGTGCGATGACTGGCCGCTTCGGCTCCGAAGCGCCTGAGATCCAAGATAAACCTGTCATCCGCGACACGCAATAGTTACCCGCCTGCTTTACCTTTATTCACCCAAGCCATACCCCACCCTTACAGAGTTGGCAGCCTGACAACAGGCTGCCAACTCATTATTCAGGAGCTGACCACCTTTATGCTGTATGCGCTTGCCGTACTTTTTGCCTTTCAGCTACTGGGGGAGTTCCTGGCCCGCGTCACGGGCTTGCCTCTGCCCGGCGCGCTGATCGGCATCCTGCTTTTGCTGCTGGGCCTGCTGTTTTACAAACGCCTACCCAAGACACTGGAAGATACTGCTCAGGTTCTGTTGCAGAACATGATGCTGCTTTTCATCCCCGTCATTGCAGGCGTAATGTTGGAATTCGACCACCTGCGCCGCGAATGGCTGCCGTTTGTGCTGGCCTGCATTGCCGGAGCTGCCATCACATTCACCGCAACCGCCCTCACCTTCCGCTTCTGCCTGCAGCGCCAGCTCACTCTCAAGCCGGATGACGAGCCCGCGGCAAGACAGGAGCAGAGCTTATGAGCACACCCCTGCTTGAACGCCTGCACACCGCCTGGCTGAGCCTGGCCCAAGGCTCGCCCCTGCCCTGGCTGGTGCTGACCATGCTGGTCTATCTGGCGGCCATGGCCATCTACAGGAAAAGCGGCAACCGCCCCATGCTGATTCCGGTGTTTACCGGCGTGGTCGTCATCGTCGCGATTCTGTTGCTCACAGGCACGCCTTATGAAACCTATCGCAGCGGCGTATCCCTGCTGGGTCTGATGATAGGCCCGGCTACCGTGGCACTGGCTATCCCGCTCTACGCCCAACGCGAGCGCATCCGTCAGCTGTGGCTGCCCATCAGCGTGGCGCTGCTGGTGGGCTGTCTGGTCGCTCTGCTTTCAGCGCTGGGCATCGCCTGGGCCTTTGGCGGCTCGCAAGCTACGCTGATCGCCGTGGCACCCAAATCGGCCACCATTCCCATCGCCCTGCCCATGGCCGAGCGTTTTGGAGGAACACCCTCGCTGGCCGCCGTGGCCGTGGCCATTACCGGCATCAGCGGCACCATGATGGCACCGCTGCTGTGCCGCGTCCTGCGTCTCAAGGATCCAGCGGTTCAAGGCTTTGCCATCGGACTTACGGCCCATGCGATTGGCACGGCACGCGCCATCCAGCTCAACCCCACGGCCGCTGCGTTCTCCGCTCTGGCCATGGGCTTGAACGGCGTGGCCACGGCGGTGCTGATGCCACTGGTGCTGGCCATTACCCCCTGGATTTAAAACGATAGCTGCTGGCGCTTGATGCATAACCGCTGGCAGCTATTTTTGATTAGGCTTGCGCTCGCTACGCCGGTAAGCTGCAAGCGCCCCCAGAATCAGCGCCATCCCCAGCCACTGCGCCGGCTGCGGCTTGGCACCAAACCAGAGCAGATCCACCAGCAAAGCCATGACGGGGTAGATAAAGGACAAGCCGGCGATCGCCTGCGCCCGCAGTCTTTGAAATGCCGTGTACATCAGTGTGTACATCCAGGCCGTGTGCACCAGGCCCAGCACCAGCACCGCAGCCCAGACCTTGGGGCTGAAGAGTGCCTGGGCGCGCAGCTCCCACACCCAGGGCAGCAAGCTCAGCGCACCAAGCAGCATCTGCAGCATGGCGATCTGCGCCGGCGCAAGCCGCCTGAGCCGCTGAGTGGCCAAGGTGGCCAGGGCATAAAGACTGGCTGCCAGCAGTGCCAGCACAATGCCCAAGGATTGCCCTTGCGACGCCTGCTGATCAGTCAGCCCTACCAGGCCGCTGCTCAAGCCCACGCCTACCAGCGCCAGCAGCAGCCAGGGCAGCCGATTGAGCGGCAGAGGCTCGCCCTGCAGCAGAGCCGCCAGCAGCAACAGCAAGAAGGGCTGTACGTGATAGACCACCGTGGCAATGGCAATGCCGCTGTATTCATAGGCACGAAACAGGCACAGCCAATTGACGATGAGCGCCACAGCCCCCAGCAGCAGCCAGCCGCTCTCGCGCCAGGTCGGCCGGGACCACTGGCCCGACCAAAGCACCCAGGCCGCCAGCCCGAGTCCGCCAAGCAAACAACGCAACCACACCACCCACAGCACGGGCAGGCCGCTCTCCACCACCAGCAGGCCGATGGTTCCGGAAAGCGCCATGGCCAGCACCATGCGCCAGCTACCGCCGGCTGCTGCCTTGGGCGGCGAGGTGGCGGCCAAAGCCGGCTTGGAAGCCAGCACTTGTAAAGAGGAAGATGTCTGGGAAGTCATGATGGCATGGTCCGCCAATCACTTCCAAGCATCAATACAGCTCTATTCCACTTACTATTACCCTTAGATCAACAATCAAGCTGAACCATGAGCACAGAGTCCGGCCTGCTTCCTGAAATGCTGGTTTTCGCCAAGGTGGTGGAGCTGCGCAGCTTTGCCGCCGCCGCACGGCAACTGGATCTGACCACCTCGGCCGTCAGCCGCAGCGTGGGCCGGCTCGAAACCCATTGGGGCGTGCAGCTGCTGCACCGCACAACCCGCTCCCTGTCCCTGACCGAGCTGGGCGCCGAGGTCTATGCCGCCTGCAGCCAGCTGGCACAGACGGCCAGCGATATCCACGCCATTGCCGGCCATTACAGCGGCGTGCCGCGCGGCACGGTGCGACTGACGGCACCGACCATCTTTGGTGAAATATGGCTCAGTGCACAGCTGCCTGCGCTGCGCCGCCAATGGCCCGAGCTTGAGGTCGCCGTCAGCCTCAGCGACCAGATGCAGGACCTGGCGCAGCAAGGTCTGGATCTGGCCATCCGCCTGACCCGGCCAGAACAGCTACCACCGCATATGGTGGCGCGCGAGCTGCGCCAGGTGCGCTACATCGCCGTGGCCTCGCCGGCCTACCTCAGGGGTCTGATCAAGCCGCCCGAGCATCCACAGGAGCTGGGACGCGAGCATGGCGTGGCATGCATCACGCTGGGCTATGGCGACTTTCAGAGCCGGCTGCAATGGGTGCACGGCCAAACCCGCAGCCCAGAGGCTGCCGTGACCGAAGTCGCCGTTCACTCTCCTTTGTCCATGGACAGCAGCACGGGCATCATCAATCTGGCGCTGCAGCACCAGGGCATAGGCCTGGTGGCAGACTTTGCCGCCCAGGCCGTGCTGAGCAGCGGCGCACTGGTACAGGTACTGCCCGACTGGCTGCTGACGGGCAACTACGCGCCGCGCACCGCTTATGCACTGTATATGCCATCGCGCCACCTGCCGCTCAAGGTGCGGGCGCTGATCGACCATCTGGTCGAGGCCGGCAAGCGCTGAGTCCATGACTCAAACCGGCTCAGTTCCAGCAACCTGAAGGCCAGCCGTATCGACAGTCGCTGCGGCGGCCTGTGGCCAGAAAAGAGCCCGCACTTCGGCGTTGGCATAAGGCAGGACCAGCGCCAACCCGCTCAGCAGGGTGCCCGCATCGGCGGCGGCGCTGCCCAGACCCGATTGCAAAACAGGGCCCGTAAAACAGGACACCAGCAAACCGGCTAGCGTCGAGCTGACCGCCAGACTTAGCGCCCAGCTTCTGAAGCGCAGTTGTCCGTAAAAAGAAGCCAGCGTAGTCACAACCACCACCGCCATGGCCAGCAATACTCCGGGCGGATAGCGCTTGATGCCGCCGAATTGCACCATGCTGTCATGCACCGACTTCAGACTCGCGGGGATCAGCGGGAAAAAGGCGTCCAGGCACAGGCCCGCCAAAGGAATTGCCGAGGAGGCAAGAACAATGGCCCGGTATGTCGACTTCTTCAATTCCCTCTCCCTCGATGTTTACCGCGCATCGTATCGGGATATCCCCATTCGCCCGCTACAAGCTTGTGGACAATACCAACCACTCAACGGGATAAGCGTATCAAGCCCTTGTTCTGCAAAGACTTTTCAATACCTGCTTGATTTTTAGGCAAATCACACTATACGGCTCTTAAAGCCTACAAACTCCGCATTTCATAGCAGCTCACGCCTACCCAAATTGGGCTGTAGCCCAGTTTTCCCCACTAAATCATTACAAGCTTGTGGACAAACCGGAGCAAGCACTTGAATAAGCGACTTAACTCCTTGTCACATTAGGGAAAACGGGGTGCTGATTATTTTTTAATCAGCACCCCCGTTTATGCACTAAAACTCAGCGACTCAGCGCAGCGGCCCTTGCCAATCTCCCAGGCGGTAGGCACTGTCCCAGAACATCCATTCCAGCCGGGCCGCATCCTTGTAGGCCGCATGCATGGCCGCGCGCGTGGCCTCGGTGGCCTCCTCGGCCAGGCGATCCACCGTGGCGCAGACGCCGCGCACCGCCGCATGAAACTCCTCGCTGGCATAGGTGTCCACCCAGGCCTGATACGGATTGTCCTTGGCCGAGCGCGCATGAATGTCGCGCCCCACCTCGGCATAGATCCAGAAGCAGGGCAGCAGGGCCGCAACAGCCACCGGATAGGAGGCGCTCCAGGCCGTGGCCAGCAGATAGCTGGTGTAGTGATGGCAGGCCGGCGTGAGCGGCGTGGCTGCAAACTGCTCGGGCGTCACGCCGAAGTCACGCATGAAGCCACCATGCAGGGCGCGCTCCACCACCACGGCCTCATTGGCGGCATTGGCAAACTGCACCACGCCTTCGGCGTTATCGGATTTGGCCGCCGTCACGGCCAGCGCTCGGCCATAGGCGACGAGGTAGTGCGCATCCTGAATCATGTAGTGGCGAAAGCGCTCCCGGCTCAGCGTGCCGGACGCCAGCTCCTGGTTGAAGGGCAGCTCCAGGGTGCTTTGAAACAGTGCCTGGTTGGCGCTCCACAGGCTTTGGCTGAATGACATGATTCGACTCTCCACTGCAAGAATTCATAGCAGCCAGCGCTTTGCTGGCCGGGCAAGCAATCATTCTTGCCTAGATACCTGCATCGAAGGCCCAAAGCCCGGCGGCTATGCGGTCAAAGCTGTATTTCAAGGCTGGCGCTCTGGCTTGCGACCTGCAGCCTCCTGCGCCTTGTGCTGCAACCACTGGCTGAACACGCGCAGCGCCGGCGACGGTTGTGCCTCGGCCGCCAGCTCGGGCGTGACCAAAAAGTAGGCGCGGTTGCCGCGCAGCGGCTGGGGACAGGCGACGATGAGATCGCCGCGCGCAATCTCCTGCTCGATCAGCATGGGCGGGATCAGCGCCACGCCCAGACCCTGGCTGGCAGCCACGGCCAGCATGGAAAACAGCTCAAGCCGCATGCCGTCGAGCGCGCGCGGTGCATCGACATGCATCGCGTCGAACCACTGGCGCCAGCCCTGGGGACGCGTGCTTTGCTGCAGCAACGGCAGGCGCGCAATCACCTCGGGGCCGACCGGCAGCCAGGCACGGCCTGGATCACGCTGCTGGGCCGTGGCCAGCAGTTGCGGGCTGCACACGGGCACGACTTCCTCGTCCATCAGCCACTGCGCCTGCACGCCGGGCCAGCGGGCCACCTGCTCGGGCGTGCCCGCGTAGAGAGCGGCATCGAACACCGTGTCGGCAAACAGGAAAGGCCGGGTCTGCACATCGATATGCACAGTGATGTCGGGGTGCTGCTGTGCCAGTTGCGGCAGGCGCGGCAGCAGCCAGCGCGTGGCAAAGGTGGGCACGGCCGCCAGATTGATGGGACCGCCCTCACCCTGATGGCTCATCAGATCCAGCGTGTCGCGCTCCAGCCCCTGTAGCCAGCGTCCCACCTGCTTGGCGTAATGCAGCCCCGCATCGGTGAGCAGCACGCCGTGGCGTGTGCGCTTGAACAGCGCCACGCCCACAAACTCCTCCAGCGCAATGATCTGGCGCGAGACGGCACTTTGCGTCAGCGACAGCTCCTGCGCAGCCTTGGTGTAGCTGACATGGCGGGCGGCCGATTCAAAGCAGGCCAGGGCCTGGGTGGAAGGGAGAACTCTACGCATATCTCTTGTGCTTAGAACGCATCAATCAATCTCAAAACGAAGGGGAAACCCTGAATAATTCGCTTATACATGCGTTTTACTCATCCATAGATGATTATTCATCGTTTGCCAGCCCCTGTTCTACAAACCTAATATGTGTGCAAGCACTCAGGCGGAAATGCGCCTGTAACCCGACACCTTGCATTCAGGAGATGAACATGGCCAATGGCTACCAGTGGGACGACTGCTTCCAGCTCGACCAGCAACTGACCGAAGACGAGCGCATGATCCGCGACGCAGCGCGCGAGTACTGCCAGGACAAGCTCAAGCCTCGCGTGCAAGCCATGTTCCGCAACGAGTCCGTGGACGTCAGCATCTTCCGCGAGATGGGCGAGCTGGGCCTGCTGGGCCCCACCATCCCCACGCAATACGGTGGCGCGGGTCTGAACTATGTGAGCTACGGCCTGGTGGCGCGCGAGATCGAGCGTGTTGATTCGGGCTATCGTTCCATGGCCTCCGTGCAATCGTCGCTGGTGATGGTGCCCATCAACGAGTTCGGCACCGAAGCGCAGAAGATGAAATACCTGCCCAAGCTGGCTTCGGGCGAGTTCATCGGCTGCTTCGGCCTGACCGAGCCCGACCACGGCTCCGACCCCGGCTCCATGGCCACACGCGCCTACAAGGTCGACGGCGGCTATCGCCTCAAGGGCAACAAGATGTGGATCACCAACAGCCCTGTGGCCGACGTGTTCGTGGTCTGGGCCAAGGAAGTCTCCGAGGACGGCACTGTGGGCCAGATCCGCGGCTTTGTGCTGGAAAAGGGCATGAAGGGTCTGTCCGCGCCTGCCATCCACGGCAAGGTGGGCCTGCGCGCCTCCATCACTGGTGAAATCGTGATGGACGATGTGTTCTGCCCCGAAGAAAACGCCTTCCCCGACGTGCGCGGCCTCAAGGGTCCGTTCACCTGCCTGAACAGCGCCCGCTTCGGCATTGCCTGGGGCGCGCTGGGTGCGGCAGAAGACTGCTGGCACACCGCCCGCCAGTACACACTGGACCGCAAGCAGTTCGGCCGTCCCCTGGCAGCCAACCAGCTGATCCAGAAGAAGCTGGCCGATATGCAGACCGAAATCACGCTGGGCCTCCAAGCCGCGCTGCGCGTGGGCCGCATGAAGGACGAACACCAGAACGTGATTGAGATCACCTCTCTGGTCAAGCGCAACAACTGTGGCAAGTCGCTGGACATCGCCCGCATGGCGCGCGACATGCTGGGCGGCAACGGCATCAGCGACGAGTTCGGTGTGGCTCGCCACCTGGTGAACCTGGAAGTGGTGAACACCTACGAAGGCACTCACGATGTGCACGCACTGATTCTGGGTCGTGCCCAGACCGGCATCGCTGCATTTAACTGACACCCCCTGAGCCACTGTGCCTAGGCGGCCCCGCCTGGGCGGCCCCACCTGGGCGGCCCCGCCGCTTCCCCTGGCCGGGCGCCCCCTCTCTCTACGCGCTTTGCGCTATGGGAGGGGGACGGCAGCTTCGCCGCGAGGCGGCTCTTGCTTGCTGCCTTTGCCGTGGGGCGATGGCAGAGATTCGAGCCTCTTTTTCGCTATCTATTTATTAGCTTCCACCGCTTGATTCGTATGAGTTTTGAATAGTTTTTATATCAAAACTCATACCAATAAAGCGCAAGACGCTTCTGTTTTCATAGTTCCCTTACCCGGTTTCTGGACACCTCCGACATGAACGCATCGACAAGCACTTCCACGGGCGCACTGGCAGGTATCAAGGTGCTGGATCTGTCGCGCGTGCTGGCGGGCCCCTGGGCCACGCAGATGCTGGCCGATCTGGGGGCCGACGTGGTCAAGGTGGAGCGCCCGCTTGCCGGCGACGACACACGCCACTGGGGCCCTCCATTCCTCAGGGACGATGCGGGCAACGACACGCGCGAAGCCAGCTACTTCACGGCCTGCAACCGCAACAAGCGCAGCCTCACCGTGGACATGGCACACCCCGAGGGCCGGGCCCTGTTGCAGCGCATGGCGCAAGAGGCCGATGTGGTGGTGGAGAACTTCAAGACCGGGGGGCTCGCTCAATACGGTCTGGACTATGAGAGTCTCAAGGCGCTGAACCCGCGCCTGGTGTACTGCTCCATCACGGGTTTTGGCCAGGACGGCCCTTATGCCGAGCGCGCCGGCTATGACCTCATGGTGCAGGCCATGTGCGGCCTGATGAGCATCACCGGCCATGCCGATGGCGAACCCGGCGGAGGCCCTCTCAAGGTTGGCGTGGCCGTGATCGACGTGTTCACGGGGCTCTATGCCAGCAATGCCATCCTGGCTGCACTCAACGCCCGCGACAATGCGAGAAACGGCACCGGCCAGGGCCAGTACATCGATATGGCGCTGCTGGACGTGGGCATGGCCGTGCTGGCCAACCAGGCTGCAGGCTTTCTGGCCACCGGCCAGGCGCCGAGCCGCGCCGGCAATATCCACCCCAGCTTGGCGCCGTATCAGGACTTTCCGACGCTGGACGGCAATGTGCTGCTGGCCATAGGCAATGACGGTCAGTTCGCGCGCTTTTGCGCAGCCATCGGCCAGGACGGCTGGGCCCTGGATGCACGCTTTGCCACCAATACCGCCCGTGTACAGAACCGTGCGGCACTGCTGGAGTTGATGAAGCCACAGATGCTTCAGCGCAGCACGGCTGACTGGATTGCGCTGCTGGAAGACAAAGCCGTGCCATGCGGCCCCATCAACACCATTGCCCAGGCCTTTGAAGACCCCCAGGTCAAGGCACGCGGCATTCAGCAAAGCTTGCCGCGCAACGCCAGTGATGGCATTGGCCGTATCGCCACCGTCGCCAACCCCATACGTCTGTCGGCCACGCCGGTGACTTACCGCAACGCCCCGCCAGCCCTCGGCCAGCACACCGATGAGGTGCTGCGCGAATTCGGACTTGATGACAACGCCATTGCTGCGTTGCATGAGCAAGGAGTGGTTTGAGGCCTTCATGGCCAAAGCAAACTCCTGACAACAAAAGAGGGCCCAAGCCCCGAAAACCGCAGGCAATTTCACCAGAGATGCACTGCCAATCACACTTTCCAAGGAGACATTGATGTTCAAGTTCACAGCCACCGTTCTGGCTGCCATGGCTTTTTGCGGCGCTGCACAGGCACAAAGCGCCTATCCCAACAAGCCCATCCGCCTGCTGGTTCCCTTTGCCGCCGGCGGCACGACCGACCTGATCGCCCGCATCATTGCCGAGCCGCTGAGCCGCGAACTGGGCCAGTCCGTGGTGGTGGAAAACAAGGGCGGCGGCGGCGGCAGCATCGGAGCCTCCGAAACCGCCCGCGCTGCGCCCGATGGCTACAACCTCGGCATTGCCACCGTGTCCACTACGGCGACCAACCCGGCCATCAATCCCAAGATTCCCTACAACGTGGCAACCGACTTCACGCCCATCGTGAACATTGCGGCCACGCCCAACATCATTGCGGCCAATCCCAAGTTTGCCGGCAAGGACTACAAGAGCTTCCTGGCCGAGATCAAGAACCATCCCGCCAAGTACTCCTACGCATCGCCCGGCCTGGGCTCCATCACCCACCTGATGATGGAAATGTTCAAGCTGGAAACCAAGACCGAGATGACCCACGTACCCTACCGTGGCTCCGGCCCTGCGCTGAACGACACCGTGGCCGGCCAGGTGCCGCTGATTTTCGACAACCTGCCCTCCACCCTGCCCTTTGTGAAGGAAAAGCGCCTCACGGCGCTGGTCGTCGCCGCCCCTCAGCGCGTGGCCGCCCTGCCTGATGTGCCCACCTTCAAGGAAATCGGTCTGCCCCAGGTCAACCGCATGGCGTACTACGGCATCGTCGGCCCCAAGAACCTGCCCAAGGAGGTCGTGGCCAAGATCAATGCCGCCGTGCGCAAGGCCGTGCAGGACCCCAACGTGAAAAAGCGCATCGAGGAAAGCGGCTCCATCATCATGGCCGACACCCCCGAAGCCTTTGCCAAGCAGATGGCCGAAGAACTGGCCGTCTACAAGAACGTGGTGCAAAAGCAGAACCTGAAGATGGACGAATAAGCGTCTGCTGCACATGAAAAAAGCCCTCGCCGGCACATACCGGCGAGGGCTTTTTCTTTGCCCCGCCTCATGCACAAGCCGGGTGCCCATGCATGAAACTGGTGCAACACAAGATCTGTTCTCAGAAACGGTGACGGATGCCCACCAGGGCGCTGGTGCCGGACTTGTTGGGAATGTCCATGCTCACGCGGTCATACATGGCCACGGCATAGACGTCGGTGCGCTTGGACAGGAAATGGTCGTAGCCCAGGCTGACGGTGGTGCGTGTGCCGCTGACATTGCCCACTTCCGACTTGGTACGCGCCGCCGCAGCCTTGAAGGTTCCAGGCGTTCCGCTGACAGGAATATCCAGACCCAGCGAGTAAGTGGTGTTCTCGCGGTCCTGGGCGTCGATCCTGGCCTGGCCGTAAGTGGCATAGAGCTTGGCCACGCTGAAGTCATAGCTGCCGCCCACCATCCAGTTGCTCTTGGTCGGCATCACCGCCAGCGATACCGGGTTGTTGATCTGCGCACGCTCGTAGAACGCGGTCAGGCTCAGCGGTCCGCCCGAGTACATCAGGTTCAGGCCCACATTCTTCTTGCCCTTGTTGCCGCTGCTGGTCTGCTCGCCGAACTGGTAATGCACATTGGCCTTGAGGCCGCCAAAGCTGGGGGTCGAATACAGGATCTGATTGCTCCAGCCGGTGTTGGATGCCGTGGTCAGGCTGTCCGCGCCCCAGGCCGCGGTCGTCATATTGGCATGCAGCACCAGCGGCGAGACCGTGAAGGAGTCGCCAAACGGATTGGTCAGCACCGTGGGCAGGAAGTTAGGCGCCAGGCCACGACCCAGGCTCACACGGCCAAAGCTGCCAGCCAGACCCACATTGGCATCGCGCGAGAAAAAGGGGTCGGCATCGAAACGGCCAGGGGTACCTGTATCGGCACGGAAAAAGCCGGTGATATTGAAGTCGGCCTTGAGCCCACCGCCCAGATCTTCCACGCCCTTCACACCCCACCAGGAAGTGGTCAGACCGCCAGAGCCGACCGAGGCCACGCGCTCCTGCCCTGCCAGCTTCATGGAGCCCACGTAGGTATCGACGGTACCGGTGAGCTGCACGGAACTCTGGGCCTGGGCCGACAGGCTGGCCGCAGCCAGGGCGATGGTGGTGAAGGTAGCGGCAAACGCTTTCATGGGTGGTTTCCTCTCTAAAAAGTTTGAGACAAACCACCCATGCAAGAGTCAGGCCAGTTTTGTATACAAAACTAGGACTTCAAACGGAAGCTGTCGGCCAGCTTGAGCATCATGTACAACCAGAGCGCGCCGCCCATGGCAATCAGCAGGCCGCCCACCAGGCCGATATGCGTCATGCCCCATTGCTGGCTGACGATGCTGCCCAGCAGTGCGCCGCCGCCAATGCCGATATTGAAAATGCCCGAGAACATGGACATGGCCACATCGGTGGCATCGGGCGCCAGATTCAGCACCTTGGACTGCATGGACAGCGCAAAGCAGATCATGGCAATGCCCCAGACCGAGCTTTGCAGATACAGGCTCCAGACATGCGTGCTGCTCATGACCAGCAGCAACAGGCTCAGCGCCAGCACGCCGATGGACGCCAGCAGAAAGCCGCGCGGAAAGCGCAGACCGAACCAGCCGAACAGCACGCTGCCCACAATACCCATGCCGCCATACAGCAGCAGCACGGCCGTGGTCACATCGCCGGCGTGGCCGGCAATGTCCTGCACAAAGGGCTCGATATAGCTATACGCCGTGAACTGGCCGGTAATCACCACCACCAGCAGCACATAGATGCCAACCAGGGCCGGACGCCTGAACAGCATGGGCACACTGGACAGGGAGCCTGCGTTCTCGCTGGGCAGCAGAGGCAAGAGCTTGCCCAGCACCAGCATCACCGCCGCCGCCACCCCACCGATGGCCAGAAACGTCATGCGCCAGCCCAGCCATTCACCCACGATGCGGCCCAGCGGAATGCCCAGCACCATGGCCACGGAAGTACCCGTGGCCAGCAGGCTTAGCGCCATGGCCTTCTTGCCCGGAGGCGCCACCCGCACGGCCAGCGAGGCCGTGATGGACCAGAACACCGCATGCGACAGCGCAATGCCGATGCGGCTGATGACCAGGGACGCATAGCTCCAGGCCACGCCCGAGAGCAAATGGCTGAGCACGAACACCGCAAACACGCCCATCAGCAGCTTGCGCCTCTCTACATTGCGCGTGAGCAGCATGAAGGGCAACGAGGCCAGCGCCACCACCCAGGCGTAGATGGTGAGCATCAACCCCACCTGCTCCACCTGCATGTCAAAGCTGGCTCCAATGCTGCTGAGCAGACCGACCGGCACGAACTCGCTGGTGTTGAAGACAAAAGCACCCAGCGCCAGCGCAATCACGCTGAGCCAGGCCTGGGCGGGAGATCGGGTCG
Organism: Comamonas sp. HJ-2; assembly: GCF_053615495.1. Classification (NCBI taxonomy): domain Bacteria; kingdom Pseudomonadati; phylum Pseudomonadota; class Betaproteobacteria; order Burkholderiales; family Comamonadaceae; genus Comamonas; species Comamonas sp. HJ-2. Next base: position 76,120 of record NZ_JBSIFD010000010.1, on the reverse strand, counting down.
ATTCGATAGGGGCAGTCAAGGTTTCTGTCATGCAATCAAGGCGTGTCGGCGTCTGGCGCCGCAAAACCCGAAATTGTGCGCTTGCAGCATGACAGCAGACAGACAGCCCGACCTTGCCCCATCAATCAATGGGGTCGGACCGGGCGACGGCAGGGCTTGATCAATACGCGACGGTGAAACGAGCCTTGACGTGTTCGTTCCTGTCCAGGGCATCGACCAATGCCACGGCCAGGTCCTGAACCGAAATATCGCCGGGCTGGCCGTCGGCCTGCACCAAAGGTTCGTCCTTGCCTGTACGGTAGTGACCGGTACGGCCCCTGGACTGCGCATCGGAGCCGCCATGGAAGCCCACGGCCGGGCTCAGCATGGTCCAGTCCAGAGCGGCCTCCTTTTGCAGCTCGGCAAACATGTCGCGTGCCGCCGAGGCGCCGGGCTTGATGAAGGCCGGAAAATCGGGCAAATCCACTAGTTGCTGACCATTCACATACAGGCTGCCGGCTCCGCCCACGACCAGATAACGCTTGATGCCCGCAGCCTTGACACCTTGCACGATGGCGCGCGAGCCCTGCATGAAATCGTCATAGATATTGGGATTGCTCCAGCCTGCGTTATAGGCGCTGACCACGGCATCGCAGCCGGTCACGGCGCGCTGCACCTCGTCGGCCTTGAGCACATCGGCCTTGACGAACTGCACATGTTCGCGCGCTGCAGCGGCCTCGGGCTTGCGTACCAGGGCCACGACTTCGTGACCGCGACGCAGCAACTCATCCAGCAACCCGGCACCGACAAAACCCGTGGCGCCAATCAATGCGACTTTCATTGGAAAACTCCTTGTATCTTCAACAGGGCTAAAGATTAATCGCCATTAATTGCGAGAAAAACCCCTTTCAGCCACCATGACCTTGAAGCAGCACTTCAAAATAGCCCCATGGAAGATTTCAGACGCATGGCCATTTTTGCCGCCGTGGTGGAGCGCGGCAGCATGAGCGCGGCCGCCCGCCAGCTCGACATGACGCCCTCGGCCGTCAGCCAGCATATCCGTCAGCTGGAACACGATGCTGGCCTGACGCTGCTGCACCGCTCCACGCGCCAGCTGACGCTGACCGATGCCGGCCAGCGCTTCTACACCCAGTGCGCCGCCATGTGCGAGGCCGCCAGCCGAGCGCGCGCCGAGTTGGCTGCCGAGCATCAGCGCCCCAGCGGCGAGCTGCGTCTGGCTGCCCCGGCAGGTTTCACCCAGCATGCGGCCCCGGCGCTGGGCCGGTGGCTGGCCATGCATCCTGAGCTGCGGCTGCGCCTGCTCATGGATGACGCTCCCATAGACCTGATCCAGGCGCGCGTGGATCTGGCGCTGCGCTTCGGCAATCTGCAGGACTCCAGCTGGGTGGCCCGTCACCTGGGACGCAGCGCCACCGTGCTCTGCGCCTCGCCGCATTGGATCAAGGCCAACGGCAGCACGCCTCGACACCCCAGCGAGCTGGCACAGCTGCCCTGGCTGGAAATGAGCCGCAGTGACGACGCCCAGGCCGACTTTCTGTGGCGTCAGCAGGGCACGGCGCAGGAGTACCGGCTGCAGGTGCGGCCGCTCATGGTAAGCAACCATCGCAGCGCGGTGCAGCAGTTCTGTGAAGCGGGTCTGGGGCTTGCCCTGCTTTCTGCCCATGACGTGGCAGCCAGTCTGGAGGCGGGCAGCCTGGTGCGCCTGCTGCCTGATTGGGATATGGGCATGCTGGACATCTGGGCCGTCACCGCCAGCCGCGACAGCCTGCCCGCCAAGGTGCGCGAGGCCATCGAGGTGCTGCGCGAGTATTTCGCGCAGCTAGAGGGCATGCAGAACTAGCGCAATCCTTTCGCGTGCAACGCCCCAGCCAGCAGCCATCCATGCCTGCCTACCCCCCAAAGACCGAAAGCAAAAAAGCCTGCAAATGCGAGGCATCCGCAGGCTTTGCAAAACAGGCCACACCACATGGCCTGGTGCACTCAAGGCAATCAGTTCAGATCGATAGGCGTCTTGTTGCCGTTCACATAGCGGCTCAGCGTATAGCTGGGGTTCTTCATCTCGCCATTCTTCTCGAACTGGATCTTGGAGGTCACACCCGAATAGTCGGACTTCTGCAGGAAGGGGATATAGACCTTGGGGTCCCATGAATTGGCACGCTTCATGGCGTCGGCCAGCAGCATGGTGCCGTCATAGAAGTAGGGGCTGTAGACCTGGAACTGGCCCGGATACTTGGCGTCATAGCGCTTCTTCCACTCCGTGCCGCCAGGCATCTTGGCAATGGAGGCTCCGCCATCGGCGCAGACCACGTTCTCCAGCGGCTTGGCGCCGGCAGCCACCTTGGCCAGCTCGGTCACGCAAATGCCGTCACCGCCAAACATCTTGACGTCGTTCATGCCCAGCTGGGCCATCTGACGCAACATGGGGCCGGCCTGACCATACATGCCGCCGTAGAAGATGGCATCGGGCTTCTTGGCCTTGATGGAGGTCAGAATGGCCATGAAGTCCGTGGCCTTGTCGTTGGTGAACTCATTGGCCACGATCTTGATGCCATGCTTTGCGGCATCCTTCTTGAACACATTGGCCAGGCCCTGGCCATAGGCCGTGCGGTCGTCGATCACGGCCACATTCTTGAGCTTGAGATTCTTGGCCGCATAGCTAGCCAGCGCCGCGCCCAGGGCGTTGTCGTTGGCAATCACGCGGTAGGTGGTGTTCCAGCCGGGCTTGGTCAGATCGGGATTGGTCGCAGCGCCCGTGATCATGGGAATGCCGCAGTCCTGGAACACCTTGGAAGAAGGAATCGCCACACCGGAGTTCACAAAGGCCACTGCACCGGCCACCTTGTCATCGCACAGTTTTTGCGAAGCCGCCGTGCCCTGCTTGGGATCGGCCACATCGTCCTCGGCCACCAGCACGAACTTGACCTTCTTGCCTCCGATTTCCATGGCCTTGGCGTTCAGGTCCTCAATGGCCATGCGCACGCCGTTTTCATCGTCCTTGCCGAAGTGAGCCTGAGGGCCGGAGGTCGGGCCGATATGGCCGATCTTGATGATCTGCTCCTGGGCCATCACGCCCCCAGCCATACCTGCTACGACTGTCGCGATACACAACTTGCCAAAATTCTTCATTGCGCACTCCACTCGGTTGAGACAAGACGCAACCTTATGCCCCGCGACAGGCAATTGGCAATGAGGCAATCACATAGGTGCAGCGAGTGCTACACCGGCACAACAATCAGTGTTTTCAGGGATCGGCAAGCGCCCCGGGCTGTGCTGGAAAAACCCGCCGCAAGCCCTTGCTCGCGAAATGGCAGCAGCGCCAAAGAAAAACGCCCCAGACTGGGGCGTTCCTTCATTGACACCTGCCGCTCAGGCAGCCTTGGCCTGCAGCAGAGCATCCACCTTGGCATGCTGGTCCAGCGTGCTCAGGCAGGCATGGGCCACTTCCACACCCTTCTTCACGAAGTGCTGGCGGAAGAACTCCACATGATCACCATGCTCGTGAAAATCGCGCGGCGTCAGCACAGCGGAGAACACGGGCACTTCGGAGTCCATCTGCACACGCATCAGCCCGTCGATCACGGCCGTGGTCACGAATTCATGACGATAGATGCCGCCGTTGACGATCAGTGCCGTGGCGATCACTGCATCGAAACGACCGCTTTGCGCCAGCTTCTTGGCCAGCAGCGGGATTTCAAAGGCACCGGGCACGCTGAAATGCGTGATGTTGCCGGCCTGCACGCCCTGTGCCAGGAGTTCGGCCTGGGCGGCATCGCGGGCCTGGTAGACCACTTCGGTGTGCCAGCTGGCGCTGATGATGGCAATGCGGCTGCGACCGGCCACAGCCTTCCAGGGCGTACCTTCGGAAGTCGCGTGAGTGGCAAAGTTCATGGAGATGGGGGTCTGATTCATGGTGGTATTTCCAGAAAATTCCAATGAATCAGGGCGTGCGCTGATACACCCGCCCATGCGGCAGCGATAGCTGCATCACGGACCGATGCTGCGCGATCTCTTTCATCCGGACTATGACCGTCGGCTCTGGCATCTCACCAGATCTGCTGACCCTGCAGGCTCTGGCGAGACTACAGGCGCTCGCGGGCTGCTGCAGTCAATGCAAGGCATTGCCGCAGATACCGCCGGTGGGGAATTGCACCCCGCCCTGAGAACGCTGCTTTGCAGTGAACCGGAATTCACCGCAAGACGAAGTCATTCTAGCGAGGCTTTGGCCGCGCTTTTGCCAAAAGGGTCACTATGGTGTCAATCTGAAAAATCAAGGAAAAACCATCCTTAACGAGCGTCCACAAAGCCAAACGAGCTCTCATTTAATGAGCATACAACGTAGCGAAGTCAACCCGGAACAATTGCCGGACGTTAAGAGCACAGGGCATTGCGCCCACCCACACCTCACCAGATACGCCATGAAACCATCCCTGCAGGCAATGATGTCCACCTCCACGCGCTGGGCCAGCATGGGGGCTTTGGCTGTGCTGTGCACTGCCTGCGCGGTTCCCGGCGAGTACGACTCCGGCTATGGCGGCGGCTACGGTGGCAGCTATGGCTCCACCACCATCTACAGCACCCAGCCCGCTTATCCCGCCTACCCGGTCTACCAGGGTCAGGACCGCAATGACTGGGCATGGCGCGAGCGTGAGCGCCGTCAATGGGAGCGCCAGCGCGAGCTGGAACGCGAGCGCGCCCAGAACATGCGTGATCGCGAGCAATGGCAGCGTCAGATGGAGCGCGACCGGGATCAGCAGCGCCGCGACTGGGATCGTCAGCAATCCCAGAATCGCCGCGATCAGGACCAGATGCGCCGCCAGCAGGAACGCGAGCAGCAACAGCAATCGCAGCAGCGCGAGCGTGACCGCATGCAGGCCGAACGCGATCGCCAGCAACAGGCCCGCGACCGCCAACAGCAAGACCGCGAACGTGAGCGCGATCAGCGCCAGCAGCAACGCCAGCGCGAAGGCCAGCAGCAAGGCTTTCCTCCTCGCGGTGACTGGCGCTGACCGGATGCTGCGGCACGGCACCGCTTCTGCTTTTCCTGCCGCCACTTCATAATTTGCAGGCACTCAAACGCCTTTGAAGGAGCGGTCATGCCAGAGCCCCTATCTCCCGCCGTCACCATGCGCAAGCTGCCGCTGGGCTTGCTGCTGGGCTGGGTGCTGATCGCAGGCACGGCCCAGGCTCAGGTCATGCGCTGTGTCGATGCCAAGACCGGCGAGGTGACCTATACCAACGGCCGCTGCATCTCGGGCGAAATGAGCACACAGATTCAGGCGGCGCAAAGCGCCGAGGAAATTGCGGCAGAGCGTGCCAATGCCAGCCAGGCGCGGGAACGCAGCAAGGCCCAGATGGCGCGCGACGAAGCCCAGCGCCGCCAGCGTGAAGAGCAGGAGCGCAAGGAACGCGAGGCCGCCGAGAAAGCCCAGGCCCGGGCCGTAGCCAATCTGGAAAACACGCCCGCCTGCCGCCAGGCCCGCGAGCGCTACAACGCCATACTGGCCGAAGCCAGCCCCGACCCGGCCACCTGGGGTGAGCGCAGCCAGGCGGCTCAGGCCCAGATGGAGATGAGCTGCCTGGGCGCAGCCGCCTACCAGCAGTTGCAGCAAAGCCGGGCGCTGCAGCCCAATGCCATCAACCGCCCGCAGTGGGGCTATGGCTATCCCAACCGCTACCCGCCGGCACGTCCCACGCCATCGCAGCCGCCCGCCAAAATCGTCAACTGCAATGTCTTTCGCTGCTATGACAACCGCGGCGGCGTGCATCCGATACCGTAATCCCCCTGAGGCGCTGTGCGCCTGCCCCCAGGGCAGCGACAGCTTCGCTGCGCGGCGGCGCTTGCTTGCCGCCCATTGCCTGGCCACGCGAATTTTTGAGGATCGTGCTCTGTGCTTTGCCTAGCTTTGCAGGCCCTCGGTCACCGTGGGATAGCGCAGCCTGAGCCGCAATTCGTGCTTGAGCCGCTGATTCGACAGCCGCCGCGACTCGCTCATGAAACTCAGCAGACTTGCGGGCAGTTCTGTCTGCGCCTGCTCGCGCGAAATGCGCGGCGGCCTGGCCAGGCCGTAGAGATCGGCCGCCAGATCGAAGTAATCGCCCATCTTCAACTGCGTGTCGTCGCTGGCGTGATAGATGCGCTGCGGCTTGCCGCGCCACAGCGCAAGCAGGCAGGCACGCGCCAGATCGTCGGCATGAATATGATTGGTATAGACATCGTCCTCGGGCTTCAGCACGGCCGTGCCACGCTGCAGCCGGGCGCGGGGCGTACCGCCCTCACGATCAGGTGCGTAGATGCCGGGAATGCGCAATATGCTGGCCCGCAGACCCAAGCGCCCTGCAAAGCGCACCGCAAGCTCGGCATTCACGCGGCGCTGAGCTCTGGCAGTCGTCGGCGCGACGGACCGGGTTTCGGCCACCCACTGCCCCTCGCAGTCGCCATAGACCCCCGAAGTCGATGCATAGACCAGACTGCGCGGCAGGCTGCGCAGGCGCAGTGCCCGCATGAGAGCCGTGGTGCGGGAGTCCAGCCACGAGCATTCATTCCCGGCAGCCGGTGCCTGAGGCGGCGCCAGGTGCAGCACCCGCGTCGCAATGCCTGCCAGTCTGCGCAGGCTTGCCGGATCATCCAGATCCCCCCACAAGGGCCTCACGGCATGGGCATGCAGTTGCTCGGCCCGACCTGAGCTGCGGCTCAAGGCCAGTACCTGAATGCCGTGCCTGCCACGACCTGAAGCGACCAACAATCGGGCCACGCGCTGACCCACATCGCCGTGGCCGACGATCAATAAGCGTTCACGACGAAAGCGCGCTGGCAGCGCGCCCAATGGGCTTTGGTTTGAAGGCAAAATCGGGACCTGCTGCGTACAAGTTCTAAGGAGCCAGCGCCGTTGCGGCAACTGCTGCAACGCGGACAAAAAGGCTGCCGGATACGCCTTCAAGGATAACCAAAACGTCATGACCGAGATTGCCCACGCTTCGTTTGAAATTACCGTCCAGCCCAGCGGACGTGCTTTTGCCACTCAGGGCGCTGAAACCATTCTGGCCGCGGCCATTCGCACCGGCGTCGGCCTGCCCTATGGCTGCAAGGACGGTGCTTGCGGCTCCTGCAAGTGCAAGAAGCTCAGCGGCGAAGTCAGCCACGGTACTCACTCGGACAAGGCTCTGACAGCCGAAGAGGAAGCCGGCGGCTATGTGCTGACCTGCTGCGCCACGCCCCACAGCGATGTGGTGCTGGAGTCGCGCCAGGTCACGGACGCCAGCTCCTTCCCCATCAAGAAGATGCCCGTGCGCGTGGCCGCTCTCGAGAAGAAGTCGCATGACGTGATGCAGGTGCGCCTGCAGTTGCCGGCCAGCGAGAAGTTCCGCTACCACGCCGGCCAGTATGTGGAGTTCATCCTGCGCGACGGTGCCCGCCGAGCCTATTCCATGGCCACCGCGCCCCATGTGCAGGAGACGGCGCCCGGCATCGAGCTGCATATCCGTCACATGGAAGGCGGCAAGTTCACCGATCATGTCTTCGGCGGCATGAAGGAAAAGGAAATCCTGCGTGTGGAGGGCCCGTTCGGCAGCTTCTTCCTGCGCGAGGACTCGGACAAGCCCATCATCCTGCTCGCCTCGGGCACGGGCTTTGCCCCTATCAAGGCACTGATCGAGCATATGCGCTACAAGGGCATCAACCGCCCCGTCACGCTGTACTGGGGTGGCCGCCGCCCCACCGACCTGTATGACGCCAGCTGGATTGCCGAGCACACGGCCGCCATGCCCCAGTTCAGGTATGTGCCCGTGATCTCCGATGCCCTGGCCGAGGATGCCTGGACGGGCCGTACCGGTTTTGTCCACCAGGCCGTGCTGGACGACTTTGCCGACCTGTCCGGCTACCAGGTCTATGCCTGCGGTGCTCCCATCGTCGTGGACTCGGCCCGCGCCGCTTATACCAGCGAACGCGCGCTGCCTGCCGAAGAGTTCTACGCCGACGCCTTTACCTCCGAAGCGGACAAATAAGAACGCTGTTTTGCGCAAACCCCGATGCATTCCATGCCGCATCAGGGTTTACGCGCAATTTTCTTGCACAAGTAACCGCCAGTTCCGGAGCCGCTGCAATTTTTTGCACAATAGAGCTCTATGAACCGTAGAAACAGCCTTCTCTCGGTCATGGCGGCCGTTGCTGCCTTGGCCTCTCCCCTCTCCCAGGCCCAAGAACCCATCCGTCTGATCGTGCCCTATGCGCCCGGTGGTCCGCTGGACATCACCTCCCGCGCGCTGGCAGAGCGAGTGCGCGATTCCCTGGGCGTCGTCATCATCGACAACAAGGCCGGCGCTGGCGGCAACATCGGCGCCGACGCCATTGCCAAGGCACAGCCCGACGGCCTGACCATAGGCCTGGCCGCCACGGCCACCCATGCCGTCAACCCCTGGCTCTACACCAAGATGCCTTATGACGCGGGCAAGGACTTTGCCGGCATCACCCAGATGGTGCGCGTGCCCAATGTGCTGGTGATGAATGCCGCCAAGGCCGAGCAACTCAAGATCCATAGCGTGGCCGATCTGATCGCCTACGCCAAGAGCCATCCCGGCAAGCTCAACTACGGCAGCGGCGGCAATGGCTCCGCAGGTCATCTGGCAGGCGAGATGCTCAAGCAAAAGGCCGGCATCTTTGCGCTGCACGTTCCCTACCGTGGCGCCAACCCCGCCCAGTTGGCCTTGCTGTCCGGCGAGGTGGACTTCAATATCGACAACCTGGCTGCGGCCGCGCCCAATATCAAGAGCGGCAAGCTGGTGGCTCTGGCTGTGACTTCGCTCAATGCCTCGCCGCTGCTGCCCGGCGTGCCCGCGCTGTCCAAGAGCTACCCCGGTTTTGCCATCGACACCTGGTGGGGACTGGTTGCCCCGGCCGGCACCCCCAAGCCCGTGCTGGACAAGCTGAGCAAGGCCTTCAATGATGCTCTGCAAGCACCGGAAACCAAGACCCGCTTCAACGCCCTGATGGCCGAACCCGTGGGCTCCACGCCCGCCGAATTCGACAAGTTCATGGCCGCCGAGCGCGCCAAGTACCAGCCCATCGTCAAGGCCTCTGGAGCCAAGGTCGACTGACGAGTCCTGGCACTGATAAAAAAGCCCCGGCAGCCTGACGGCTCCGGGGCTTTTTTAGTTAGTTCAGCCTCAATCGCTTGCCAGGCAAGCGCGAGAAGCTATCAAATCTAAACTACGCTGACTGCTCTATCCACCAGCCCTGGGCCAGGCTGCGCTCTATGCCCTGGTCTGCCACTGCCTGTAGTTGTTCAGCACTCACGCAGCCGGGCGCAATTTCGGCCAGCGGCAGCAGCACAAAGGCACGCTGCCACATGCGCGGGTGGGGAAGGGTCAGCTCGGTAGCATCCGAGTGCCGGTCGCCCCATAGCTCGATATCCAGATCCAGCGTGCGCGGTGCATTGCGGTAGGGGCGCTCGCGTCCGGCCTGCAGCTCGATCGCCTGCAGCGCATGCAGCAGATCCAGCGGCTCCTGCCCGGTGCGCAGCAACGCCACCGCATTCAGATAGTCAGGCCCGGACGAATCAATGGGTTTGCTGCTGTAGAGCGAGGACACGGCCAACAGCTCGGTCCGGGCCAGCCCGGCCATCGCCGCCACGGCCCAGGACAGGGTCCGGCGTGCATCGCCGAGGTTGGCCCCGAGACCGACCGCAACCGTGTCGGCCGCCAGCGCCACCGGTTTATTCATTACCACCGGCGACCGGAGCAGCACCGGCGGATGGTTTGCGGCGACGGCGACGGCGCTTTTTGGGCGCGGCGGCATCGCCTTCTGAGGCCACCTGATCCAGCGGGCTGTCCTGCTCGCCTTCGGCTTTTTTCTTGGTCACGCGATGCACCTTGGGCGCCGTTTGCTGCTGGGCACGCTGGCGGGCGCGCTGTTCGTCGCGGGCCTGGGCAATCAGATCATCGCGCTGGGCATCATCGGCCTGTTGGAACTCCTGCCACCAGCTGGCCAGGCTTTCCTCGACCTCGCCGATATCGGCACGCAGGCGCATGAAGTCAAAGCCGGCGCGGAAGCGCGGCTGCGCCACCATGGAGTGCGGGGTGGCTCCGGTGCGCTTGTCAAAGCGCGGCTGCATGACCCAGATCTCGCGCATGTCGGCAGCCAGCTTGCCCCGGCCCGAGACATCGCCGATGCGCTGATCGAACACCTCGTCGATCGACTCCTGCAGCGCAGGGAAAGGGTGATAGCTCTTGGCCAGTCGCTTTTCCCAGCCCTGCTTGACGTCCTGCCACAGCACGCAGGCCAGCAAGAAACTGGGCGCCACGGGCTTGCCTTCGGCCACACGGCGGTCGGTATCCATCAGTGCGGCCTGCACGAAGGGATGGTCGGCACGCTCCATGACCACGTCCAGCAGCGGATAGATGCCACGCGACAGACCCAATTCCTTGAGCTGAGCCACCGAGGCCAGCGCGTGACCGGTCTGCAGCAGCTTGAGCATTTCGTCGAACAAGCGGCTTTGCGGCACTTCCTGCAGCAGCGGCTCGCACTCGACCAGGGGCTTGGCAGTCTTGGCTTCGAGCTTGAAGCCCTTGCCGCTGAGCTTGGCGGCAAAGCGCACGGCCCGAATGATGCGCACCGGGTCTTCGCGGTAGCGCGTGGCCGGATCGCCGATCATGCGCAGCACCTTCTTCTTGGCATCCGCAATGCCGCCGTGATAGTCGACCACGATCTGTGTCTCGGGGTCGTAGTACATGGCGTTGATGGTGAAGTCGCGGCGCGTGGCATCCTGGTCCTGCGGGCCCCAGACGTTGTCACGCAGCACGCGGCCGCTGGCATCCACGGCATGCTTCAGTCCTGCGAGCTGATTCTTGCTGGTACGTTCATTGCCGCTGACCTGCTCGGCCGCGCTGTTGTCAAGAAAGGCACGGAAGGTCGACACCTCGATGACTTCGTTTTCGCGGCCACGGCCATAGACCACGTGCACGATGCGAAAACGCTTGCCGATGATGAAGGCGCGGCGAAACAGGTTCTTGACCTGCTCGGGCGTGGCATCGGTGGCCACGTCGAAGTCCTTGGGACGCAGACCCAGCAGCAGGTCGCGCACGGCGCCGCCGACGATATAGGCCTCGTGGCCCGAGCGCTTGAGGGTCTGCACCACATCGATGGCGCGACGGTCCACCAGATTCGGGTCTATGCCATGCACCTGAACCGGCACTTCCTCACGCTTGCCGAACTTGGGCTTGCGCGAGCGGGGGGCTGCGGGCGCCTTGCCCAGCAGCTTGTCAATAATGGTCTTGATCATGGTGCTTCGCTAAATAGGTCCACGATGCGCCAGCCGCGTTCCTCGGCCAGGGAACGCAAGCGCGCATCGGGGTTGGTGGCCACCGGGTGATCCACTTTTTCAAGCAGGGGCACATCGTTCATGGAGTCGCTGTAGAAGGTCGCCTCGACGTCCTCCCAGCGCAGGCCGCGCTGGGTCAGCCATTCGGTCATGCGCACGACCTTGCCCTCGCGCATATTGGGAATACCGTCAATCTCGCCCGTGAACCAGCCGCTGCCATCACGCACCAGCTCGGTCGCCAGCAGATGCTGCACGCCGAAAGCCTGGGCGATGGGGCGCGTCACAAACTCGTTGGTGGCCGAGGTGATGACCACGGTGTCGCCCGCATCCAGGTGCTGCTGCACCAGGGCCAGGGCGGCAGGCTTGATCGCCGGGCGAATCACCTCGTCCATGAAGCGCTGGTGCGCAGCCGTGGCTGCAGCCTCGCCGCGCTGAACCACGGCAGCCGTGGCAAAGCGCACATAGTCGGGGATGTTGAGACGGCCGGCCAGATAGTCGTCAAAAAAGGCGTCGTTCTGGCGCCCGAACTCCTCGCGGTCGCACCAGCCGATGGCAATGGAAAACTCGCCCCAGCCATGGTCGGAGTCCAGCGGCAGCAGCGTATGGTCCAGGTCAAACAGGGCCAGCCTGGGCTTGATAGCCAATTCAGAAGTCGACATGCAAATCCAACAAAAAGTGCTGTGGCATGGCCAAAGCAGAAAGCGTGAGCAGAGGCCTCACTCGGTTTCCAGCATGGTCTTGAGCAGCGGGATGGTGATGGCGCGCTTGTTGCGCAGGGCAAAACCGTCCAGCATGTCCAGCAGCTGCATCAGCGAGCCCAGATCGCGCGAAAAGCGTCTGAGCATGTAATCCATCACTTCGTCGCTCAGAAACACGCCACGGGCATCGGCTTCCTGACGCAGCACGGCACGCCGTGCCGACTCGTCGAGCAGATGCAGCTGATAGACATGACCCCAGCCAAGGCGGGTGCGCAAGTCCTCGCGCATCTTGAGATCGGCGACTGGCAGCTGGCCTGCAGCCAGCACCCAGCGCGGCAGGCCGGTGGCAGGGCTGGTGGCATTCACAAACCAGTTGAAGGCACGCGCCTGCTGGAACGGGGTGTAGATGTCCACATCGTCCATGAGCACGGCGGCCCAGCGTTCATCGAACTCGGGCGGGAACGGTGTGGATGCATCCATCCAGCCCACCATGGCTCCTTGCTCGCGCAGGGCTTCACGCACCGCCTTGAGCAAATGACTCTTGCCGGACCCTGCCTCTCCCCAGAGATAGGTGGGCACCGGCGTGCGCGACTGCTGCAGCTGGCCATCGCCCACCCAGTGACGCAGGTGATCGATCAACGCAGCATTGGGGCCGACGAAGAAACGCGCGAGCGTCGGGCCGGGCGCCATGCTGATATCCAGAGCCAGCTGCTTCATCTGCGACATACGCGCAGCGCCCCCTTTCCTGGGCATTCAACAGCCCATGCGGCGAAATCTGGCAGGAGATTCATCAGCATCAATGGTGGAAGATACAAAGGCCCGGACGCGCACTTAGATCAGGCCCTGCAATATGCCCTAGCGTGATCACTCGGTAACAAAAGCGCCAATTTTAGTCTGCACTCGCAGCCCCCGAGCGGCTTCGGGCTGATTTTGCCTACTGCCGTTGTTGTAGTCAGGCCATGAATGCTCCAGCAAAACCCTTTGACGCATGTCCGGGCGCCCCCGCTGCACGGGCAAGCGCCGTAGAATCCCGGGGTTTCCGCCCAGCAGGGCGCCCCCGCACCGGATCCATCGATGAGCTCTTCCGCATCCTCCTCTACCCCCATTTCCTACAAAGACGCCGGTGTTGACATCGACGCAGGCGACGCACTGGTCGAACGCATCAAGCCCCTGGCCAAGAAAACCATGCGCGAAGGCGTGATGGCCGGCATCGGCGGCTTCGGCGCCCTGTTCGAAGTGCCCAAGCGCTACAAGGAACCCGTTCTGGTGTCCGGCACCGACGGCGTGGGCACCAAGCTCAAGCTGGCCTTCGAGTGGAATATGCACGACACCGTGGGCATCGACCTGGTGGCCATGAGCGTGAACGATGTGCTGGTGCAGGGCGCCGAGCCCCTGTTCTTCCTCGACTATTTCGCCTGCGGCAAACTGCATGTGGACACGGCCGCTGCCGTGGTGGGCGGTATCGCCAAGGGCTGCGAGCTGTCCGGCTGCGCGCTGATCGGTGGAGAAACCGCTGAAATGCCCGGCATGTACCCCGATGGCGAATACGATCTGGCCGGCTTTGCCGTCGGTGCGGTCGAAAAGTCCAAGATCCTCAGCGGTCAGAACGTCAAGCCCGGCGATGTGGTGCTGGGTCTGGCCTCGCACGGCGTGCACTCCAACGGTTTCTCGCTGGTACGCAAGTGCATCGAGCGCGCCGAAGCCCAGGGCAGCGTGCCCGCGACTCTGGACGGCAAGCCCTTCAAGGCAGCCATCATGGAGCCTACCCGTCTGTATGTGAAGAACGTGCTGGCCGCACTGGACAAGCACCCCATCAAGGCCCTGGCCCACATCACGGGCGGCGGCCTGCTGGAGAACATTCCCCGCGTGCTGCCCGAAGGCACCGCAGCCCATCTCAAGGCCGGCAGCTGGCCCCAGACCGAGCTGTTCGCCTGGCTGCAAAAGACCGCCGGCATTGACGACATCGAGATGAACCGCACGTTCAACAACGGTATCGGCATGGTGGTTGTGGTTGCCGCTGAAGACGCAGAAGCCACGGCAGCCACACTGGCCGAGCTGGGCGAGAAGGTCTACAGCATCGGCGCCATCACGGAAATCGGCTCCGGCAAGCCCGTTGAAGTGCGCTAAGCAGGCCTTCATCACAGCCCCTCTACCCCGAGCCTGAATGACGCAGCATTTGCCCGCCCCCATCACTACGCAACCGGGCCCTTCGCCCAAGGTCATACTGGCCAGTTACATATTGATGGGAGCAGCATTGCTGCTCGTCATGCATCAGGGAATACTCCCCGGCCTGCTGTGTGTGTGCGTAGGCTTCATGCTTACCCGCTCGCTGTCGCGCCTGCTGTCACGCGCCAACCCTCGCGCCTTTGCCAGCAACCAGCTGCCACGCTGGGCCCAGGTGGTTGCCACCACCATCGTGATTCTGGCACCGCTGGCCCTGCTCAGCGGCGCACTCTCCCAGACCCGGACCTATATCACCGAAGCCCCCGCCCAGTACAAGGAACTGCTGGACTATCTGGCGGCCACGGTGCTGGAGCTGCGAGAAAAACTGCCTTCGGACATTGCCGACCAACTGCCTGACGGCGCTCAGGAAATTCAAAGCAAGCTGGCCGGCTATCTGGCCGCCAAGGCCGGTGTGCTGGCCACTGCAGGCCGAGCCTGGCTCACTGGCTTGCTCTATGCCTATGTGGGCCTGATCATCGGCGCGCTGGCAGCCGTTCGCCCCATCGCCACGCGTCACCCGCCGCTGGTGCAGGCCCTGCAGCAGCGCATCGGTCACTTTGCCCTGGCCTTCAAGCAGATCGTGGCCGCCCAGTTCTGGATTGCGGCCTTCAACACGCTGCTGACGTCCGTCTTCCTGTTGGCCATATTGCCGATCTGGAAGCTGCAACTGCCTTACACCCCCGCTCTGATCACGCTGACTTTCATCGCCGGGCTGATCCCCATCGTCGGCAACTTGCTGTGCAATGCCGTGCTGACGCTGGTCGGCCTGTCCGTATCGCCCATAGCTGCTGCTGCCTGCCTGGGCTTCCTGATCCTGATTCACAAGGCTGAATACGTGATCAACGCCAAGGTGGTGGGAACACGCACGCATATGGGCGTATGGGAGCTGCTGGCCGTGATGTTTGTGGCCGAGTCCGTCTTCGGCCCAGCAGGCCTGGTGGCAGCGCCGCTGTTCTATGCCTATCTCAAGAAAGAGCTGGAAGCCGCACAACTGGTGTAAGCAAGCTGCTTGCCCCCAAGACGCTCAACCTGCGCGGCGCAGCCGGGCAATGGTTTTGGCGATGTAATCGGCCTCCTGCCCTTGTGCGGCAGGCGCATAACGCTCCAGATCCGATAGCGCTCTTTCAATCACTCCCCATTGGGCATACGCCATGCCGCGGTCCCGGAACAGCTCCTCGCGGCCAGGCTGCAGCAGGATCAGGCGATTGAGCACGGCCACCAGCATGGGCCAGTCTTTCTGGACCTGATGAATCTCCTGCAGATTGCGCAGCATGCGCGCCACGACATCTCGCGGATGAGCGGCCTGCAGATACAGCCCCAGCGGCGGCGCATCATCGGGTGAAATACCGGCCTGATCGAGAAACGGCTGCAGGCGCTCTGCCAAGGCGCTTGCGGAGTAGGAGTCGCCTGTCAACGGATCCTGCACCACCTGCCCCTGCGGCAGCATGACCTTGACCAGAAAATGCCCTGGAAAGCCTATGCCCTCCACCGTCAGACCGATGCCGGCAGCCAGCTCCAGCCAGACCAGTGCCACGCTGATGGGAATGCCGCGCCTTGTCTGCAGCACATGGTGGATGTAGCTGTTGGCAGGGTCGTAATAGTTGTTGAGGTTGCCGGCAAAGCCCAGCTCGCCATAGAAGAACTTGTTGAGCGCACCGAGCTTGCGCAAACCGTCCTCCTCGCCGGCCAGACGCTGCACCAAACGCACTTGCAGCCTGTCCAGCTCGGCCAGCACGGCCTGCAGGTCAAGATCAGGTTCGGCATCCTGAGCAATGCTGATGGCGGCTTCCATCAAGGCAAAGTTTTCATCACTCTGCACCAAAGACGCAAAATACTGCAGGGCCGTGGGGTACTCGTCTATCGTCCAGCTCATAGGCTGATTTGTAAGCCGCCTTGGCAGGTCATGCAAGCGAAATCCCCTTGATACGCCTGTAAAACCTGCGCTGACCGCTCACTTTTCCATGAGCAGCTCAAGCTTTAACGGCGCAGCAATTGACGCAGATTCAGGCCCGACAGCATCAGCACGCCAAAGTAAAGCACGGCGGCACCAACCATCATGGCAGCCAGCAGACCTGCGCGCAGCAAGCCATTGCTGCGCAAGCCCACCCAGTCGAAGTGCTGACTGCCCCAGAGCAGCAGCACCGCCAGCAAGGCACTGGCCGCAATCACCTGCACGATGAACTTCAACCAGCCCGGCCTGGGCTTGTAGGTACCGCGACGCAACAAACCCGTGAGCAGCCAGCTCGCGTTGACCAGTGCAGCCAGGCCGATGGACAGGGCCAGCCCGGTGTGCTTGAGCCAGGGCACCAGCACCAGATTGAGCAACTGCGTAATCACCAGCACCACGATTGCAATCTTCACGGGTGTGCGGATGTCCTGGCTGGCGTAGTAGCCGGGCGCCAGCACCTTGATGGCCACCAGGCCCAGCAGGCCGGCGCCGTAGCCCATCAGAGCCAGGGCAATCTGCCCCACATCGCTGTCATGCAAGGCACCGCGATGGAATAGCGTGGCCACCAGCGGCGTGGCAAAGGTCAGCAGCCCCACGGCGCAGGGCACGGCCAGCAGCACAACCAGGCGCAGACCCCAGTCCAGCATATTGGAATAGCGCTCGCCATCACCTGCCGCCTTGGCTGAAGCCAGCTGCGGCGTCAGCACCACCCCCAGAGCCACGCCCAGCAAGGCCGTGGGAAACTCCATCAGACGGTCGGCATAGAACAACCAGGTCACGCTTCCGGGCGCCATATAGGAAGCTATCTGGGTGTTGATCATCAATGAGACCTGGGCCACCCCTACCCCCAGCAGCGCCGGCCCCATCAGTGCCAGGATGCGACGCACACCCGCCTCGTCCCAGGCTGCGCGAATGGCTGCGTACGAGAAGCCGATGCGCGGCATCAGCCCCATGGAACGCAACGCGGGAATCTGCACCGCCAGTTGCAGCACGCCGCCCAGCATCACGCCGCCAGCCATGGCATAGATGGGTTCTATGCCCTGCTTCTCGAACCAGGGGGCTCCCAGCAGAGCCGCCACGATCATGCTGATATTGAGCAGCACGGGCGTGGCTGCCGACACCGCGAACTTCTTCCAGGTATTGAGAATGCCTGCCGACAGAGCCACCAGCGACATAAAGCCGATATAGGGGAACATCCAGCGCGTCATCACCACGGCTGCGTGATAGCCGTCGGGTGACTGGCGCATGCCGCTGGCCAGCAGCCAGACCAGCAGCGGCGCGCCGATCACGCCCAAGACGCAGACCACCAGCAGAGCCCAGAACAGCATGGTTGCGACATGGCTGATCAGGTGGCGCGTGGCCTCCTCGCCATCCCGGGTCTTGCTCGCGGCCAGCACCGGCACAAAGGCCTGGCTGAAAGCCCCTTCGGCGAACAGGCGCCGGAACAGGTTGGGAATTCTGAAGGCGACATTGAACGCGTCTGTGAGGGCATTGGCTCCAAACATGGAGGCCATGAGCAGATCGCGAACCAGCCCCGAAACACGGGAGGCCAGCGTCATCAGGGATACGGTGGAGGCGGCTTTGAACAGTGACACGCAGCGAAGTGTATGCGTTCATGCCAAGCGCTGCAGGCTGATTTGCGGCGCTTTTCACTCTGTAGCAATCCAGCGATCTCAAACCAGACACGGCCCAACACAGAGACATCGAGCAAGGGCCGCCCCGCCGCGAGGATGTCGTCCCCCTTAAAGGGGGAAGCGGCAAAGCCGCACAGGGGGTGATACAATCCACGGTTTTGCTGACATCATCCTCAGACACACAAGGAAATAAATCATGGCAACTAAAGCCAAAAAGAACCCCCGCCTGGCTTCTGGCCGCAAGCGCGCCCGCCAGAACGTCAAGCTGAACGCTGCGAACACTTCGCTGCGTTCCAAGTACCGTACTGCTGTCAAGAATGTCGAGAAGGCTGTTGTGGCCGGCGACAAGACCAAGGCAGCTGAACTGTTTGCCAAGGCTCAGTCCGTGATCGACGCGATCGCTGACAAGGGCATCTTCCACAAGAACAAGGCAGCTCGCGACAAGAGCCGCCTGTCCGCCAAGGTCAAGACCCTGGCTCTGGCTGCCTAATACCAGCCTCCCTCAAGCACGGATGACTTCGGTCATCTGCCGTTTGTAACGGGTGCGCTGTCAGCAAAAACATCAAAACCGCCTCAGGGCGGTTTTTTTGTTGCCTGTGCCCGACATGACTGCCTCATCAAGGCATGCACAGACGCGCCTCACACCTAGCACAAAGCACCCTAATACGAATTGATTAGCGTCATATTTTGACTTCCCTAGGACAATCCCCAGGTCGGGGAGTCTCATGTCTTTTATAGGACTTGCCCCGTATCTTCGCAAAAAGCCTGCCGCCTGCCCGCAGGCTTTTTTGATAGTCAAGTCTAGAAAAAGTCATGAAAAAGTCGATCAAAGCAGGACTGGGAGCCGTCGCGGCCCTGGTCCTGGCCGCGCTGTTATTTTTGTTTTGGCCAATATTCCCTCGCTCCGTGCCCAAGGCCGAGAACGAGCAGCCCGTTGATGTGGTGATGGTAGGCGCCGGCGTGATGAGCACGACGCTGGCCACCTATCTGCAGGAACTGCAGCCCGACTGGAAGATCGAGGTCTTCGAACGCCTGGACGGCGTGGCCCTGGAAAGCTCCAACGGCTGGAACAACGCCGGCACCGGCCACTCCGGCTTTGCCGAGCTCAACTACACGCCCCAGTTGCCCGACGGCAGCGTGGAAACCAAGCGTGCCGTGAGCATTGCCGAGCAGTTCGAGGTGACGCGCCAGTTCTGGGCCCACCAGGTCGGCCGCGGCCACCTGCAGTCGCCCGAGACTTTCGTGAACGCCACGCCCCATATGAGCTTCGTCTGGGGTGATGACAACATCGCCTTCCTCAAGAAGCGCCAGCAAGCCCTGGTCCAGAACCCCCTGTTCTACGGCATGGAGTACTCCGAAGACCAGGCACAGATCAAGAAGTGGGCCCCGCTGATGATCGAAGGCCGCGACCCGGCCCAGAAGATCGCCGCCACCTATATGCCCCTGGGCACCGACGTGAACCATGGCGTCTGGACCGAGCAGCTGATGGCCTCGCTCCAGAAGGGCCCCAACTTCCAGCTGCACCTGCAAAGCGAAGTCACGGCCCTGCGCCAGAACGCCGACAAGACCTGGAACGTGACCGTGGCCGATCTGGCCAAGGGCGGCCAGGAAAAGACCGTCAAGGCCAAGTTCGTCTTCGTCGGTGCCGGCGGTGCCGCACTCAAGCTGCTGCAGGCCTCGGGCATCCCCGAATCCAAGAACTACGCCGGCTTCCCCGTGGGCGGCCAGTTCCTGGCCATCGAGAACCCCGAGCTGGCCAAGCGCCACGACGTCAAGGCCTACGGCATTGCCTCCACCGGCTCGCCTCCCATGTCCGTGCCCCATCTGGACGCCCGCCAGCTCGACGGCAAGCCCGTGGTGCTGTTTGGCCCCTTTGCACTGGCCACCACCAAGTTCCTCAAGAACGGCTCCTGGTGGGACCTGTTCTCCTCGGTCACCCATGACAATCTGATGGGCATGCTGCGCGTGGGCATCCACAACCTGGACCTGGTCCAGTACCTGATGCAGCAGGCCGAGCTGACCGACGCCGACCGTCAGGCCGTGCTGGCCCAGTACTTCCCCGAAGCCAAGCGCGAGGACTGGAAGCTGGTCACCGCCGGCCAACGCGTGCAAATCATCAAGCGCGACCCTGAAAAAGGCGCCGTGCTGCAGTTCGGCACCGAAATCGTGGGCTCGGAAGACGGCAGCATTGCCGCCCTGCTGGGTGCCTCGCCCGGCGCCTCGACCGCTCCCCACATCATGCTGAACCTGCTCAAGAAGTCCTTCCCCGAGCAGATGGCCAGCACCGAGTGGAAGGCTCACATCCAGCAGATCGTGCCCTCCTACGGCCGCAAGATCAACGAGGATGCCGCCTATACCAACGAGATCCGCCGCATGACCAGCTCGGCCCTGAAGCTGCCCTATGTGGATGTTCCTGCCGATCTGGGCAAAAAGGCCGAAGCGGCTCCCGCGCCTGCTGCCGCTCCCCAGAACCCCACCCAGCTGAACAAGGAAATGCAGGCGCTCTAAGCCCAGCCCTCCCCGCACCGGCCCCGCCGGTGCCCGCCCCGCCGGCCTGTGCCGCGCGGGGTTTTTTCTTGCAGAGTCCCTCCGCTTGGTGCTCTGCAACTTCCTTTTCCCCATGCACCAGCCACTGACTCACGCACCGATAGGCCGCGCCCTGCTGCGTTTTTCCCTGCCACTGTGGGGCGGCTATGTGCTGCAGTCGCTCAATACCTCGGTCAATGCCTTCTGGATCGGACGCCATCTGGGCGAGAGTGCGCTGTCTGCGGCCGTGCATGCCAACAATCTGCTGTTTGCGCTGATTGCTCTGGTCTTCGGCATCAGCCAGGCCGCCAATCTGCTGGTGGCTCAGGCCGTGGGCGCGGGCCGCTGGGCCCTGGCCCGCCGCATCACAGGCACCAGTGCCAGCCTGTTTCTGGGCATGTCCCTGCTGATGGCCGCCCTGGGCTGGCCGCTGGCCGCCCCCATGCTGGGCATCATGGGGGCCGAGCCTGCCACCGCCGCACTGGCCGTGGACTATCTGCGCGTGCTCTTTCTCGCGCTGCCGCCCATGCTGCTGCTGATCTTCGTGGCCGCCGTGCTCCGCGGCACAGGCGACAGTCGCACGCCTTTCGTGGCCCTGCTGGGCGTGGCCCTGGGCGATGCCCTGCTCAACCCCTTGTTCATTTTCGGCGCCGGCCCCCTGCCAGGCCTTGGCATGGCGGGCTCGGCCCTGGCCACTCTGGTGGCCAACAGCCTCGGCCTTGCGGGCCTGCTGGCCTGGCTGCGCTGGCAGCGCCTGCCGCTGTGGATAGGCTGGCGCCAGCGCCGCCATTGGCGGCCTGTGCCTGAGTTGCTGCGCTGCCTGGTCATCAAGGGCCTGCCCATGGGCCTGCAGATGCTGCTGCTCTCACTCTCCCTGGTGCTGATGCTGGCCCTGATCAACACCCATGGCGCCCAGGTTTCGGCCGCCTACGGCGCAGCCCTGCAGCTGTGGACCTATGTCCAGATGCCGGCCATTGCCGTGGCCTCGGCCTGCACCACCATCGCCGCCCAGAACGTGGGCGCCGGTCACTGGCCGCGCGTGGCGCGTACGGCGCGTGCCGGCGTGGCCTGCCACCTGTTGCTGACCGGCGCCTGCGTGGCCCTGATTCTGGCCTGCGACCGATCCGTGCTGGCCCTGTTCCTGCCCGAGGGCAGCACGGCCCTGGAGCCTGCACGCCATCTCAACCGCATCGTGCTGGGCTCGTTCATGCTGCTGGGCGTGAGCAGCGTGCTGGCCGGCGTGGTGCGCTCCACGGGTGCAGTGCTGGCGCCCCTGGCCATCCTGGCCCTGACGCTCTGGGGCCTGCGCCTGCCCCTGGCCTGGAGGCTGCAGCCGCTGTGGGGGCAGGATGCGCTGTGGTGGAGTTTTCCGCTCAGCGCGCTGGCATCCATGCTGCTGTCCATCGCCTACTACCGCTGGGGCCCGTGGCACCGGTCACGGCTGCTGGACAGCACGACAGCGCAGAACTAGCCCCGCCCGCAGCACACAGATACAAAAAAAGCTTCCCCTGGAAGCCTTTGTCGTTTGCGCGGCGCCTCTTGGCACCTGAAAAATCACTTCTTGCCGGCTGGCAGCTTGTCAGGAAGCAGGCAGGCCTCGGCCACTTGCAGATCGTTGTCCTTGGCGAAGTTCAAGCAGAAGTCCCAGGCCATGGGCTCGTAGTCGCGCAGATCCCGGTTGATGACCACGCATTTGGTGCCGTTCATCACCGTAGGCACGCACCAGGGAGAGTAGCTCAGATGGCTTCCGGCGCAGGCTCCACCAGGGCGAAACTGACTCATGACACCGGCCAAGCGCTCGGCCCAGTCACTGGGTCGAAAGGTTTTTCCGGCATGGGTCATACCCATGATGAACAGTTCTTTGCTGGAAGGGGTAACCATCAAATATTCGCCAAAAAGATCCGGCAACCAGGCGGGATCCCCGCCAACATGCCTAAACAAGCATTCTAACTCTTGTATAAGAGCCATGCTGTCAACCCCACAATGGCGTAGGTTGATTGCATGGCAGCGATGCGCAATCCGCAATGTTGGGGTTATCCGGGCACTCTAGAATCAAAGCTCTCATTTTTCAGGCGCCACCGTGCGCCGTTGACCTTCCTTCTCAGGAGATTCTTGCAATGACCGCTTTCATCGAGGCAGCTTCGCCCCACGTTATGCCCACTTACGGCCGCGTACCCATCGCGCTGGAGCGCGGCCAGGGCTGCCGCGTTTGGGACGTGAACGGCAAGGAATACCTGGACGCGCTGGGCGGCATTGCCGTCAACACCCTGGGGCACAACCACCCCAAGCTGGTGCCTGCCCTGCAAGAGCAGGTGGCCAAGCTGATCCACACCAGCAACTACTACCATGTGCCCGGCCAGGAAACCCTGGCCAAGCTGCTGACCGAGCGCTCGGGCATGACCAATGTGTTCTTCTGCAACACCGGCCTGGAAGCCAACGAGGCCGCGATCAAGATCGCCCGCAAATACGGCGTGGACAAGGGCATTGCCAAGCCCGAAATCGTGGTCTATGACCATGCTTTCCACGGCCGCTCCATCGCCACCATGAGCGCCACGGCCAACCCCAAGGTACGCAACGGCTTTGGCGATCTGCTCGCTGGCTTCACCCGCATCGCACCCAATGATTACGAAGCCCTGATCGATGCAACCGAAGGCAATCCCAACATCGTCGCCATCATGATGGAGCCCATCCAGGGCGAAGGCGGTCTGCACCCCATGCGCGCCGACTATCTCAAGAAGGTGCGCGAGCTGTGCGATGCCAAGGGCTGGCTGCTAATCATGGACGAGGTGCAGGCCGGCATGGGCCGCACCGGCAAATGGTTTGCCCACCAGTGGGCCGGCATCACCCCCGATGTGATGACCCTGGCCAAGGGACTGGGCTCTGGCGTGCCCGTGGGCGCCGTAGTGGCGCACAAGGCGGCTGCCGAAGTGCTCAAGGCAGGCAACCATGGCTCCACCTTTGGCGGCAACCCTCTGTCCATGCGCGCCGGGGTGGAAACCATCCGCATCATGGAGGAAGACGGCCTGCTGGCTCATACCACTGAAGTGGGTGAATATCTGAAAGCTAAACTGCAGGCTGAACTGGGCAGCCTCGAAGGCTTCGTCGAAGTGCGCGGCCAGGGCCTGATGATTGGCGTGGAGCTGACCAAGCCCTGTGGCGAGCTGATTGGCCAGGCCGCAGAAGCCGGCCTGCTGCTGAGCGTGACCGCCGACACCGTGATTCGCCTGGTGCCGCCGCTGATCCTGAGCAAGGCCGAAGCCGACGAAATCGTCGCCAGGCTCAAGCCCCTGGTTCAAGCTATTCTGGCTGCCTGATCCTCCAAGGAATTCCGCATGAAGCATTACCTGCAATTTAGCGACTTCACGGCAGATGAATACGACTACCTGCTGGAACGTGCCGCCCTGATCAAGAAAAAGTTCAAGGGTTACGAGAAGCACCACACGCTGATCGACCGCACCATGGCCATGATCTTCGAGAAGGCCAGCACGCGCACCCGCGTCAGCTTCGAAGCCGGTATGTACCAGCTCGGCGGCTCCGTGGTCCACCTGACCACGGGCGACAGCCAGCTGGGCCGCTCCGAGCCGATTGAAGATAGCGCACGCGTCATCAGCCGCATGACCGATCTGGTCATGATCCGCACCTTCGGTCAGGACAAGATCGAGCGCTTTGCCCAGTACTCGCGCGTGCCCGTCATCAACGGACTGACCAACGAGTTCCACCCCTGCCAGATCCTGGCCGACATCTTCACCTTCATCGAGCACCGCGGCTCGATCAAGGGCAAGGTGGTGGCCTGGGTGGGCGACGGCAACAACATGGCCAACACCTGGCTGCAGGCCGCCGATCTGCTGGGCTTCACAGTTCATGTCAGCACACCCGGCGGCTACGAGGTGGACGAGCAGCTGGCCTTCAACGGCAAGCCCGTCAACCCCGGCTGCTACAAGGTGTTCAAGGACCCTCTCGAAGCCTGCAAGGGCGCCGATCTGGTCACCACCGATGTCTGGACCAGCATGGGCTACGAAGCCGAGAACGAGGCGCGCAAGAAGGCTTTTGCCGACTGGTGCGTGGATGCCGAGATGATGGCCTCGGCCAAGGCTGATGCCCTGTTCATGCACTGCCTGCCCGCCCACCGCGGCGAGGAAGTGGAAGCCGAAGTCATAGACGGTCCCCAATCCGTGGTCTGGGACGAGGCCGAGAATCGCATGCATGTGCAAAAGGCTCTCATGGAGTACCTTTTGCTGGGTCGCGTGGACTGATGGCGAAGACATCGGTGCACGCGACGGCTCGCCAGAGCCAGCATGCGATTCGGGCGCAGGCTCATACCCGCTTCGCGGGTGTGAAGCGGCAGCATGCCGCGTGCCAAAGCCAAAATCGCATGCATGTGCAAAAGGCTCTCATGGAGTACCTGCTGCTGGGCCGCCAGCCAGGCTGATTCGGCACGTCCGGGCTCATCTGCATACCACCACACCCATGCACCTGAGCCACATCACATCCCCACACCGCCAGCGGGCCCTGCGCCAGCTGGCGGTGTTTCTGTTTCCGCTGCGCCCCACCCAGGGCGATGCCCGCTACGGCCAGCGCGGCGGCCTGCTGGCGCTGCGCCAGCCGCATATGGCACGCCACACGCGCGTGCCTTCCTTCTTCGGCCCGCGCAAATCCTTTGCCGCGCGCGTGCGTGCGCTTTATGTACGCATCCACACCTTCTATCTGAAGTTTCTTCAAGGCCATACCTAGTGGCTCGGCACCGGAAGCCGCAGACAGCCCTGTGCGCCGGTTTCCCTCTGTTCCCTAGAAAGCCGTCCTTCCCGGAGGAGGACGGCGCGACCCCGATGCCTGAATCCTTGAAGAAACCCGATGTCCGAATCCGTCCACCCCTGCCTGAACTGTGGCGCCTGCTGCCAGAACTACCGCGTTGAGTTTTCCATTTACGAGCTGCAATCCATGGGCGGCACCGTCCCCGATGAGCTTGCCCATGAAGTGCCCGGCAAAGGCAATCGCGCACGCATGAACGGCACGGAGCGCCACCCGGTGCGCTGCGTGGCGCTGCGCGAGCTGCCCGAGGTCGGCGCGGGCTGCATAGGCTGCGGCATTTACGAGCAGCGCTCGCGCCCCTGCCGCGACTTTCCGTTTGCCTCCTACGGCTGCCATGACACACGCCAGAAGTTCGGCCTGTCGGCACTGAGCGAGGAAGAAGTCCAGCCCTGGCTGGAAGCCGCCTGAGCTTTCGGCAAGCCCGCAAGCACTATCGCTACCAAATAAAAAGCTGCCCGCGCTTGCCAATCAACGACTTCAGATATAAAAGCATCTGAAATGTATAGATAGCAAGCGCAGGCAGCTATATTTTTAGCTGATGCGGTCAGGCTCCGCCTATGTTCAAGCCTTGCGCGTATCCGAGCAGCTGTCGCCACCACAGGCGCTGCAACCGCCGCAACTGCCGCTCTTGCCCGCAGGCGCCAGCGAAGGATGAACCCGCGTCAGCTTGCTGCGCAGACCGGCGGGCATGAAACGCCAGGCCAGCGACACGGCGGCCACCAGCACGATGGCGCCCACTATCAGTTCCTGCCACATAGACAATCCTTTCTCAGCCCAGGGCCACGGCGACGCGATAGGTCACAAAGCTGGCCAGATAGGCCAGAGCAAACAGATAGCCGGCCATCAGCAGCGGATAGCGCCAGCCATTGGTTTCGCGCTTGACCATGGCCAGCGTGGAGATGCACTGGGGCGCAAACACAAACCAGACCAGCAGCGACAGCGCGGTCGCCATCGACCAACTGCTGGCGATCAGCGGGCTCAGCTGCTGGGCCATGGCGTCATCGCCCACGGCCGACAGCGCATACACCGTACCGAGCGCACCCACCGCCACCTCGCGTGCGGCCATGCCGGGCACCAGCGCAATGGCGATCTGCCAGTTGAAGCCGATGGGTGCCAGCACCACTTCCAGCGCACGGCCGATCTGGCCCGCGAAGCTGTAGCGAATCGCGCCTTCGGTCACGCCCTCGGGAGCACCTGGGTAGCTGGAGAGGAACCACAGCACGATGCTGACGGTCAGAATGATGCCGCCGACGCGGCGCAGGAAGATCATGGCCCGCTCGTACAGGCCCAGCACCAGGCTGCGCAGGCTGGGGATGCGGTAGGAAGGCAGCTCCATCAGCAGCGGCGTGCGGGTCTTGACCTTGGTGGCCAGCTTGCCCACCCAGGCCACGGCCATGGCACTGACGATGCCGCCCACATAGAGGGCAAACAGCACCAGGCCCTGCAGATTGAAGAAGCCGGCCACGGTCTGCTCGGGGATGAAGGCGCCGATCAGCAGCGTGTACACGGGCAGGCGTGCCGAGCAGGTCATCAGCGGCGCGATCATGATGGTCAGCAGACGGTCGCGCCAGCTGGAGATCGAACGCGTGGCCATGATGCCGGGCACGGCACAGGCAAAGCTGGACAGCAACGGGATGAAGGAGCGTCCGGACAGGCCCACGCTGCCCATGATGCGGTCCAGCAAAAAGGCGGCGCGCGGCAGATAGCCCGAGTCTTCCAGCACCAGGATGAAGAAGAACAGAATCAGGATCTGCGGCAAAAAGACCACCACCGAGCCTGTGCCGGCAATCACGCCGTCCACCAGCAGGCTGCGCAGCACGCCATCGGGCATCACGCCATGCACCCACTGGCCGAAGTCGCTGACCAGGCCTTCGATGCCGTCCATCAGGGGCTCGGCCCAGCTGAACACGGCCTGGAACATCAGGAACAGAGTCACCACCAGCAGCAGCGTGCCCCACAGCGGGTGCAGCACCACGGAGTCGATGCGATCGTCACGCTGCGTGGGAGCCGCGGGCTCCTGCACGGTCTGGCGCATGATCTCGGCTACCTGCTGGTGCAGGGCCAGCAGCTGGGCGCGCGAGTTGCTTCCCGTCACGGGCTTGAACTGGCCTTCGAGCGTCGGCGCCTTGAGCTGCCTGGCCTGCTCGCTGTCCAGCCAGGCCAGCAAATCCTTGGCGCCGGACAGATGCACGCCCACGCTCTCCACCACGGGCACGCCCAGCAGCTCGCTGAGCCTGGCCTTGTCGATGACCAGTCCCTGGCGACGCGCCATATCGCTCATATTGAGCACCACCACCATGGGCAAGCCCAGAGCGCGCGCTTCCAGCACCAGACGCAGGTTCAGGCGCAGATGGGTGGCATCGGTCACGCAGACCAGCAGCTCGGGCGGCGCTTCGCGCGGATGCTGGCCCTTGACGATGTCGCGCGTGATGCGCTCGTCCTCGCTGTGCGCATCGAGGCTGTAGGTGCCGGGCAGGTCCAGCACGCGCACGCGGCGCTTGCCGGGCGTGCTCAGCCAGCCTTCCTTGCGCTCCACGGTCACGCCCGCGTAGTTGGCCACCTTCTGGCGCGCGCCGGTCAGCAGATTGAACAGCGCCGTCTTGCCGCAATTCGGATTGCCCAGCAGCGCGGCACGCAGGGGCGCCTGCTCCGCAGCTTGAGGGCTCATCATGGTGATCTGGGATTCGCGCGCGTTCATGCTGCGGCCTCCAGCTGCACCAGCACCTGGGACGCCTCGTGGCGGCGCAGCGCAAACGTCGCCTGGCCTATGCGCACGGCCAGCGGGTCGGGGCCGGGAAAGCCGGTGGCAACGACGCGCACGGACTCACCGGGCAGAAAGCCGATTTCCATGAGTCTGAGCAACAGGCTTTCATCCTCGCCTTCGGAGGAAGCCAGATCCACCACCCGGGCCGGCTGATTCACCACCAGCTGATCCAGGCCCATGATGGGCCCGGTGGCCGCGGCGGCAGCGCTGGAAGATGGCACGCCGGATTCAGACGCTTGAACAGAAAGAGCATTCATGGACGAAGTAACTGACACTGCCTCAGACCTCGCCGAGGGGGACTGCAAAGAACTCATAGCGCATTATTAATTGATTTTGATTCTCATTTTCCATTTACTGTAGGCGATTGGTGCACAACGGTGGCGAATTGGCACCAGCAGCATGGACTTTTGGGCGGGTATTGAGCGGCGCGGTTGACAAATCTGCGGCCCGGCACAACCAAAGGATTTGCACAGCTGCGAAAATCGCCGCCCCACCGGAAAAACTCCGCCTTCCCATGACCCACCCCTGCCTTAGCTGCGGCGCCTGCTGTGCGTCCTTTCGTGTCGATTTTTCCGTGCACGAGTCCCAGGAGCATGGGGGCAGTGTCCCCGCAGGGCTGGTTGAGGAAGTCACCGACTACACCTGCCGCATGCGCGGCACGGACTGGGCCAGGCCACGCTGTGCAGCTCTGGTGGGCAAGGTGGGAGAGAAGGCGTACTGCGGCATTTATGAATGGCGCCCCTCCCCTTGCCGGGAGTTCGCCGCGGGCTCGGACGCCTGCAACCGCGTGCGCCAGCGCCATCAGCTGCCTCCGCTGGAAAGCGGTCTGATCTAAGAGTCCCGGTCAGATCCGGGGATCAGGCGCCCTGCTCAATCAGCACCACGCCGATATTGTCCTTGCCTCCCGCGGCATTGGCCGCCTCGATCAAGGCCTCCTGCAACCGCTCCAGCGGCAGGTTTTCCTCGAACAGGGAGGCAAGGCTGGCGTCGCTCAGCATATCGGTCAGGCCGTCCGAGCACAGCAGGATGCGGTCACCCTGCTGCAGCGGCCAGTGGTTCAGCTCCGGCTCCACCTGGGGCATCACGCCCAACGCTCTAGTCACCAGATGGCCGTAGCGCGAGGTCCTGGCATCGGCCTCGCTGATCAGGCCGGCATCGATATCCTGCTGCACCAGCGAATGGTCGCGCGTCAGGCGCTGCAGCCGGCCGGCACGCCAGGCATAGGCCCTGGAGTCGCCCAGATGGGCAATCAGCACTTCGCTCGCCAGCACCAGGGCGGCCACCACCGTGGTGCCCATGCCGCTGCAGCCGGGCGTGGACTGCGCGGCGGCATAGATGGCCGTATTGGCCATGTGCAGAGAGTCCGTCAGCTCGCACTGTGCTGCCAGCATGGATTCATCGGCGGCCGGACCGTGCTGCACGCTGGTCGTGATCAGCTCCACAGCCATGACGCTGGCCACCTCGCCCGCGTTATAGCCGCCCATGCCGTCGGCCAGCACGGCAACCGGCCAGGGCCTGGCCTGCGGCTCCAGCCCCACCGAGTCTTCGTTATTGCTGCGCTGGCGACCCATGTCGGCACGCCCCACCATGCGTACGGCCGGCCAGACTCGGGATGGGCTAGAAGCTGCTGCGGATGACATGGAAGATGGGACGGGGGTCAGGTTCGCGAAAGCATTCAAGCGTAACGCAAGTTAGCTTCGCTCCTTGTCTGAAAAAGACACCGTTTTGCACTTGTTAACCAAGCAAAGGCGCAATTTTGTTCAATACCTGGAACGGCCAAGGACTCAGACTGGCGATCTCTTGTTTCAGGTTTGTCCATGCTTTCTTCTGTTCTGGCCATGGCCGGATTTGCACTCGCCGGCACCATCACGCCAGGGCCGGTGAACGTGCTGGCCCTGCGCCATGGCAACGGCCGCGCTGGCGCCGCCTTCTGCTATGTACTGGGAGCCAGCGTCAGCTACGCCGTCATCGTCTGGCTGATGGGCCAGAGCGGGCAATGGCTGCTCAAGCAGCCAGAGCTGCTGCGCTGGGCGCCGCGTGTCTGTGCTCTCTATCTGCTCTGGCTGGCCTGGCAGCTGGCCAATGCCCCCGGGGCCCATGGCCGGGCGGCCAGGGAGAGCGCTCCCACATCACTGCCGGCCGGTCCAGGCGGAGCGTTCGTGCAAGGCATTGCCATTCAGAGCCTCAACCCCAAGGCCTGGTTGGTGGCGCTTTCGGGCATCGGCATGTTTGTGGCCCCTCTGGCGGCGCAGCAGGTCTCGCTGCCTGCTGCATTGCTGTTGTTTTGCGCCGTCTCCTTGCTGGCCTGCCTGCTCGGCGTTGGCTGCTGGGCCGCGCTGGGCCATGCACTGACCCAATGGCTGAGCACGCCCCTGCGTCAGCGGCGGCTGAACCAGGCCCTGGCCATGGTGCTGGTGGCAAGCGTGGTCAGCATGCTGGCATGATGAGGCCGTCATGCCAGCCCCCAGCCACCATTTCCACCGCCACCCGGCCCTCCCCTGGGCCGAGCTGCGCATCAGCCGCCAGTCCTGCTACAGCTACCGGCTGCATGCGCACGCGCAGTACTCCATAGGCATCGTGGATGAGGGCGAGACCCTGTTTCTGCATGACGATGGCCCCGAAGCATTGAGCGCTGGCAGCGTGGTGCTGATCGAGCCCGGCCACTGGCATGCCTGCAACCCCGAGATATTGCAGCCCTGGTCTTACCGTATGCTGTTCGTGCAGGCCGACTGGGTTCATGAGCGGCTCGGCGTCGGCGGCCTGCGCTTTGCACGGCGCGCGCTGCACAAGCCAGAAATCTCGCGCTGGGCAGACCGTCTCTGCCAGCCGCTTGCCGGCAGCGCCACGGATGCGCAGCTGCGGCAGCACGAGCAATCGCTGACGGATTTCCTGCAGCTGCTGGGCCGTGCCGCCGACTCCCCTGCCCCAGAGCCCCAGCCGCCCGATGCCGTCCTGCCTGCGCTGCAACACATGCACCGCAGCCCCGAAGACGAAACCAGCGTCCAGGCCCTGGCCCTGCGCTGCGGCATGAGCCCCAGCCGTTTCATCCGCCGCTTCAGGGCCGTCACCGGCGTCACGCCCGGGGCCTACCGCCTCAACCTGCGCCTCAATGGCGTGCGCCACCTGCTGGCCCAGGGCGAGCCCCTGGCCTCGGTCGCTCACCAGATGGGCTTTGCCGATCAGGCCCATATGCAGCGCGCCTTCAAGGCCCATCATGCGCTGACGCCCGGCAACTACGCCGGCACGCAGCGCTGAGCCGGCCGGGTCAGGGACATTCGCCGCCACGCCGCCGCAGCCGGTCATTCGCGGGATACTTGCCGCTTCGATTTTTCGCACGCGCAAGTCAGCAATGGCCAACTTTGACAGTATTCAGCAACGCGAGGCAGGCTTGCAGCAGCACCTGAACTCGGCCCAGATGACCATGATCGCCATCGGTGGCGCCATCGGTACCGGTCTCTTCATGGGCAGCGCCTTTGCCATCGGCTTTGCCGGCCCCAGCGTGCTCATCAGCTACGCCATCGGCGCCTTCATCGGCCTGCTGCTCATGGGATGCCTGGCCGAGATGACCGTGGCCCACCCCACCTCGGGCTCCTTCGGCGCCTACGCCGAGCACTACATCAGTCCGCTGGCCGGCTTTGTGGTGCGCTATGCCTACTGGGGAGCCGTGGTGCTGGCCGTGGGCATGGAGGTCACGGCTGTGGGCAAGTACATGGCCTACTGGTTCCCCATGGTGGACCCATGGATCTGGGTGGCGCTGTTCTCGGTCCTGCTGGCCGCCGTCAATGCCACCAGCGTCAAGGCCTTCGGCCAGGTCGAGTACTGGTTCTCCATGGTCAAGGTGATTGCCATCGTGGCCTTCATCCTGATCGGCGCCTATGTGGTCTTCGGCACCCGGCCCGAGGGCGTGGGCTTCGACAACTACTTTGTCGACGGCGGCTTCTTCCCCAACGGCTGGTGGGGCACCTGGGTGGGCGTGATCGTGGCCATCTTCAGCTATCTGAGCCTGGAATCCATTGCCATTGCCGCCGGCGAAGCCCAGAACCCCAAGCAGGCCGTGACCCGCGCCTTCCGCACCACGGTGCTGCGCCTGGTGCTGTTCTATCTCTTGTCGCTGGCACTGATGTTGGCCGTCGTACCCTGGAGCCATGCGGGCACGGACAAGAGCCCGTTCGTCAAGGTGATGGAGATTTTGCAGATCCCCGGCGCGGCCGCGGCCCTCAACTTCGTGGTGTTGCTGGCCTCGCTGTCGGCCATGAACAGCCAGCTCTACGTCACCTCGCGCATGATGTTCAGCCTCTCGCGCGGCGGCTATGCCCCCAAGGGCCTGAGCAAACTCAGCAAAAGCGGCGTGCCGCTGGGCGCAATTGCCGTCTCCTGCCTGGGCATGGCCGTGGCCATGGTGCTCAACGTGCTCAAGCCCGAGCAGTCGCTGGAGCTGATGATGTCGATCGCCATGTTCGGCGCCATGTTTGCCTGGTTCATGGTGTTCGTGACCCATCTGTTCTTCCGCCCGCG
Source organism: Comamonas sp. HJ-2 (assembly GCF_053615495.1). Lineage (NCBI taxonomy): Bacteria > Pseudomonadati > Pseudomonadota > Betaproteobacteria > Burkholderiales > Comamonadaceae > Comamonas > Comamonas sp. HJ-2. The sequence goes on along the minus strand of NZ_JBSIFD010000010.1, from coordinate 43,691 downwards.
CTGGCAACGCGAACACCCGGGCCAGAAGCTGGAGTTCCGCATGTGGGGCTTTCCCGTGCTGACCCTGGTCGGCGCCTTGCTGATGGCGGGCGTGATCGTCACCACGCTGTTTACCAAGGAGTTCCACACCACCGTGCTGGTGGGCGTACCGTTTCTGATCGTGCTGGTACTGGTCTATGCTCTTTGGTATAGGAAGAAGAAGGTCACCCCCTGAGCGGCTTTGCCTAGGCGGCCCCGCCGCTTCCCCCTCTCTCTACGCGCTGCGCGCTATGGGAGGGGGACGACACCATCGCTGCGGGGCGGCCCTTGCTCGGTGTCTTTGACATAGGCTGCGCTACTTGTCACGCTCCCGCTGAAATACACATATTGCTAGTTGCACCATGACACGCCAGATCTGGGATATTTCTCCTGCCATTCATCCTGCCGCACCGGTGTTCCCGGGCGACACGCCCTATAGCCAGGAATGGGTGGCCAGCATTGGCCCGGGCTGCCCGGTCAATGTCAGCGCCATTCATCTCTCGCCCCATGTGGGCGCGCATGCCGATGCGCCGCTGCACTACGATGCGCAGGGCGCGGCCATTGGCGCCGTCGATCTGGATGCCTTTCTGGGCCCCTGCCGCGTGATCCACGCCATGGGCTGCGGGCCGCTGATCGAATGGAGTCACATAGCGCACGCCATCGATGCCGGCCTGCCCGCGCGCGTGCTGGTGCGCACCTACGAGAAAGCGCCCACCGGCTGGGATGCCGACCTCGCCGCCTATGCCCCCGAAACCGTGCGAAAGCTGGCCGACCTCGGCGTCAAGCTGATCGGCATAGACACTGCCAGCATAGACCCCGCCAGCAGCAAGAGCCTGGACAGCCATATGGTGATCCGCCAGCGCGGCCTGCGCGTGCTGGAGAACCTGGTGCTCGACGAGGTTAGCGAGGGTGACTATGAGTTGATCGCTCTGCCGCTCAAGCTCATCGAAGCCGATGCCTCGCCGGTGCGTGCCGTGTTGCGCAGCCTGCTCTGATGCGCTTGGTGCGAGGCAGCGGGGCCGCCCCGGTCTCGGACACAATGGGCGAATTCGAGTCCAGCCATATTTGAATCAGAACCGGCTCTGGCGTAGACACAATCATCGTCAGTAGCTATCAAAATGAGAGAAGGAAGACAATGACCACTTTGCAAGACTGCCAGGCTCTGGACGCCCAGGACCCGCTGCGCGCGCTGCGCGAACGCTTTGCCCTGCCCCAGGGCATGATCTACCTGGACGGCAATTCCCTGGGCGCCCAGCCCAAGGCCGCCGCCGCGCGCGCGGCCGAAGTGGTGACGCAGGAATGGGGCCAGGACCTCATCACCTCCTGGAACAAGGCGGGCTGGATCACGCTGCCCGAGCGCCTGGGCAACCAGTTCGCACCCTGGCTGGGCGTGGGCCAGGGCGAGCTGGTGTTCACCGACACCACCTCCATCAATCTCTACAAGGTGCTGAGCGCTGCTGCACGCATTGCCCGCGAAGATGCGCCCGGCCGCAAAAAGCTGATCAGCGAGCGCAGCAACTTCCCCACCGATCTCTATATCGCCCAGTCCGTGTGTCAGGAATACGGCCTGGAGCTGGTACTGCTCGAGCCCGAGGAAATCGCCGGCGCGCTGCAGACCGACGTGGCGATCTCCATGCTCACCCATGTCAACTACCGCACGGGTGCCATGCACGATATGGCAGCCGTCACGGCCGCCGCCCATGCCAAAGGCATTCTCTGCGTCTGGGATCTGTGCCACAGCGCAGGCGCCGTGCCCGTGGACCTCAAGGGCGCCGATGCCGACTTTGCCGTGGGCTGCAGCTACAAATACCTCAACGGCGGCCCCGGCGCGCCGGCCTTTGTCTGGGCGCATCCACGCCTGATCAACCGCTTCTGGCAACCGCTGTCGGGCTGGTTCGGCCACGCCGAACCCTTCAAGTTCGTGCCCGACTACCACCCCGCCCAGGGCATACAGCGCTATCTCTGCGGCACCCAGCCCATGATCAGCATGAGCGTGCTGCAATGCGGCATCGACATCTACACCGAAGCCGAGGCTTTCGGAGGCATGGCCGCGCTGCGACAGAAATCGCTGGAGCTGACCGATCTGTTCATCCAGCTCGTGGAAGAGCGCTGCCAGGGCCACGGCCTGGGTCTGGCGACACCGCGCGAGCATGCGGCACGCGGCTCCCAGGTCTGCCTGACCCGGGAAGAAGGCCTGGGCGTGAATGGCCAGGGCAGCGGCGCCTACGCCATTGTCCAGGCGCTGATTGCACGCGGCGTGATCGGCGACTTCCGCAAGGGCGACGGCGGCACGGGCAGGCACAAGGACATTCTGCGTTTCGGCTTCACGCCGCTGTATGTGGGCTTTGCCGATGTCTGGAATGCCGTCGAGCATCTGCGCCAGGTGCTGGAATCGGGCGAATGGCAACGGCCCGAGTTCAATACCGTGCACGCCGTGACCTGAGGCAGGCACCGGGGGCGGGCCGGCCGGCATCCGGTCAGGCCCGCGCCCAGCTCCAATTGAGCACGCCCATCAGAGCCACGGCGGCCAGATCCAGCATCAGCACGCTTCGCTGCACCCAGCGCCGCTGATCAGCCCCCTGCGCCAGCAGTTGCACGGCCATCTCCACCTTGCCGGGCGAAGCCATGAGCAGCAACGAGGCACTGACGTTGTGCACGGCCATGAATGGCAGCAGCGGCGCGCCCAGCGCCTGGGCGATCTCGGCCTGCGTGGCCGCGAACATGGCATTCGCCCCGGTATTGGAGCCGGTCACGAAGCCGCCCAACGCTCCCACAAAGGGTGCAGCCAGCAGATACAGCGACCCGCTGCGGGCCAGCGCCTGGGCCAGTTGCGCGGCCATGCCCGAAACCGCCATCAGCACGCCCAGCACAATGAACAGCGCCGTGACCGGTGCCACCTGCAGCCAGGAGCGCCAGACCTTTGCCAGCGATGGGCGCGCCGGCCGGCCTCGCGTGAAAAAAACCGCCGCCACCAGCAGCCACAGTCCCGGCGAAGCCAGCCCATGCCAGGCAGCGGGCAGATCCAGGGTGCGCAGCAGCGCTGCCGCCGCCAGCACGCCTCCCAGCAGCAGCGCATAGGCCGCCAGCGCACGCCGCCCCGGTGCGCTCAGGGGCGGCTTGTCCGCGTCCACTTGCGACACGCGCAGCCGCAGCAGATGCCAGCCCACCACCAGCAAGGCACCGAGTGCCCCCGCGGGCGCCGTGCCTGCCAGGGTATTCATCAGAGCCACGGCCGCCGTCAGCAACAGACCCGACAGCAGGCCCTGCAGCAGAGCCGGCCAGCGACGGCCCGGCACACTCGCCAGAGCCGCCGCCGCCATGCCGGTGATGACAAACGGAATCACGCTGACCAGGGCCGAAGCCTGACCCAGCTCCTTGAACGGCAGACCCGCCATGGTGGCTGCCACCAGCGTCCCCGGCCCCATGGAGCCCCAGGGCACGGCGCACAGGCCCAGCAGGCCGATGAGCACCACCTTGCGCGGCGGCAAGCCGAAGTGCGCGAGCAGCGGTATGCCTATGGTCACGCCCACGCCGAAGCCGGTGACCGACTCGGCAAACGGCGTGATGCCATGCACCACCAGCAGCACGGCGCCCGTGCCGCTGCCGGCCCTGGCCAGCAGCCAGTCGGCCAGGGCCTTCTGCGCTCCCGACGCGCGCAGCACCTCGGACAGCAGCAGCCCGCCTGCCACGATCAGCAGCACTTCCAGCAGCACCGGCGCCCAGTGCATGCCCGCGGCCAGCCATGCTGAAGCGGGCTGCGCAAAGGCTGCGGCAATCACCAGCAGCGCCACCGCCACGCCCAGCGCTGCGGCATGCAGCGAGCGCCAGCCCGCCAGCAGGACGGCGATGACGGTGGCCACGGGCAAGGCACTGATAAACATGTACATTGCATTCATCCTCGAAAAATAATTTCCTATACGCAAAATTATTTTCTCATAGGAAAATTTTCAACACAAGAACAGACGCCATGACAAGGAGCCAGACTTGAACTCCACCACCGCATCGCAGGCATCGGAGCAGGATGCGCTTTTCGGCGCCGCCGTCCGCGCGCGCCGCGCCCAGCTGGGCATCACACTGGATCAGCTGGCCCAGGCCAGCGGCGTCTCACCGGGTGCGCTGTCGCGCGTGGAACGCGGCCTGCTGGCCACCAGCCTGCGCAATGCCATGGCGATTGCACAAGGTCTGGGCTGCGAGCTGGGCGAGCTGGTGCAAAGCGCGCCCAGCGCGCAGATCACGCGCGCCGGCGAGAACCTGCGCTTTGTCGACGAGGTCAGCGGCGTGGAGCGCCTGGCCCTGGCCAGCCCCAGCGCGGGTGTGAACCTCGTGCAATACCGCTTTCCGCCGCATGCGGTCTCCAGCCATTTCGCGGCCCATCGCGCAGGCACACGCGAGGTCTTTCATGTGCTCGAAGGCAGCATCGAAGTCTTCACCGCCCAGGAGCAGGTGCTGCTGCATGCGGGCGACACGGCCACGCTGGTGGTGGACAGCGAACACCGCCTGGCCAATGCCTCGGACCAGCCCGCACGCCTGCTGCTGCTGGTGCTGTCGCCGCCGCTCTGAAGCGCTGCCGCCTGCCGCCTCTCAATAGGCGCTGTCGGCCAGCGAGGCCCACAGGTGCGCGGCCACCAGCGCGCGCCAGGGCCTGAACTGTTCCAGCCAGTCGCTGGCGGCACGCGCGTCGGGCTTGTCGCTGCCGGTAAGCAGACCGATGGCCCGGCGCACTGCCACATCGCCGTGCAGACTGCCGTCGGGCCAGCCATAACCGCGCAGCAAGGTGTAGTTCACCGTCCACGGCCCTATGCCCTTGACCGCCAGCAATTGCGCCGAGGCAGCGGCCACATCCTGCTCCTGCCAATGGCCAGCGGCGCTGCGGGCGGCCCAGTCGTCCAGCGGCAGCTGCCCCTCGGCAACGGCCTGGGCCACGGCCAGCAGGGTCTGGGCCTTGGCCTGGGAAAAGCCCGCGCCGCGCAGCGCGTCCAGCCCCAAGGCCGCCACGCGCTGTGCATCGGGATAAGCGTGCAGGGCCGGCATGTCACCGCCTTGCGCCAGCGGCTCGCCCGCCAGCGCGATCAGCTTGCGCCGCAGCGAAACGGCCACGGCCACCGTGATCTGCTGGCCGGTGATGGCCCAGGTCAGCGCCTCGAAGGGCGTGGGCGAGCCGGGTACATGCAGGCCGGCCTGGCGCGACAGCAGCGCGCCCAGCTCGCGGTGGCCGCCATGCGCCAGCTCCAGCTGGCCGGGCGCGTAGATCAGCCCCAGCATGCGTTTCACCATGGCCTGCAGCGCAGCCCGGTCTGCCTCTGCCGGCTCTGTGTGCGCTGCATGCAAGCTGGCCTGCACCTGTCCGGTCTGCCATTGCAGCTGCAGCAAGGCGGGGCTGCGCTTCCACATGATGGCCTTGTGCAGGCTGCGCGCAGCGGCATCGACCCGCTCGGCCAGTTGCTGCTCGTCGCGATCATGGAAATGCACGAATTCGTCAAAGCGGTAACGCGCGGGCAGGGCAATGGAGACTTCAAGCAGCATGCGGTTTTCTATCACAGGGGGCTGCGCCGTAGCGCGCCTGTGCTTCATTCATTAAATTCATAGCTGCTATCGCTCATCAACCAATGATTTCGGATATAAATCAATTCAAAGTCATTGAGGATCATGCGATGGCAGCTCTCTTTAAGAGAGCTTGAGTCGGGCCTGCTGGGCCTCGCGCAGCAGCAGCGCACGCTTGCGCTCCACACCCCAGCGATAGCCCGAGATGCTGCCGTCGTTGCGCAGCACACGATGACAGGGCACGGCCACTGCAATCGGGTTGGCCGCCACCGCGCTGGCCACGGCCCGCGTGGCGCTGGGCTGGCCCAGTTGCCGGGCCAGTTCGCTGTAGCTGACGGTCTGCCCGGCCGGAATGCTCTGCAGCGCCTGCCACACGCGCTGCTGAAACGCCGTGCCCTGAATATCCAGCGGCAGGGCCAGCCCCAGCCTGGGCTGCTCCATCAGGGCCACCACCTGGGCCACGGTCTGCTCATACTGGGCGTCGGCCCCGATCAGTTGCGCCGCCGCAAAACGCTGCTGCAGATCGTCCACCAGCGCATGGGGATCATCGCCCAGCAGCACGCAGCACACGCCCTTGTCGGTGCTGGCCACCAGCAGGCTGCCCAGCGAGCATTCGGCCAGGGCAAAGCGGATACGCTGGTCCTGGCCGCGCCTGCGATAGGACTGCGGCGCCATGCCCAGCATGGCCGGTGCGTCCTTGTAGAAGCTGCTGCTGGCTTCATAGCCGCTCAGATAGGCCGCATCGGTGACCGACTCGCTGGCCTCCTGCGCCAGCGCGGCACGCACATGCCTGCCGCGATGGGCCTTGGCATAGGCCTTGGGCGTAAGCCCCGTGGCGCGCTTGAAGTTGCGGTGCAACTGCCAGGGACTGAGCCCCAGCCGCTGCGCCAGTTCCTCCAGCGCGGGCATGGGCTCTTCGCTCTCCAGCCAGCGGCAGCACTGGATCATGCGCTCATCTGTTTGCGAATTTGCAGCGGCGGTGGAAGGCAGAGGACTGGGCATGGCGTGAATCTCGGCTGAGTGCGTTTTCTGTCATCGGTCTGTGACTGGCCCGACTTTACGCAAAGCCATGGCAGCTTGCATCCACGTTCTTGCAGGCTTTGTGTGCCCGGATTCGGTTACGCTGCGCGCACTGACCTATCAAAGATGATTTGACCATGACGAATGAATCCTCCGGTTGCCCCCTGCATGGCGGCGCAGCCATCGTCCGCGACGAGAAAGCACAGCTCGACTTCAGCCGTGACATGAGCTATGGCGACTATCTGCATCTGGACCAGATTCTCACGGCCCAGCATCCGCTGTCGCCCGCCCATGACGAGATGCTGTTCATCGTGCAGCACCAGACCAGCGAGCTGTGGATGAAGCTGATGCTGCACGAGGTGCGCGCGGCTACGGCAGCCATTGCCAATGCATCGGGCGAAACCAAGCCCGATGCCTTCAAGATGCTGGCGCGCGTCTCGCGCATCATGGAGCAGCTGGTCAGCGCCTGGACCGTGCTGTCCACCATGACACCGCCTGAGTACTCGGCCATGCGCCCCTATCTGGCCAACTCCAGCGGCTTTCAGAGCTACCAGTACCGCTGCATCGAGTTTGCGCTGGGCAACAAGAACGCGGCCATGCTCCAGCCCCACGCCCACCGCAGCGATCTGCTGGCCCAGGTGCAGGCCGCCTACGAATCGCCATCGCTGTACGACGTGGCCCTGCAGTTGCTGGCCCGCGAAGGCATCGCCGTGCCTGCCGACCGCCTGCAGCGCGACTGGACCCAGCCCTATGAGGCCAGCGAGGGCGTGAAGCAGGCCTGGATCACCGTCTACCGCGATCCGCACAAGTATTGGGATCTGTACCAGCTGGGAGAAAAGCTGGCCGATATCGAAGATGCCTTCCGTCTCTGGCGCTTCCGCCACCTGACCACGGTGGAGCGCGTCATCGGCTTCAAGCGCGGCACGGGCGGCACCGGCGGCGTGAGCTATCTCAAGAAGATGCTGGACGTGGTGCTGTTCCCCGAGATCTGGAGCCTGCGCACCGAGCTGTAGGCCGGTCATCAAGGCCATCGCCATTCAGGCTGCCCCTGCTGCTCTTTCGTGACAGCGCGGGCAGCCTGAATTCTTTAGGCTCCGTGCAAAACCTAACATCACAACAAACTGCCCATGTCTTCCGATCACAGCGCCGCCGAGGCTGCGCCGAGCGCCAGCCCCAAACCCGACTCTTCCGCCTGGGCCATGCTGGTCTGCCTGCTCACAGGCTTTGCATTGAGCCAGGCCTTCAGAACCGTCACCTCCATCATCGCTGACGGTCTGCGCACGGACTTCGGCCTGTCCGCGCAGTCGCTGGGCTCGTTTGCCGGGCTGTTTGCACTGTCCTTCGGCGTGGCCCAGCTGCTCATGGGCATAGGCATGGATATCTACGGCCTGCGCCGCACCGTGCTGCTGGCCTTTCCGCTGTCGATTGCGGGCGCCGCGCTGTCCGCACTCGCACCCAGCTATTCCTGGCTGATGCTGGGTCAGCTGCTGATCGGCGTGGGCTGCTCGCCCGCCTTTCTGGCTAGCACCATGTTTATCGCGCGCCACTTTCCGGCCGATAAATTTGCCTACCTCTCGGGCATAGGCCTGGGCCTGGGCGGGCTGGGCCTGCTGTTTACCGGCACACCCATGGCCTGGCTGGTGCAGCACATGGGCTGGCGCGCCGGCTTTGCGCTGCTGGCGGTGCTGAGTGCGCTGTCCTGGCTGCTGATTTTCTTCAAGGTGCACGAGCCCGAGCTTCCCGGCGATGCCCAGCCCAAGCCCGGCTTCATGCAGGCGCTGCAAGGTTTTGGCAGCCTGCTGCTGCTGCCCCATACCTGGGGCATTGTGCTGCTGGGCATGGTCAGCTACGCCTCGTTTCTCACCGTGCGCGGCCTCTGGCTCAGTCCCATGCTGATGGATCGCTACCAGTTTTCATTGGTCACGACCGGCAATGTGGCCCTGGCCTGCTCCGTCATTTCGCTGTTTGTGCCTTCCATGTTCGGCCGGCTGGACCCCGGTCCGGCCAGGCGTCGCCAGCGCATTGCACGCTTTGCGCTGCTCATGGCAACCGTTTTTGTAGCGCTGGCCCTGCTCCACCAATCCGTAGGCAGCGTGCTGCTGCTGCTGGTCATGAGCGTGCTGTCGGGCTACGGCACGCTGATCTATGCCGATGTGCGTTCCTCCTACCCACCGGCCACGACGGGACGCGCACTGTCCATCTTCACCATGGCCATGTTTCTCGGAGCCGCGCTCATGCAGTGGCTGTCCGGGCTGGTTGCAGGCGTTGCGGAACGCCAGAATGCCGACATCTATCAGGCCGTGATGCTGATGATTGCCGCCATGCTGGGCAGCGGCGTGCTGGCTTACCAGCTCATCAAGCCTTCGCCATTGCTGCACAAGGCCAGCAACTGAGGCGGTCTATCTGCTGGGCAGGCACCGGCGCGAAAACCATTCCGGCTATGGCAACCGGTTGCTAGAGCGCGCCCTCATAGAGCCAGGGCACATCCATGATGCGCCCGCCCAGGGCGCGCAGCGACAGATCGCGCCCCCAGCGAACAGGCCCTGTCGCGTGGAAGATCCGGCCATTGCGCAGCGAGCGTTCCTGCACCCTGGCATTGCGCTGCCAGCGATTCAGCGCATAGCGGCGCAGCCGCAGACTGACATCCAGATCGTGCATGGACAGAGCACTCTGCAACTCGGCTGCATCCTCGATGGCCATGCCCGCACCCTGTGCCAGATAGGGACGCATGGGATGGGCCGCATCGCCCAGCAGGGCTACAAGGCCCTGCACCATCTGGGCCTCTGACGACACCGGCAGCCGGTCGGCCACCGGCCACAAACGCCATTCACCACCCACATCGGGAACATGTTGAACCAGATCCTGCAGGTAAGCGCATGCGCCCTGAAGATGCTGCAGCAGATCGGGCAGATTGGCCGAGTGATCCCAGTTGTCCAGATCCTCGGGGGCCGGCCCCTGCACAATGACCACCAGATTCTGCAGCTCGCCGCGGCGCACGGGGTACTGAATGGCGTGCAGCTGCGGACCCAGCCAGGCCGTGACCTCGCTGGTGCGCAAGCGCTTGGGCAGATTGGCCTGATGCACCAGGGCACGGTAGGCCAGGTGCCCGGTCACACGCGGCGGGCCATCACCCAGCATCTGTGCACGCACGGCACTGCGCACGCCATCAGCGCCGATCAGGGCGTCGCCCTCGATGAGCTTGCCGGTACTGGTGCGAATGGTGACCACGCCGTCCTGCTGGCTATAGCTGCTGACGAACTGGTCGAGGTTGAGGTGAGCCTCTGGCAGAGCCTGCAAGGCCTCCAGCAGAATCTGGTGCAGGTCGGCGCGATGAATGGTCAGGTAGCTGGCTCCATAGCGCTGCACCATATCTGCGCCCAGGGGCAATCGCCCCAGCTCTTGCCCCGTCACGGCACTGCAGGCTCGCAAGGACAAAGGGCAGGCCACAACCTGCTGCAACGATCGCTGCAGCCCCCATGCCTGAAGACAGCGCACCACATTGGGCCCCAGCTGAATACCGGCTCCGACTTCGGAAAACTGCGCTGCACGCTCGAACAGACGCACATCCCAGTCAGCCCGCACCGCCGCAATGGCAGCTGCCAGACCGCCAATACCGCCACCCGCAATCAACACCTGCTTGTTCATGGACTCTTATTGTGCCGCGTAGTCGCCAGCATCGAAGAGAACTCTTGTTTGCGCTGCCGCAAACCTTGCAGCCATGAAAAAAGCCCGCCAAGGCGGGCTCTTTCAACGTGCGCAAAAGCAGATCAAATAGCGAACTTTTCGCGATCCTGGTCTGCAATCCACTTTGGCGGCTTGCCACGACCGGTCCAAGTCTGACCCGTAGCAGGATCACGATACTTGGGGGCCACCTTGGCGCCCGCATTGGCGGAAGAGCGCGCGCGAGCGGGAGGGAAAACATCTTCAGCAGTCAAGCCGTACTCGGCAATCAGGCCGCGAACCTTGCTCACAGCTTCAGCCAGTTCACGCGAACGGGCTTCGTTGATTTGCTGTTCCAGCTCTTCTCTCTGCTTCAGGAGTTCCTTGTAAGTGCTCATGATTTGCGCTTCTTGGTTGATTAAAGTGAACTCATTATAAATGCCGGAATTTCAAATTCATGATTTTCCTAGTAAGCAAAAACCACAATTCAGAATATCTATAAAATGCAACCACGTGTTAATAAATAGCTATTCAGCCTCAGGAGCTGCCAATATCCCGTCGATACGCTTTCGTCCAAATCGATCAGCTCAAATATCCAGGCACCACACAAGACCTTCACGTCCGGAACGGGCAAATGGCTGCTTGGGCAAGGAATAAACCGGCCGGCGTGTTATGGTGCGCCCCGGCCTTCGCCTGGCAATACTCAAATAGTCAGCCTGGCCTTCAATTCTGAATAGGCATCAGGCCCTTGAGCAGCCAGAATCCGTCTTCTCTGCGAGTTGCCCAGGCCTCAGCTCCTCCAAGAAGCAAAGCTCTCTGGCACTGACTTAGAGCCAACCATGCTTAGAGCCAATCATGCGGTGTCGTGATGCCCTGCTCCGCCCCATATTCGTCGACGAAAAACACCCCGCTCCCTGCATTGGCACGCAGTTGATCCAGCCGCCTCGGCCCGCACCAAGTCTCAGGCAATAATTTCAAAGCCAGCGCCTGCTCTCCCTGCAGGTCTTGTGACTTCTCAGCGAGCGCCAGCCCATTGGACACGCCGATGATGCCTTGCATCTCGTCCAGCGAGCTGCGGCATGCAGTAACCAGGAATGTCTTCCCAGCTCTCCATCCGGGCAACCGCCAGGCATAGGCCTGCAGAACCTGATGCATCGCCATTTCGCCATCCAGGTAATACATATCGGCGTAAATAACATTGAATACGTCAGATAAATATCGTCTAAATGAAATACGCTTACGCCGCCTGATGTTCATGCACCTCCATCAAACCTGGCTGACGCCCCTGCTCCAAACCAGCTGCGATTTCTTCCTCGATCATTGCTGCACAGGTGAACTCACTAATCCGCAGCAAAGTCAATATGACATGCATTGAAAATGACAACAAACGCACAAAGGACTTTGCGATAGATGCAACCCAGGCCATGGAGCGCCTTGCCATGCCGAAACCAGCGCTGAATAGGGCTGCCCGATACGCTTTTGAGCAAGCTCTCCAAAGATAATCGTTATAAATGTAATAGCAGTTACGACGATAGTCGTTGCCGAAATGGTTGCTGTCCTTTCCAATATTCCCGGAGATATCAGCCAAACGGCCAATCCATCGCTGATCGCAGCCCCACCCCAATACCGTTGAGCGTCCGATGGAGGTAATTTCAAGCTGCACGAAAGACAGAAACTGCGTGGACTCTCAAGCAACTCCAGCACAGCTTTGGCGTCCTTGCTCACGAGCTTTGCCAAAGCCGGCAATCCTGCCCTGCAGCCGGAAGGCCAATGCCAGTTTCGACATTACAAACACCCCGTTAAGCAGTGTCAGCAATGCAAACAGCAGAAAATCCCTGACTCGTCCATCAGAAAGAAGACCATGGCACTTTACTGTATCGGGGACATCCAGGGCTGCGATGACGCTTTCGAGCGCTTATTGCAAACCGTGGATTTTTCCGCAAGTCGGGACACACTTTACGTGCTCGGCGACCTTGTCAATCGCGGCCCCAAATCCGCCGAGGTATTGCGCCGCTGCATGCAGGGCGGCGATGCCATTCGCCCTCTGCTCGGCAATCACGACCTGCACCTGCTGGCCGCAGCCCGGGGCCTTCGCCGTCAAAGCAAGCGCGACACTCTGGCCCAGGTTCTGAGCGCACCCGATTGCGATGACCTGCTGCACTGGCTGCGCCAGCAGCCTCTGGCTCGCCTGCACACCAATGCGCTGGGTGAGAACCTTCTCATGGTGCATGCCGGCGTGCTTCCTCAATGGAGTGTGCAGGATGCCGTGGCCTTCAGCACCGAAGTTCAGGCCGTGCTTCAGCATGCCGACCATGCGCGTTTTTTGCAGAATATGTACGGCAACCAGCCCGATCGCTGGTCCGCCGACCTGCAAGGCGATGACAGACTGCGCTGCATCGTCAACGCCTTTACCCGTCTGCGTTTTTGCAGTGCCGAGGGCGTCATGGATTTTGAGAGCGCGGAATCCGCCGATCACGCACCCGAAGGACTGATGCCCTGGTTCGATGTGCCGGGCCGGCTCACTGCCGATACACCCATGGCTGTTGGGCACTGGTCCACGCTGGGCCATGTCAACCGGCCCGATCTGATGGCCATGGACACCGGTTGCGTCTGGGGCGGCTGCCTCAGCATGATGAGAATCGGGGAGCGCATGGACGAACGAGAGCTGATACAGCTGCAGTGCCCACAGGCTCAGGTGCCTGGCAGCAAGGGCTGATGCTTCAAAAAAGAAACGCCTGCATCCGCAGGCGTTTCTTGTGGCGCGATGACCCCGTGTTCAGGAAGCCACGACGGGAGCCTTGAACAAAGCGGCAATCTTGCGCTTGGGCTTGATGCTTGTGCTCTTGACCGGGGCTGCATGCTTGCTGTCCCAGGATGCGGTCTCGCTGACGCTGCTGGCCTCATAGGGCTTGTCAAAGAACGGATCCAGATTGACAGGACGCTGGGCCATGCGCGATGGACGATGCGCATGACCGCCACGCGATGCTGCATCGAATTCGCGCTCGCGACGCGGACGATACTCCTCGTCGCTGCGGCTGCGGCGTGCCGGACGGAAATCCAGCATGGGCGCGGGCTCGACTTCGATCTTCTTCTTGGTGAGCTTTTCGATGTCGGCCACATTGCGGCTGTCATGATCGGTCACCAGAGTCACTGCCAGGCCCGATGCGCCGGCTCGACCGGTACGGCCGATGCGGTGCACATAGTCTTCCGCATTGAAAGGCACGTCGTAGTTGAAGACTGCGGGCACATCCTTGATGTCCAGACCTCGCGCGGCCACATCGGTACAGACCAGCAGATCCACCTCGCCGGCTTTGAAGGCTTCCAGCGCCTTCAGGCGCTCGTCCTGGCTCTTGTCTCCATGCAGTGCGGCGGCACGCAGACCGTCACGCTCCAGGGCACGCGTCAGACGCGCACAACCCAGCTTGCTGTTGGAGAAGATAAAGGCCTGGCGAATGTCGCGCTCCTTGAGCACGGAACGAATCGCGTAACGCTTGTCGTCATCCGTGACCTTGTAGAAGCGCTGCTCCACGGTGGATGCAGTCTCGTTGGGACGAGCCACCTCGATGGTCACCGGATCCTGCAGATAGCTGCCGGCCAGACGCTTGATCTCGGGCGAGAACGTGGCCGAGAACAGCAGCGTGGTGCGACTCTTGGGCAGATAGGAGAGGATGCGCTGCAAATCGGGCAGAAAGCCGATATCCAGCATGCGGTCGGCCTCGTCCAGCACCACATACTCCACCTGATTGAGCACCACATTCTTGGCCTCGATGTGGTCCAGCAGACGACCGGGCGTGGCCACCAGCACCTCGACGCCTTTTTTCAGCTCGATGGTCTGGGGCTTCATATCCATGCCACCAAACACCACGGTGCTGCGCAGCTTGGTGTGCTTGGCGTACAGGGCAATCTGTTGTGCCACCTGGTCGGCCAGCTCACGCGTGGGCAGCAGCACCAGGGCACGCACCGGATGGCGGGCAGGCGATGCCGAGGCGTTTTCATGGCGCATCAGGCGCTGCAGCAGGGGCAGGGAGAAAGCCGCCGTCTTGCCTGTGCCGGTCTGGGCTGCGCCCATGACGTCCTTGCCGGTCAATACCACCGGAATGGCCTGCGCCTGAATCGGAGTCATGGACTCATAGCCCATGTCGGCCACTGCGCGTGCCAGGGGCTCAGCCAAGTGAAGATTGGAGAAAGAGCTTGTCATTGAGGGCGTTATTGTCGCACCGAGTGGGTTTTTCGCGTTGGCTTTGTGATTTTCTGCAGATGAAAAGCCTTCGCCCCCTCTGTTTTCACGCGTAAAAAGCCTTGCCAATATCCCGTGCAATCTATCGGGATAACCCGGATTTTCACATTCTGCCGCCCCAAAAACAAAGGCGTGTGACAGTGCACACGCCTGGTTCAGGCCAACTTGTGGCTCAAAGCGACTGAGCTGCGAAGGTATCGCAGGCCTTGACGCTGCCGCTCTTGTAGCCCTGGGTGAACCAGCGCACACGCTGGGCGCTGGAGCCATGGGTAAAGCTGTCGGGACGCACCGTGCCCGTGGCTTCGCGCTGCAGCTTGTCGTCGCCGATCTGCTGTGCGGCATTCATCGCCGACTCGATATCGCCCTGCTCCAGCCAGCTCTTGGCCTGCTGCGACTTGTTGGCCCAGATGCCGGCCAGGCAGTCGGCCTGCAGCTCCAGACGCACGGACATGGCATTTTGCTCGCGTTCGCTGACACGGCCACGCATGCTGTCCACCTTGCCCGAGATGCCGAGCAGGTTCTGCACATGGTGGCCCACTTCATGGGCAACCACATAAGCGCGCGCGAACTCACCGGGAGCACCAAGCTGACGGCTCATGGTGTTGAAGAAGTCCATGTCCAGATAGACCTTGTAGTCACCCGGGCAGTAAAACGGCCCCATGGCCGACTGTCCCGTGCCGCAGGCCGTGCGCGTCACGCCGGTGAACAGCACCAGCTTGGGGTTCTGATACTGAGCACCGCCTTCACGGAAGATCTGGGTCCAGACATCCTCGGTTGAAGCCAGCACCGTGGAGACAAACTTGGCCCCCTGGTCATCGCCAGCCGGGCGATGCGCCGGAGCCTGCTGCACCTGGGGCGAGCCCCCACCGGAGAGAACGCCAATCGTGGTCAGTGGGTTGATGCCGAACACGCCCCAGCCAATCAGCGCCAGCACCACGGTGCCGATGCCGATGCTGCGACCACCAATGGGAAAACCACCGCCACCACCACCGTCTCCACGGCGATCCTCGACGTTGTCCGACTCGCGGTTACCTTCCCATCTCATGGTGCTTACTCCTTAGCTGTGTTGCACGCGGCCTGCGCCGGGTGGCGATATTAAGGGCTGCGGCTCCGAATGCAGGTATCAAGCTGTGCTTTTGCCACCTCAGTCAAGCTGCAGCGCAGCATTGTTGACGTTTGGCCTGGTGTTCAGCGGCCGGCAGGCGTGGAGATCAAGGGCACGCCCGGCGCGCCAGGCATGGACTGAGGCTGGTTGCGGGCTACCTGTTCCTCCACCACATCGACCATGCTCAGAAACAGAAAGGCCACTGCCAGCAGGCCCACCACCGCCAGGGCCGCCGATACCCAGAGCTTGGCCGAAGAGGATTTGCGCGGTGCTGCCGACTGCTGCTGGGTCGGCTCATATCTTGCAGCCGAGCCGCCATCCCGCCAGACAGGCTCGACATGACCACGACTGGAAGGCGCTTGTGTCCAGGTAGGGTCCTTGCGTTGCCCGGAGCGGGGAGAAAAGCCAAACATGTGTACGACAAAATCGATGGATAAGACAGTGGCTATTGTGCGCGCTGGCAGCCTTCGCCAGAAGCGTTCGTGCAGCGAGATTCTGTCGGTCAACACCGGGCCGGGCTTGCAATTCTGTAAGCTCAGAAGCTTGTCCGCTGCCCCCATACGACTGCCCATGAATGCCCAGACCCAGCCCTCGACAGCGTCTCTGGACGCCCGCGCCACTGCCGCACTGCTGCCATGGTCCGCCCTGGCCGATGAGATCGAAGCACTTTTGCGCCAGCTGCAAAACAGTTGCAGTGTCTCGGTTCCGCCACGCATCGTCATGCCGACGGCTGCGGGCAATTGCCTGTTCTGCATGCCGGCCACCGATGGCCAGGTGGTCATGACCAAGCTCATCAGTTTCACGCCAGGCAATGCCCGGATGGGCAGACCTACCATTCAGGGCGATATCGTGGTTTTTGATGCAGCGACCGGAGTGCGTCAACTGATTCTGGACGGCCCCACCGTCACGGCCAGACGCACCGCAGCCGTATCGCTGCTGGCAGCGCGCCGCCTGGCCCCCAGGCCTCAAGGCGCCCTACTCATCGTCGGCGCCGGCGTGCAGGGCAGCGCCCATATGCAGGCTTTTGCCCAGGGCCTTGGCACGCAGGAGGTCTGGATTCACTCGCGCAGTGCCAGCAGCGCGCAGCGGCTTGCAGACGAGGCCCGCGACCTGGGTCTGCATGCGCGCATCACCGACGACCTGGAGGAAGCCGCCCGGCACTGCCCGCTGATTGTGACCTGCACGCCCGCGCAGGCCGTGGTGCTGCATGAGGCGGCAAGACCCGATGCCTTTGTCTGCGCTGTCGGCGCCTTCACGCCGCAAATGGTGGAACTGGATCCCGAGTTGTGCCGGCGCTTTCTGCACCAGGGCCAGATCGTCGTCGACACCGCCGATGCTGCGCACGAGGCCGGCGACCTGCTGCAGGCCGGCATCGAGGTCGACACCCTGCCCACGCTGGCCGCCGTGGTGCATCAGGACTGGTCGCGCTCCACGAAGCCTGTACTCTTCAAATCCTGCGGCTGGGGCGGCTGGGATCTGGCCGCCACCCGCCTGGCCCTGCGCCAGCACCTGCTCAGGCAACCCGCCTGAACATCCTCCACTTGCTCATTTTTCAGAAGCATCAAGTCATTGCTGAATAAGCGATCCATCCATGCTCTGGATTGCCTTCCCGAGCACTGACTGCGCTGAAAAGCAACGCCATCCAGCCTAATTTGTCTCCCTGATGACAAATTCAAAAAAAGCGGTTTTAATAATACTCAGATTGAGTATAAATATTTAACAGCGCAACTCAGGATGGAGACGATGACGATCAGAACCGTGGAATTCGACCAGCCCGCACCGGGCAGCAGCAGCCAGTGCAGCACAGGCCAGGCCTGGGCCAGGGTGCTGCCGCAGCAAGACCGCCAGCAGCAGCGCGAGACGGCGCAGCGCATCAAGGCTCTTCTCAAGGAACGCAATGCCGTCACGGTCGCCCACTACTATGTGGACGGTGCATTGCAGGACCTCGCACGCGATACCGGCGGCTGCGTGGGCGACTCCCTGGAGATGGCGCGCTTTGGTGCCAACCATCCCGCCAAGACCCTGATCGTGGCCGGCGTGCGCTTCATGGGCGAGACCGCAAAAATCCTCAGCCCCGAGAAGACCGTGCTCATGCCCGACGGCGATGCCACCTGCTCTCTGGACCTGGGCTGCCCGGCCGACGAGTTCAGCCGCTTCTGCGACGCTCACCCCGACCGCACCGTGGTCGTCTATGCCAACACCAGCGCTGCCGTGAAAGCCCGGGCCGACTGGGTAGTCACCTCTTCGGTTGGGCAGGACATCGTGGCCGCCCTGCACGCGCGTGGCGAGAAAATCCTCTGGGCACCCGACCGCCATCTGGGCAGCCACATCCAGCAACAAACCGGTGCCGACATGCTGCTGTGGCAGGGCAGTTGCGTGGTCCATGACGAATTCAAGGCCGACGAGCTACAGGCCCTGGCCAATGCCCACCCCGAGGCCGCGATTCTGGTTCACCCCGAATCGCCGGCCGCCGTCACTGCGCTGGCCGATGTGGTGGGCTCCACCACTCAGCTGATTGCCGCCGTGGGCAAGCTGCCCACCGACACCTTCATCGTGGCCACCGATCAAGGCATTCTTCACGACATGCGCCAGCGCTATCCGGGCAAGCACTTTCTGGCTGCCCCGACGGCTGGCACGGGTGGCAGTTGCAAAAGCTGCGCCTTCTGCCCCTGGATGGCCATGAACAGCCTGCCGGGCGTGGAGCGAACCCTGCTGCAAGGCAGCGGTGCCATCGAGCTTGACGCGATGCTGGGTCTGGCCGCCCGCAAGCCCATACAGCGCATGCTGGATTTTGCCGCTGCCCAGCGCCAGCCGGTACGCGCCAGCGGCGAGCTGGAACGCGACGCGGCCCTGTTCCAGAACTTCGGTCCGGCCTGAGAAAGGACAAGCACCATGCCCCAATCTCAGACTTGCAGCGATGTGCTCATCATCGGCTCTGGACTGGCCGGCCTGACGCTGGCGCTCAGCCTGCCCAACACACTGCGCATCACCGTGCTCAGTAAAAGCAGTGCCGACGAATGCGCCAGCGCCTGGGCCCAAGGCGGCGTTGCCGCCGTGCTGGATCCTGCCGACAGCCTGGAAGCCCATGTTCAGGACACGCTGATCGCCGGCGCCGGCCTCTGCGACGAAGGCGCCGTGCGCCGCATCCTGGAACAAGGCCCCCAGGCTATCGCCTGGCTGCAGGCCCTGGGTGTGCCCTTCAGCACCGATGCAGACGGCCGCCTGCACCTGACGCGCGAAGGCGGTCACAGCGCTCGGCGCATTGTGCATGCGGCCGACCGCACCGGGCAGGCCGTGCACCAGACCTTGCTGCAGGCCTGCCGGCATCTGAAGCACATCACCTTGCTGCAGCATTGCACCGCCATGGAACTGCTGCTGGACGTGCAGCAGCGCTGCGTGGGTGCCAACGTGCGCAATGCCGATGGCCAGCAGCAGCCTATGCTGGCCAGCCATACCGTGCTGGCCACGGGCGGCATGGGCCAGATCTACCCCAGCACCACCAATCCGGCCACCGCGACCGGCGACGGCATCGCCATGGCCTGGCGCGCGGGCTGTGTCGTGCGCGACCTGGAGTTCATGCAGTTCCACCCCACGGCCTTGCAGGTGGGCGGCCGGTCCGTGGGCCTGGTCTCGGAAGCGCTGCGCGGCGAAGGAGCCTTGCTTTGCCTGCCGGACCGGCACGGCCAGCCCGGCGAGCGCTTCATGCTGCGCCACGACCCGCGCGCCGAGCTGGCGCCACGCGACATCGTGGCCCGCGCCATCGACCGCGAGATGCGTGCCCACCAGTTGCCCCATGTGCTGCTGGACATCACACACCGCAGCCGCGACTGGCTGGGCGAGCATTTTCCCGGCGTCATGGCACTGTGCGCTGCGTACGACATAGACATTGCCACCCAGCCCATCCCTGTTGCGCCCTGTGCCCACTATGCCTGCGGCGGCGTGCAGGCCCATGTGGACGGCCGCACTGCCGTGGCCGGTCTATGGGCAATTGGCGAGGTGGCCCGCACCGGCCTGCATGGCGCCAACCGTCTGGCCAGCAACTCGCTGCTGGAGTGCGTGGTCATGGGCAGGTCTGCCGCGCTGCGCATGGCCGAGCAGCCCTTGCACAAACCTGCTGCCATTCCTGGCAGGCAGCGCAAGCCCGGCAAGAGCCTGAGCGCTGAAAGCCAGCAGGAGATGCGCCAGTCGCTGCAGCAGCTCATGCTGCACAACGTGGGCATCGTGCGCAGCAACCACAGCCTGATTGCAGCGGCCAAGCAACTGGTGCTGTGGCGCGCTCAATGGCGCGGTGCCGACCCTGCACTGCGCAACCAGCTGGCCCTGTGCAGCCTGATGGTGGACGCGGCGCTGCAGCGCCATGCCAGCGTGGGCGCGCACTGCAACCTGGACTGGCCGGCGCTCGAAGCGGCAGCCGCCTGATCTCGCCCAGCAGCCACCCTGGAAAGCAAAAAGCCCGCTGTATCCGCAGCGGGCTTTTTTGGCGGAGCAACAGGCCTCAGGCCTTGGGCAGGGTCACGCCATGCTGGCCCTGGTACTTGCCGTTGCGGTCCTTGTAACTGACTTCGCATTGCTCGTCGCCCTGGAAGAACAGCACCTGGGCGCAGCCTTCGCCCGCATAGATCTTGGCCGGCAGCGGCGTGGTGTTGGAGAACTCCAGCGTCACATAGCCCTCCCACTCGGGCTCGAAGGGCGTCACGTTGACGATGATGCCGCAGCGCGCATAAGTGCTCTTGCCCAGGCAGACGGTCAGCACGTCGCGCGGGATGCGGAAGTACTCCACCGTGCGGGCCAGTGCAAAGCTGTTGGGCGGGATGATGCAATAGTCACCCTCGAAATCGACAAAGCTCTTCTCGTCAAAATTCTTGGGGTCCACCACCGTGCTGTGGATATTCGTGAAGACCTTGAATTCGCGGGCGCAGCGGATGTCGTAGCCATAGCTCGATGTGCCGTAGCTGATGATCTTCTTGCCGTCGACCTGGCGCACCTGGCCAGGCTCGAAAGGCTCGATCATGCCGTGCTGCTCCGCCATCTGACGGATCCATTTGTCGCTCTTGATGCTCATTAGAAATCCTGTATCGCTTGATTTTTCATAGCGTTGTGCGCTCACAAATCAAGCGCAAGACCGCTATTTTGCTTGAGAAACAATGGTTTGCTCAATCAGGCGGTCATCTCCGAGGATGATCATGGCAAACAGCAGCTCGTCCAGATTGCGCGCCTGGGCCGTCTTGCGCGCCAGCAGCGGCGTGCAGCCGGGGTTGATGACGACCAGGTCGGCCTCGCAGCCGGGCTGCAGATTGCCGATCACGCCCTGCAGGCCCAGCGCCCGCGCAGCGCCTGCCGTGTGCTGCCACCAGAGGTTTTGCGGCGACAGGCTCTGGCCCTGCTTGGCATGGCTCTCGCGCCCCACCACATAGGCGGCCTGCATGGTGCGAAACGGCGAAAAGCTCATGCCGCCGCCCACATCGCTGGCCAGGCCGTAAAGCATGCCGGCCTGGTCGGCCTTGAGGTAGTCGAAATAGCCGCTGGCCAGAAACTGGTTGCTGGTCGGGCTGATGGCCGCCGCCGAACGCGTGTCATGCATGAGCTGGCGGTCGGTTTCATCGAGCCAGATGCTGTGCGCATAGACCGCGCGCTCGCGCATCAGGCCGAAGTCGTCGTAGACCGCCAGATAGCTGCGTGACTCGGG
The DNA here is from genome assembly GCF_053615495.1 of Comamonas sp. HJ-2. Lineage (NCBI taxonomy): Bacteria > Pseudomonadati > Pseudomonadota > Betaproteobacteria > Burkholderiales > Comamonadaceae > Comamonas > Comamonas sp. HJ-2. Next base: position 22,424 of record NZ_JBSIFD010000010.1, on the reverse strand, counting down.
AAACAGCTGCTTGACCCAGGCAACCTCGTCAAGGTTCTCGGCCACATGGGACTGGATCCAGACATCGCCGTACCTGGCTGCCAGCTCGCCCGCACCGCGCAGCTGCTCGGGCGTGCTGGTGGGCGCGAAGCGCGGCGTGATCGCATAGCCCAGGCGGTCCACGCCATGCCAGCGCTGGATCAGGGTTTCGGTGTCGATCAGGCCCTGCTCGGTGTCGTCGCGCACGCCGTCGGGGCTGTTGCGGTCCTGCAGCACCTTGCCGGCAATCATGCGCATGCTGCGCTTTTGCGCAGCCGTCATGATGGCATCCACCGATGCCGGATGCGAAGTTGCAAAGGCCAGCGCCGTGGTCACGCCGTTGCGCAGCAGCTCGTTCATAAAGAAATCGGCCACGCCATCGGCATATTCGCGATCGTGGAAACGCGACTCGTGCGGGAAGGTGTAGTTCTCCAGCCAGGGCAGCAGGCCCGGGGCAGGCGCGCCGATCACATCGGTCTGCGGATAGTGGATGTGCAGGTCGACAAAGCCCGGTGCCAGCAGCTTGCCGGGCAGGTGAATGACTTGCACGCCTTCGCGCTCAAGATACTGGTCGGCCAGCGCCTGCCAGCTGCCCGCAGCCACCACACGCTGCACGCCCGCGGCATCGGGAGCAACCGCCAGCAAGGCGTCGGAGTCATAAACCGCTTGGCCATCATCGGCGAAGCGCAGCAGGGCACTACGATAGATTTTCATGGACCAGAGCTTACGCGCCCGATCTTGCCTGCGGAACACGGCAGCGCTTATAGAGGCTATACGGCTGCGCGCAGGCCAGGGCTTTCGCTATTAATAACAGAGCATACTGCGCTTTTCATGCATTGAATTCAATGCAATTCATATCCATAAACCAATATCAGCAAGCGATAGCAGCTAGCATTTTAGCTAGTTCAACACCCGAAACCCTGCGCTGCAACACCGCCCTGCCCGCAGCCGCGTAACTAGGCAGCGCAGCTTCTGGCCACGGCCAGAAAGGCGCGCACCGCGGGCGAGTTCTCGCGCTCGCGGTAGGCCAGCGCCATGTGCACGTTTTCCTTGAAGTCACGCAGCGGCCTGAAGGCCACGCCCGGCTGATTGAGCAGGCGGTTCGACTCGGGCAGCACCACAATGCCATAGCCCGCGGCCGCCAGGCTGGTTGCCGTGACGAAGTCGTTGACGCGATAGGCTTCGCGAGCCGAAAACCCGGCCGTCTCGGCCAGCCGCGCCAGCACCTCGGCAAAGCCTTCGCTTTCGTTGATGAACTGCGGCGCAATAAAGGTCTGGCCGCGCAGATCGGCCACGCTGATGGATTCATGGCGTGCCAGCGGGTGGTTCTCGGCCAGCGCCACCATGAAGGGCTCGCTGTGCACGATGACCGCCTTGACGCCCTCGGGGTAACGACGGCGCGGCCGCAGCAGACCGGCATCGATCTCGCCCTGCTGCAGCGCCTGCAACTGGCGCGGCGTCTCCATGGCCAGCACCTGCATGTGCACCTGCTCATGGCCGGGGCGGAACTGCGTGAGCATGCGCGCCAGCACACCCGAGGTCACGGACGAGGAGATATAGCCCAGCTTGACATGGCCGCTCATTCCCTGGGCCGCCAGTTGCCCGATCTGCTGGGCGCGCTCCATATGGCGCAGCACGGCCACTGCTTCGTCATAAAGCAGCTCGCCCGCATCGGTCAGCGTGATGGGCTTGCGCTTGTTGCGCTGCAGCAGGCGCACGCCCAGTTGCTGTTCCAGTTGCTGCACCTGCACGCTGACGGCGGACTGGGCCACGCCCAGCTTGTCGGCGGCACGAGAGAAGTGCAGCTCCTGGGCCACGGTGACGAAGTGCTCGAGTTGGCGGTAGCTGAGCATGGATTTAATCTGAAATTCTTATCAAAAAATGCATTTAACCCCGTAGATCGTATCAAACAAGAAGTGTTCAATCACACCATTCCTGATTGAAGTACCCGCCCACCATGAACGCTACTACCCCCCAGCAACTGATCCAGCCTGCCGCTTACGAGATCGCCGCTCACCCCGAGCATCCCCGCCTGCTGAAGCTGACCCTGAACACCGATGCCCTGAACGCCTTCCTGGCCGATGTGCGCGATATCGACGTGCAGAACCTCGAATACGTGCCTTTCATGCGCTTTCATCTGGCGCGCCGCCTGAAGGCCCACATGGGTGCCGACTTTGGCGAGACCCTGGTGAACATCATCAGGGACCGCAAGCATGGCGGCTTTGTGCTGGGTCTGGAAGGCGTGAGCCAGGATAGCGACGACTACGTGAAGTTCGGCACCGCCATCGGCCATATCCTGGGCCCGGCCAACCACGACTCCATGTCCAACAAGTACTACGCACGTTTCCTGGTCAAGCACACCGACGCCAGCGACTCCTATCTGCGCCAGGCCTATCGTCTGTTCACCATGCACACCGACGGCACCTTCGTGACCGAAGCCACCGACTGGCTGCTGATGATGAAGTTCGACGAGCAGAACGCCGTGGGCGGCGAGTCTCGCTTTCTGCACCTTGACGACTGGAGCGAGCTGGACTGCTTTGTGCAGGACCCGCTGGGCGCCAAGCCCCTGCTGTACAAGGCCCCCGGCTCCAAGAACGTGAACGAGCGCGTGGAACGCCCCGTGTTCTTCCACGGCGAGTTCGGCCTGTCGATCTCCTTCATCGACCAGTTCGTGCAGCCCGCCAACGACGCCGAAGCCGAATATCTGCAGAACCTGTCCGAATCGATGGAAAATTCGCCCGGCACCCGCACCGTCAGCCTGCCCGCTGGCGACCTGGTGGTTCTGAACAACTACTTCTATGTGCATGGCCGCGCACCGTTCGAGCGTAACGAGCAACTGCACCGCGAGCTGATGCGTCAGCGCGGTACATTCGCTCAGTAAACCTTGAACACCTGATGTTTCTGCCACGCCCCCGTGCACCGCAAGTGTGCGGGGGCGCAGCCAGTTAAACCCCTGAATTTCGCTCCCGAGGCGCCCTACCATGGCATCGTCACAAGCCCCTGCTGCAAACGCAGCCTCCACCCCCAAAGCGCAAGCCGCCTACGGCCAACGCGCAGGGCTTCCCCGTCATCTGCAGAACATTCTGTCGCTGCATGACTTCGAGGCCGCCGCACGCAAGCACCTGCCCCGCCCTCTGTTTGGCTATGTCTCCGGCGCGGCTGAAGACTGCGTCTCGCTGCAGGCCAACCGTGACAGCTTCCAGCAATACGGCTTCAGCTCCAGGGTCATGGTGGATGTGTCGCAGCGCAACCAGAAGGTCGAGCTGTTCGGCCAGACCTGGGACTCGCCATTCGGCGTGGCCCCCGTGGGCATCAGCGCCATCAATGCCTACCGTGGCGATCTGGTGCTGGCACAGACGGCGGCTGCCAACCGCATTCCCGCCATCATGAGCGGCACCTCGCTGATCCCCATGGAAGATGTAGCCAAGGCCGCACCGTCGACCTGGTTCCAGGCCTATCTGCCCGGCGACACCACGCGCATCGACGGCCTGATCGAGCGCATCGAAGCCGCAGGCTTCGGCACCCTGGTCATCACCGTGGACATCCCCGTCTGGGCCAACCGCGAAAACAATGTGCGCACCGGTTTCTCGATGCCGCTGCGCCCCTCGCTTCGCCTGGCCTATGACGGCATCACCCGCCCGCGCTGGATGGTGGGCACCATGCTGCGTACGCTGATCAACCACGGCATGCCGCACTTCGAGAATTCGTTTGCCACGCGCGGCGCGCCTTTGCTGTCGGGCACCGCCATCCGCGACACCTCGGGCCGTGACCACCTGAACTGGAAGAACATCGAACGCATTCGCCAGCGCTGGAAAGGCAACCTCATCATCAAGGGCATCCTCAACGAAGACGATGCCGTGATGGCCACCGATATCGGCGCGCAAGGCATCGTGGTCTCCAACCACGGCGGCCGTCAGCTCGACGGCGTGGTCGCGCCGCTGCAGATGCTGCCCTATGTGGTGGACCGCGTGGGCCACCGCACAGCCGTGATGATGGACAGCGGCATTCGCCGCGGCAGCGATGTGCTCAAGGCCGTGGCCCTGGGCGCGCGCATGGTGTTTCTGGGCCGCCCCTTCATGTACGCCGCCGCAGTTGGCGGTGCGCAGGGCGTTCATCACGCCATCACCTTGCTGCGTGACGAGGTGGACCGCAATATGGCCATGCTGGGCGCGACATCCATGGCCGAGATCACCCCAAGCTGCCTGCGCGCGACGCGGGCCTGAAACCGCTCAGCCTCTAAGATAGAACGCTTGAACCATAAAAAAGGAGAGCGTCATGCCCATGTTTGTAGACCACTCGCCCCCTGGCGAGTGCATTTTCTGCAAGCTCGTCAAAGGGGAGATTCCATCGGCCAAGGTCTATGAGGACGATCTGACCATCGCCTTCATGGACATCGGCCAGGCCACGCGAGGCCATGTGCTGGTGGCCAGCAAGCGCCATGCCGTCAATCTGCTGGAGCTGACGCCCGAGGAGGCCGGTGCCGTGATGCAGACGGCCCAGCGCGTGGCGGCCGCAGTGAACAAGGCTTTCGATCCCGACGGCATCAATATCTTCCAGGCCAATGGCGCGCCTGCGGGGCAGACGGTGTTTCACTTTCACCTGCATGTGCTGCCGCGCTTCGAGGGCGATGGCCTGTCCGTGGTCTGGAAGCGCGAGGAGCCGGGCTTTGCAGCGCTGGGAGAGTTGGCTGAGCGCATCAAGGCCCAGTTTTCCTGAAGCAAGCCACTGATAAAAAAGAGCTGCCAGCACTTGATATTCATAGAGTTCAGATAGAAATCTATCTAAAACCCACATTTAGCAAGCGCTGGAAGCTCCTATTTTCAAGCCGCAAATTGCGCGAAGATTGCATCCAGCTTTGCAATCCATTCGGCCTTCTGCGCCTCAGCGGCAAAGCTCGCTTCCAGGCTGTTGCGCGCCAGCTGGTAGGCCTCGGGCGCACCCATGCCCGTGGCGGCAAAGAGCTGGGTGTAGTTCTCGTTGACATAGCCGCCGAAATAGGCCGGGTCGTCCGAGTTGATCATGACCTTGAGCCCGGCCGCCAGAAGGCGCGGCAAATTGTGATCGGCCAGGTTCTTGATCACGCAGAGCTTGAGATTGGACAAAGGGCAGACCGTCAGGGGAATCTGCTCCTTGACCAGCCTCTGCATCAGCAGCGCATCCTGCTCTGACTGCACGCCATGGTCGATGCGCTCCACATTCAGCACATCCAGAGCACCCCAGATATAGGCGGGCGGCCCCTCCTCCCCGGCATGGGCCACCAGATGCAGGCCCAGTTGCTTGCAGCGCGCAAACACGCGCTCAAACTTCTCGGGCGGATTGCCCAGCTCGCTGCTGTCCAGCCCCACGCCGATGAAGCGGTCACGCAGCGGCAGCGCGGCCTCCAGCGTCTGCAGGGCGCTTTCTTCGCTCAGATGGCGCAGAAAGCTCAGGATCAGCGAGGAGGAAATGCCCTGCTCGATCTGCGCATCGCGGCAGGCGCGGTAAAGACCGTTGATGACGGTCTCCATAGCCACGCCACGCTCGGTGTGGGTCTGCGGGTCAAAGAAGATTTCCGTGTGCACCACATTGTCGGCCACGGCGCGATCCAGATAGGCACGCGCCATGTCGTAGAAGTCCTGCTCGTGCAGCAGCACGCTGGCACCCGCGTAATAGATATCCAGAAAGCTCTGCAGATCGGTGAAGGCATAGGCCGCGCGCAGAGCTTCCACGCTGTCATAGGCCAGAGCCACCTTGTTGCGCTGCGCCAGCGCAAAAATCAGTTCGGGCTCCAGCGAACCCTCGATATGCATATGCAGCTCGGCCTTGGGCATGGCTCGCAGCAGCTCCGGCAGACGGGAAACATCTACGGCAGGCACGGTGTTCATCTTTATTCTCCTTGGCGCTACGCGCCGTTCAATGTCTAGCCTATCAAACCGGCGCAGCTCAAGCCATATGGCCAGCCCCGACGAGTCTGTGACTTCGGCCAGGCGGCCACAAGCCAGTGGCGCGGCCTCCCGGCGAGCCGCATGGACGCCAAGCCGGGCAGGCGGCAAAGCCTCTCAGGCCTGTATCAGCAGGTTCCGAAGGCGACCTCCTGGGCCTTCAGGAAACGGCGATAAGCCGACGACATGCGGTCGGCCGCCGAGTGCATTTCTGCGCGCGGATCCAGCGGCAGGGCCTTGGGCAGCTGCGACTCCAGCACCGGCTGGTCCTGCACAAAGATGGTGTGCTGGAAGGTCTGCAACTGCTCATCGGTCGATTCGAAGTCCGCGACCGCCAGACGGAACCAGACGCGGCTGGTTTCGGGAGTGACAGGGCAGATGAACAGGCCGATCTGCTCACGCCAGCCCTGTTTGGAAGTGCCCTCTTCGGGAATCTTGGTCAGCACGGCAGTGTAGGCGGCGGTCACCTCATAGGTGTACTCCACCTCGGCCGCCTGGGTGGAGTGCAGATTGGACTGGGGCTGTACAGCCTTGCAGCCTGTCGCCAGCACGCCGGTGGAGGTGCTCTCCACCTTGTAAGTGGCAATGGCCGTGGCGTCGCGGCTGCCCAGCCAGCCTTCGTGCACAAAGCCGAAGTGGGACATGTCGAGGAAGTTCTCGATGATGCGCGGTGCACTGGCCGCCACATCGTAAGGCCCGCAGTTCACCTTGCGCAGATGTTCATCCGTCTCGGCAGCGAACACGGGCAGCTGGCTGTCGGAAGGCTCCAGGCGCACCCAGATCAGTCCGTAGGCCTCCTGCACCTCGAAGGCCCGTACGCGCTGCGATGCGGGGGGAGTGAAATCGGGCACGGCGGGCACTTTCACGCATTGGCCACCGGAGGAGAATTGCCAGCCGTGATAGGGGCACTCCAGATGTCCGTTCTCCACGCGCCCCATGGACAGGCGTGCACCGCGATGCGGGCAGCGATCCACGAAGGACTGCACCAGTCCCTCGGCATTGCGCCACAGCACCAGCGGCTGTTCCAGCAGCAGCACGGAAAACGGCGCGCTCACCACCTCGGAGGATTGGGCAACAGGATGCCAGAGGGTACGTTCAGTCATGGGGATACTCGTCATTATCGAAATACAAAGGGCCGCTCTGCGGCGGCCCTGTCGCTGCAAGTCGTGTCTGGACGACTGTTAACAGCCAACACTACCCGGCAAACCCGGGGTCTGCCGTGAAGACATGCGCCACAGGCCGCAATCGGTGCGACGAGGCGGCGCGATGCCTGATCCGCAGTGCTTACTTGGCGTCGCCGCCGGGCACTTTGCCTTCCACGCCCTTGACGTAGAAATTGATGCCTTTGAGGAAACCGTCATCGGCAACCTTGTCGGCAGCGATCAGTTCCTTGCCGTCCTGGCCGGTGATAGGGCCCTTCCAGATGGTGAATGTACCTTCCTTCAGTCCCTTTTTCACGTCCTCAACCTTTGCCTTGAGGTCGGCTGGAATGTCGTCAGCCAGTGAGACGATGTCGATCACGCCCTCCTTGACGCCCCACCAGGTCTGGCGGCTGCTCCATTTTCCTTCCAGCGCGCTGCGGGTGGAGTCGATGTAGTAAGGCGCCCAGTTGATGATGGACGAGCCCAGGTGAGCCTTGGGGCCGTAGGCCGTCATGTCCGAATCCCAGCCGAAGGCACGCTTGCCCTTTTCCTCGGCCGTCTTCAGCACCGCCGGCGAATCGGTGTTCTGGAACAGGATGTCGGCGCCGCCGTTGATCAGGCTGGTCGCAGCTTCGGTCTCCTTGGGAGGGCTGAACCATTCGTTGACCCAGACCACCTTGGTCTTGATCTTGGGATTCACGGACTGGGCGCCCAGGGTGAAGCTGTTGATATTGCGGATCACTTCGGGAATAGGCACCGAGCCCACCACGCCCAGGGTGTTGGACTTGGTCATGCCACCGGCAATGATGCCGGCCAGATAGGCACCTTCGTAAGTGCGGCTGTCATAGGTGCTGACATTGGCGGCGGTCTTGTAGCCGGTGGCGTGTTCCCACTTCACATCGGCGAATTCGGGGGCCAGCTTCTGGATCACGTCCATATAGCCGAAGGTGGTACCGAACACCAGCTTGTTGCCCTGCGAGGCCATGTCGCGCAGCACGCGCTCGGCATCGGCACCTTCGGGCACGCTCTCCACATAGCTGGTCTTGATCTTGTCACCGAACTCTTTTTCCAGGGCCTTGCGGGCCTGGTCATGGGCAAAGGACCAACCACCGTCGCCCACCGGGCCGACATAAGCAAAAGCAATCTTCAGAGGTTCGGGAGCAGCGGCCGCAGGAGCGGCAGCGGGGGCTGCTGCCGGCGCAGCTGCTTCTTCCTTCTTGCCGCAGCCCACGAGAGCGGCCGAGGCAATAGCCGTCAGTGCGGCGACCTTGATCAATGAACGCTTGTGCAAATCAGTCATTAAAGTTTCCTTGGAACAAAGAGTGAGGTTTGAAACCGATAGGAGCGCAAGCCCATGGATACCGGTTACACCTTGGGCAATATATGCATAAACTGCGCCAAATTGCAGATAGGTATCCTGAAAACGACAGCGCAAAAAGAAAGGCCCCCTAGGGGCCTTTGATCGGACGCTGCTCAGGCGCCCCGCAAACAGTGCTTATTTGGCACCGGGCACCTTGCCCTCGATACCGTTCACATAGAAGTTGATGCTGCGCAGCCAGGCGTCATCGGCAACCTTGCCGGCTTCCAGCAGTTCCTTGCCGGTATTGTCCTTGATGGGACCGGTCCAGACGGCGAAGGAGCCGTCCTTCAGGCCGGCGCGAGCCTTCTCAACCTTGTCCTTGATTTCCTGGGGCACGTCGTCAGCGATCTTCTTCAGGTCGATGGCGCCTTCCTTCACACCCCACCAGAAGTTGCCGGTCTGCCACTTGCCGGCCAGCGTGTCTTCCACCACCTTGCTGTAGTAAGGAGTCCAGTCGATCACGGCCGAGCCCAGATGAGCCTTGGGCGCGAAGCCGCTCATGTCGCCGTCCTTGCCGAAGGCACGGGCACCGCGCTCCTCGGCCGTCTTCAGCACGGCTGGAGAATTGGTGTTCTGGTACATCACGTCCACGCCGCCGTTGATCAGACTGTTGGCGGCTTCGGATTCCTTGGGAGGAGCGAACCACTCGTTCACCCAGACCACCTTGGCCTTGATGGAGGAGTCGATGCTCTGGGCGCCCAGCACAAAGCTGTTGATGTTGCGCACCACTTCGGGGATTGGCACCGAAGCCACCACGCCCACGGTCTTGGTCTTGGTCATGGCACCCGCCACGATACCGGCCAGATAAGCACCTTCAAAGGTCTTGGTGTCGTACACGGCTGCGTTGTCGGCCGTCTTGTAGCCGGTGGCGTGCTCGAACTTCACATCCTTGACGTCTGCGGCGACTTTCTGCACAAAGTCCTGATAGCCGAAGCTGGTGGCGAAGACCAGCTTGTTGCCCTGACCGATCATGTCGCGCATCACGCGCTCGGCGTCGGCAGACTCTGGCACGCTCTCGACCATGGAGGTCTCGATCTTGTCGCCGAACTTCTCCTGGATGGCCTTGCGGCCCAGCTCGTGCTGGTAGGTCCAGCCGCCGTCGCCGATGGGGCTCACATACATGAAGCCGATCTTGAGCTTGTCGGCAGCAGGAGCAGCCGCAGGTGCGGCGGCAGGAGCTGCTGGTGCTTCTTCCTTCTTGCCGCAAGCGGTCAGCACAGCCATGGAAACAGCCGTCAGGCCGATCATCTTGATCAGAGCGCGTTTGCCCAGAGTTGTCATCGAAGTTGTCCTCTCGTTATTTTTGAAAAGCGGATTGCACCACATTTGGGCATCACGCTCCAGGGTAGAAGGGTTTTCCCAGGGAGGCCGGCATATTGGCTCGAATCCAGGTCGGATTACGCGAGATCAGCACCAGCACCACGATGGTGGCCAGATACGGCAGCATGGACAGAATCTGGCTAGGCACCTGGACCCCCGTGGCCTGCAGATGGAACTGCAACATGGTCACGCCGCCAAACAGATAGGCGCCCAGCAGGACGCGGGCCGGTCGCCAGGTCGCGAAAGTCGTCAGCGCCAGAGCAATCCAGCCTCGACCCGACACCATGTTCTCCACCCACAGCGGCGTGTAGACCACGGAGATGAAGGCCCCCGCCAGACCGCACATGGCACCGCCAAACATCACGGCCATCAGACGGATGCGTCGCACGGGGTAGCCCAGGGCATGGGCCGACGAGGGCGACTCGCCGACCGAGCGCAACACCAGGCCCGCACGCGTGCGATACAGAAACCAGACCATCAGGGCGGCCAGCACGATGGCACCGTATACCAGCGGGTGCAACGTAAACAAGGCCGGGCCCACGAGCGGCAGATCTGCCAGGCCGGGAATCGAGTACTTGGGCAGCTCGGGCAGCTTGGCCTGCACATAGCCCAGGCCCACGAAAGCCGAGAAGCCCGCGCCGAACAGCGACAGCGCAAGACCGGTTGCGTACTGGTTGGTGTTGAACCAGATCACCAGTCCCCCGAAGATGGCGGCCAGCAAGGCCCCGGCTAGCATGCCCGCGCCAAAGCCCATCCAGGTATTGCCGGTGTGCACGGTAGCGGCAAAGCCCGCAATGGCAGCACAGAGCATCATGCCTTCGGCACCGAGATTGACGATGCCCGATTTTTCATTGATCAGCAGGCCCAGGGCCGCCAGCGCCAGAACGGTGCCGGCGCTGAGTGTGGAGCCCAGCAGAAGTGCATAGGATTCCATGGATCAGGCTCCCTTCACTGCAGAAATGGCGCTGCCGGCTTTTTTTGCCACCCAGCGGATGCGATAGGCCACCAGCGTGTCGCAGGCCAGCAGCGCGAACAGCAGCAGTCCCTGGAAGACGCCGGTCAGCGCCTTGGGCAGGCCCAGACGCGACTGCGCCAGCTCGCCACCGATATAAAACATGCTCATGAGAATGGCCGAGAAAATCATGCCCACAGGATGCAGGCGCCCCACAAAGGCCACGATGATGGCCGCAAAGCCGTAGCCGGCGGGCACATAGGGCGTGAGCTGACCCAGAGGGCCAGCGACTTCCAGTGCCCCCGCCAGACCGGCGGTGGCGCCGGAGATCAGCAGCGCCGTCCACAGCGCCTTGCGCGAGGAAAAACCGGCATAGCGTGCCGCCGACGGCGCCAGGCCGCCGACCTGCAGGGCAAAACCTGCACGCGTGCGAAACAGAAATGCCCACAGCAGACCGGCCCCCACCAGCGAGATGATGACGCCGATATTCATGCGCATGCCCTGCACCAGCCGAGGAATCTGCGTGACGCGCTCAAAGCTCTTGGTCTGCGGGAAGTTGTAGCCCATGGGGTCCTTCCAGGGACCATAGACCAGATAGCCCAGTACCAGCGTGGCCACATAGACCAGCATCAGGCTGACCAGGATTTCGTTGGCGTTGAAGCGGTCACGCAGCAAGGCCACAATGCCCGCCCAGAGCATGCCGCCCAGCATGCCGGCGATCAGGATGGCCGGCACGATCCAGGGACCGGTGGTCTTGTCGGCCAGCAAGGCAATGCCGCCCGCAGCCACCGCCCCGATGACGAACTGGCCTTCGGCACCGATATTCCAGACATTGGAGCGAAAGCATACGGCCAGCCCCAGCGCGATCAGCAGCAAAGGCGTGGCCTTTACAGCCAGCTCGCCCAGGGCATAGCCCGACTTGATGGGTTCCCAGAAAAAGGCCTGCAAGCCCTTGACCGGGTCCTTGCCCAGCAGGGCGAACAGGCAAATCCCTACCAGCACGGTAATCAGCAAGGCCAGAATTGGCGAGCCATAGGTCCAGAACTTGGACGCCTGGGGACGTTGTTCCAGCTTAAGCATGGGCACCTCCCTGCACCGCCGCCGCATCCCACAGGCCGCTCATCCATTCACCTATCTGCTGCACCGTGGCAGCCGCTCTATCCACCGAGGGGCTAAGGCGCCCCTTGGCCACCACATGCAGGCGGTCACAAATCTCAAACAACTCGTCCAACTCCTCACTGACCACCAGCACGGCGCAACCCTGGTCGCGCAGCTTGAGAATCTCGCCCCGAATCTGCGCCGCAGCCCCCACATCCACCCCCCAGGTGGGCTGAGAGATGATGAGCAGACGTGGTTTGGCATCAATTTCACGACCCACGATGAACTTCTGCAGATTGCCGCCCGACAGCGACTGCGCGGCCGAATTCGGACCGCCGGCCTTGACGTTGAAGCGGCCGATGATGTCCCGCGCCTGCGCCTGCAGCGCCGCCATGCGAATCCAGCCGCCCTTGCCCACTGCGGTCTTTCGCGTCAGCAACAGGTTGTGGGCCAGGCCCATGCTGGGCACGGCCCCGCGCCCCAGCCGCTCTTCAGGCACGAAATGCAGGCCCATGCCACGGCGCCGACCAGGCCCCATGCGTCCCACGCCCTTGCCCAGCAACTGCACGGCCTCTGCCTCGGAGCGTGTGTCCTCGCCGGACAGCGCATACATCAGCTCTTTCTGGCCGTTGCCGGAGACGCCGGCAATACCGACGACTTCGCCCGCACGCACCTGCAGCGCAATGCTCTGCAGATCGACACCAAAAGGATCCTGGCTTCTGAGCGACAGCCCCTGCACACGCAGCACGGTATCGCCGGTATTCGCACTGCGGTGCTCCAGCTCCGGCGGCTCCGAGCCGATCATCATGCGCGACAGCGAAGCATTGGTCTCGTTGGCCGGGTTGCACTCCCCCGTCACCACACCGCCGCGCAGCACCGTACAGGCCGTGCACAGCGAGCGGATCTCATGCAGCTTGTGGCTGATATAGAGGATGGAGCAGCCTTCCGCGGCCAGGCGGCGCAGCACCACAAACAGCATCTCCACGGCCTGGGGCGTGAGCACCGAGGTGGGCTCGTCCAGAATCAGCACGCGGGGATTGGTCAGCAGGGCGCGGATGATTTCCACGCGCTGCATTTCGCCGACGGAAAGCGTGTGTACGGGACGATGCGGGTCCACCTCCAGCCCGTAATCGCGGGCCGTGGCCTGAATGTTCTCGATCACCTTGGCCAGTGCAATGCTCTTGTCCAGGCCCAGCCAGACGTTCTCGGCCACGGTCAGCGTGTCGAACAGGCTGAAATGCTGAAACACCATGGCAATGCCCAGTGCCCGGGCTTCCTGCGGATTGCGGATCTGCACCGGCTTGCCGTCGACCAGGATGGCACCCTCGTCAGGCTTGACCGCACCGTAGATGATCTTCATCAGCGTGGACTTGCCAGCGCCGTTTTCGCCCAGGATGGCGTGGATCTCGCCGGGCTTAACTTTCAGCGATACCTTGCTGTTTGCAACCACAGCCGGGTACCGCTTGGTAATACCCTCCAGCTGCAAGCGCGCAGGCGCACTCGCAGATGGGGAATGTGTCGGGGGGGGATTCATCGCTGGATTGTCTCTCAATTCAAATAACAAATTGACTCAAACAGGCTCTATGCGCTGAACAGGAATACGATACAAGCTATTGATTTCGCAGCGTTAGTGCAACATTGCGAACCACCTCTCGCAGCCAGCGTGTGGCGGCTCCGGCATGCGAACGCGCATGCCAGAGCTGGTAATAGACCAGCGGAGGGAATTCCACGGGGCAAGGCAGTATGGCCAGGGACAGACGTTCGCTGAAACGCTCACAGAACAATCTGCCCGAGGTCATGACAAGCAAGCTTGATGCCACCATGTCGGGAATCAGACTGAAATGCGCGCAGCGTGCCACCACCTGGCGGCTCAAACCCATGCCTGCCAGCTGTTCGTCTATCACGCCCAGGGCACCCGGATAGGCCGGGGTTGGCGCAATATGCTCGGCCTGCAGCCATTGCTGTACATCCCAGCCCCTGCGCACTGCCGGATGCTTGGGACTGACCAGACAGACCACCTCGTCCTCGAACAGCTTGGCCATGTGCAGGCCTTCCGGTGGCAGCGGCCAGTTGCCGATGACCACATCGATCTCGCCATCGGCCAGTTGTCCCTCGTAATGCGCTTCGGCGCTCAGTGGCAGAAAGTCCACCGGACAATGCGGGGCCTGCGCCTTCATGGCCGACATCAGCCGCGGCAGGAATTGGGGGTCCAGATAGTCGCTGGCCGCAATGCGGAAGGTACGAGTCGAGGTGCGCGGGTCAAACTGCCGCGCATCGCTGAACAGACCCTCGGCTGCACGCAGAATGTCTGCCGAGGGTTGCACCATGCGCAAACCCACATCGGTAGGCTGCATCTGTGCCCCGGAGCGCACCAGCAAAGGGTCGCCAGCGAGCTCGCGCAGACGCCGCAGGGCTGCAGACACCGCCGGCTGGTGCATGCCCAGTCGCAGCGCTGCCCTGGAGACGCTACGCTCCGTCAGCACCGTGTGCAGCACCCTGATCAGGTGCAAATCTATCTTGTCGAACAAGGTCTGGTCACGCATAGGTCACGGCCATCCGGGCGCTTTGGCACGGCCAGCCTCATCCATTTTGTATACAAAGCAGCCGCAGAGCGTAACTCAGTCAACCCCTTTGAGCAGCCAAGGGATTGCCCTCTAGGCTGTCATATCTGCCTTGAATTCAGCATGCGCAATCCGGCTCAGACCGCCGCCGTCATCACTTCCACACGGTTGCGCCCTTTGCGCTTGGCGGCGTAGCAGGCCATATCGGCCCCCTTGAAGGCGCTGGCCGCCGTGTGGTAGCTGGCATCCAGCAGCAACATGCCGATGCTGGCACTCAACATATAGCGCTGCCCCTGGTAGGAGCCCTCCCAGTCCTGTATGGCCATGCACAGCAGCTGCGCATGGCGCATGCCCTCCTCACGGCTGATTCCGGCCATGAGAATGGCAAATTCATCGCCTCCCACCCGCGCCACCCAGCCATGGGGTCGCACCGTGGACTCGATCAGGCGCGCGATATGGCCCAGCACCTCGTCACCCACTTCACGCCCGCCCTGGCGATTGACCTGAGAGAAGTGGTCCAGGTCCACATACAGCACGATGCCATGCGCCTTGGGCTCGCTCTGCGAACGGGCGATCACATTCGCGCCGCCCAGGCTCTCCAGATAGTCGGGAGTCGTATATTCGCGCAGCCATTCCTTGAGCCGCAGAGCAAACGCCGTTCGGTTGGGCAGACGGGTCAAGGGATCGTGCATGGCTTTCCAGCTCGATTGCTCGCGCAACTGCCGCTGCGTGGTCACATCCTCCAGCTCCCAGACCAGATATTGACCATCCAGCGCCTTGCCCGACTGCTCCCAGGCCCTGTGCATGCGCTGCATGCTCTGACCGTGAATTCGCACCCATATCGGCCTTGAATCCTTGCGTACCAAGCAGACTTCGCTATCAAATTGTCCGTAAGTATCCAGAGCCCGCCGGACCCGCCCCATCAGATCCTCATAGTCGGCATCGCTGGCACACAGATCACGCACGGCCAGGCCCTGCATTTCCTGAGGCTGATAGCCAAGTACTCTGGCTGCCTGCATGCCCACACGCTGCACCTTCGAGCCATGCGTCACGATCAAACCTACGGGGGCATAGTCCATCAAGGTCTGCAACTGCATCTGCAAATCACGCTCCAGCTCGCCATGCGCCTCATAACCACCGCCCAGGGCCTGCAAGGCAGTGCGCAGGGTCTGGGCCTCTCCCCAGTCATGATCGGACAGACCATGCCACCAGTTGCCCCCCCGGCTGCCCAAGTCCACTTCCAGCATCAGCCCGCGTCGAGAAGCCTGCTCTGCCGAGCGGAACAAGGCCGTCAGCGGATAGGCGATCAGGCAAAGCACCGCGCCAAGCAATCCAGCCAGCAACAGCAGGGCCGTGGCCAGCCAGCCCATCATCTTGACCGAGACTCCCGGCACCCATTCCTGAACGTTGCTGACCTTCAGCAGAGTCCATTGCGCCCAAGGCAGCGGCATGGCGCTCCAGAGTTGGTTATTTCTCTGCTCACTGACCGCACCGGTCTGGGCCGTCTTGAGCCAGGCTGGATCCAGCCCTCGAGGTAGCGCAGCATCTCCCAAGGCAGGGGGCAATTGCCACTGCCCTTTGCTGCTGAGAGCCAGCGGGCGCAGGTCACGGTCGATCAGCAGCAGCTGGCTACCCGCTTCGGCAGAGGCAACCTCCAGCGAAAACAACACCGACAAAGGCGTCCGGTAGCTGCCGCCAAGAACGCCCTGCAACTTGCCTTGCAGATCACGCACAGGCACGACATTCTGAAACTCCAGCTGCAGGCCCGCATCACCGGCACGCACCCAGGCTTGGGTGATCGGCTTGCCCTCTGCCAATGACCGCTTGAGCACTTCACGCAGCGGCTCTTCAAGCTGTTCTGCGGCCAGCGCCTGCTCCTGATGCAAATTGACCAGCAACTGCCCTTTTCCATCAGCCAGTTGAAGTTGCTCATACTGCTGTGCCATGGATGTGGGCTGCTTGAGCACGGCCTGCAGTGACTCCGGAGAATCATGCATATGACCCGCCAGCACAGAGGACAGACTATGCAGGGGCTTTTGCTGCTGCTCGACTCTGAAGGCCAGCGAACGAGCCGCGTATTCCAACGCCTTGGTCTGCGCCGGCAACGCTCCGTCCATGACCGCCCGGCGCAGGGAATAAGCCACCCAGCCCGCAGCGCCAGCTCCAGCCAGCAGCACTGCAATCATGGCAACAAGCACCATGCTGCGCAGCATGGGGCCTGGGCCTCTGCGTATCCGCCCAGACTGTGGTGCGGCAGCAACCTCCTCTGGCTGCGACGGCGCAACCCATGGCGGCTCTGCTTGCAGGGAGAAGACAGCATCTGACATGGGCCTCAATATAGAGAGCCGATGTCTGCAACCCAACGAGAGGAAACCCCGGAGATTGTCGACAAATGCTACGCCGCAAGCTCCTGCTCAGAGCAGAAGCCAAGCGCTGCATGGTCTGCAACCCGGCCCGGTATTTACCCCAGCGCCAGCACCTCCAGTGCGCCGGGCTTGGGCAATTCAATGACATTGCCTCGCCCGGCAATCAGCCCATGCTCTCGCAACTGCCGGAGCACGCGCGAGAATGTTTCCGGCGCAATACCCAGTTGCGCTGCAATCAGGCGTTTGCGTGCCTTGAGGGTGACATGCAGGGCATTGCCATTCCCTCCCGGGCTCGCATGGTTCAGCAGCCACTGGGCGCAGCGAGCTTCGGCGTCCTGAGCCAGGCGACTGACCGCCAGCTCGGTCTGCGAGCAATAGGCCCTGGCCAGATCTTTGAGCAAGTGCTGTACGGCGGGTGCAAGCTCCGCCACAGAGCTTAGAAAGCGCGCCAGAGGAATGATGTAGATGCGCCCAGCCGTCTGCGCCTGCATATCGAGGCAGGAAGGACGCTCCTGCAGCGCAAAAGCGGCATCCAGCCAGGTCGGCCCTTCCACCTGCCCCAGTTGATGGCGCATGGCCGAATCCTGCCCGACCCCGAGCATCACGCTGCCGCTTTCCAGATACAGCACCGAATCAAGGGGTTGGCGACGTTGCCTGAGCCAAGAGCCTGGAGCAAAGCTCTCAGGCTGCCCAAACGTGGAAGCGATTTGCGACATGGAGGGCATGGTGAACATATGCGCCACACTGTGCCGGGCTTTGCCCCGGCTCATATTGAGCCAAGTCAACAAGCCAGGCCGAGCAGCCAAAAGGGCCGCTGCCGAAGCCGCGGCCCTTTGGACCTGACCAGTCGACATTCCGGATCGACAGGTCGTAAACACAACTCAGCCCCCGGAAACAGATACGTCCAGGCGCCTCATATCGCTGCATCTTTTTCCAGTCGACCATGGATTGCCGATGGCTGTCATTCCTTACCGGACACAGGAAGCCAGCTAAGGCAGCAGACTCTCAGGGAACGCTGTCAGAAATACGGCAAGCGGCAGCCGCAGTGCCTCGGCGTCAAAACAGCTCCATCAGATCAGGCGCTGCGGTCGCAAAGCACCGCCATTCGTCGACCGGCTTGTGTGACGCGCACCTACCAAGTGTGTGCATAGCTGACTCGCAACACAGTGCCCGCTGCAGGGAGGCGGCTGGTGTTGTTGTTATTGCGAAGCAGCTGGCTGTATAGCGGGAAGTAGTTGCGGTTAAGCAGGTTTTCCACACCGAGCGATACGCGGTTCTTGGAGTCGATTTTCCATTGGCTGATCAAGTCCACTGTGGTGTAGCCCCTGGTGTCGTGGCGCCCAAAGCTGGTCTTGCCATCCAGGCGGTAATCCTTGGAGGCATATGCGCTTGCCTGGATGCGGTGGCTCCAGCTGGCATTGGGACGGTATTCCACATAGGCAGTCAGTTTGAGGGGCGGAATACGATAGCCCGTCATGTCCTGATAAAGGCTTGATCCCTGCGGAAGTTCACGCCCTTTCATCCAGGTAAAGCTCCCACCGCTGCTCCAGCGGTCATCGTCGCTGAAGTAATCGAGACCGCCTTCTACCCCCTTGATTTTTTCTTTGGTTCGCAGCAGCGTGAGCCCGTTATTGAAACTCTGCACGGCGCCGAGATCGGAGCGCGATTGAAAGGCTCCCAGGTTGGCAATGACATTGGAAAACTTGCCGCGCCAACCGACTTCCACGGTATCTGTTTTGACGGCCTGCAGGTTGGAATTGCCGATGTTGAAGCCCGCTGTGGCATTGCGCACCACGACCCCGATATCCGGCAGCTCAAAGCCCTGGCTGTAGGACGCATAGAACTCGTGTCCCTTGGTCGGCGCAAAGACCGTGCCCAGGTTGTAAGTCCATGAGCCGTATTTAACGGTACCGCCAGAAACGGACTGGGGGCTGGGCAATTTCGATTGCGACAAAGGGGTGAAGTCGTTGAAGCTGGCCTGAGCTCGGTCGTAGCGCGCTCCGCCTTCCACGGACCACTGATCGTTGAATTTGTGTTGCAGCTGGGCAAAGGCGCCAATGCTTCGAGTCGTGACCTGGGGCATATAGATCAGGCGGCCAATCTTGTTGAACACCAGACCTCCACTGGCGTCATAGGCCTTGGGATCAAAGATATCGATCGGCATGTCGGTGCGCTCGTGATTGAAGTCGGCCCCCCAGATCAGCAAGGTGTTCTTCTCTTGTCCGAGAGGTGTTTTGATGGTCAGGCGACCACCGAACACATCGGAGTTCTGCATGGACTGATCGACGTTGGCGCCTCGCACAGGAACGGCTCGTGCATCGAAGGGCGCAAAGCGCGTATAAAAATCCCGGTAATAGAGTTGAGCCGCCACGGCGCTGCCTGCGAGATCGCGGTTCTCATAGTCAAGACCCAGCATGGTGTTCTTGATCTGGTTTTGATCTGCAAGTACCAAGCCCTTGATAGGCCTGGCGGCTGCCGTACCTGCGGGCAAGCGGGCCACTGACGGATCGGATGCATAGTCGGTGTCCTGGCTGGCGTTGTAGTGGCTCGCGGAGAATTGAAGCCGTTGATTTGCGTCCAGCTTGAAGCCGATCTTGGCCGACGCGTTGTAGATATTGGAGTCGAACAAGTCTCCCTGGCTGGGCTCTGGTGCAATGCGGTTCCCCTTGGCGTCGAAAGAGCCTCCGACATGCTTGGCGCCCAGGCTGACGGAATAGTCGACCACATCGCCACCGCCAGAAAGATAGTGCTGGACTTCGGCTCCAAGCCCGGCGCCTCTGAGTTTGGACAGCGGTGCAGATCCAGTCACTATGGTCTCTGCTTTGGTCTCGCCCGAGGGGCGTTTGGTACGCACAGAGATGATGCCGCCTGCTGCGCCGCTGCCGTAGATGGCACTGCTGCCGCGAAGCACCTCGATCTGTTCGATGTCTGCAGGATTGATGTTGGCGAGGTTTCTGGATGAGTCGCGATTGGTGTTCAGCGGAACGCCGTCTACGAGGATAAGCATGTTCCGGCCACGCAGAGTCTGCCCATAGTCGGTGATTGTGTGGCTGGAATCGGCCATCCCTGGAACGACTTTGCTGAGCATGGTTGCCAGACTGTCGGAGCCTTGCCGAAGTTGCTGAACTTCTTCAGCTTCGAGAATACTGACCTGCCGGGACGGTGCAACGAGATTATTCTGGGTACGTGCCGTCACCGTCACGGCGGCAAGCTCTGGAGAGCCTTGGCTGCTGACGGGCACGGAAGCACTGCTCTTTTGTTCGATGGATGCCTTGGTGCTCCCCGGGACTTCCAGTGCATAGTTGCCTTCACTTAGACGACGTGCACTCAGTCCCGAGCTTTCCAGCAACTGTGCAAAACCGCTATCGACGGTGTGGAAACCAGACAGGCCAGGAGTACGCTTGTCCTTGAGCTTGCTCAGATCCATGCTGAGATTGATGCCTGCCTGAGCAGCAAAATCCATCAGTGCGGGGCCAATTGGGCCAGCGGCCACCTGATAGGACTTCTGCGCAGGACTGGTAACCTGATCTGCAGCGTAAGCCTCTGGCATGTGCAAACCGATAGCGGCTGTGCCGACGATGGCAACAAGAATTCCTCCGACTGCCGTTGCGACCGGGCGCAGTCGCATCGCATTGGCGTTCCTGTTGGGTTTCCGGACGTACTTTTCGGGCATCTGCTCAATCCTCCTGGCTGTCAATAAACGGGTCTTGATGCACTTGACAGGCGAGATTGAAAAACAGGACAGCGATTTTCGCTGCGGCCTGAATTTCCGAGGGCAGCATGCGAAAACCTGATCCCGGGAAACTTCAGGAACGCGTGACACTTATCCAGTAACGGGTGCGTTGCTGCCTATGGATTGGCATGGTCCGAGCCAGCAACTCGAGAATACGATCTGTATCGCGCAAATGGAATGTGCCGGACACGAGCAGCTCAGCAGCACTTGGATCGCAGCGCAGGATTCCTTCGCGATAGCGCTGCAACTCCTCCAGGAAGTCAGCCAAGCGCATGTTCTCGGCATACAGCACACCCCGAGTCCAGGCATCGGCGTGGGATGGCAGGGAGGTGAAGGCCCCCGCCTTGTGAGCATCGAAGTTCACTTGCTCGCCAGCCTGCACGACAAGCGATTGCCTGGAATGCGCAGGCATTACCTGCACCGCGCCTTGCAGCACCGACAGCGTCGTGCTTTGTGCATGCTTTCGAACGATGAATTTGGTGCCCAGTGCCTGCAGCCGCCCATCGGCAGTCTGGACAACAAAAGGCAAGGTCTTGTATTCGCTCAGGTGTGCGGTTTCCACCAGAATCTCACCAGCAAGATGCTGGATCAGACGTTCTTTGCCATCGAACTGAACGCTTATTGCGGAAGCCGTATTCAACAGCACCTGACTGTTGTCAGCCAAGGTCAGTTCGCGTCTTTCGCCTGTTGCTGTTCTGAAGTCTGCATTCCAGATGTGCCATGGCAGATAGCGGTAGGAGAACCAGCCAAGCATTGGAGTTGCCAGAGCGAGTGCCGATGCACGCAGAATCTGCCGGCGATTTCCCGCAGCACGTGGACGATCCAGAACGGCCATGCCAACTGCCGAGGGAACACCATCCATTCGGAATTTCAGTTGCTCTATGCGTTGCCAGACTTCCTCGTGGGTTGCACTGAGGCTGCGCCATCTGGCAAGCTCGGCCTGCTCTGCTTCGCTGAAGTCCGATGCATGCCGACGAGCCAGCCATTGAGCGGCCTCATCGAGAATGCTTGCATCGATTGCACTCATTTCAGGCGTCCAGCATTACGCGCAGGCATTGCCGGAAGCCCTGCGCCATATAGCGGGTGACCGTACGCACGCTTACTTGCATCTGCGTGGCGATCTCCTCATAAGCAAGCCCTTCGAGCTGCGAAAGCAGGAATGCGGTGCGAACTTTCGTTGGAAGCTCTCCCAGCAATGCATCCAGCTCCTCCAGGGTCTCCAGCAAGATGGCTCGGGCCTCCGCCGAGAGCGCGGTGGCTTCAGGCAATAGCTGCAAGGAGGCAAGATATGCCTGTTCGAGCGAGCGCCGTTCCAGGTGATTGATCATCAATCGCCTGGCGACGATTGTCAGATAAGCCCTGGGCTCTCTGATGTCTTCGATTGCTTGCGTTCTGGCAGTTGTCCAAATGCGCGTGAATGTGTCCTGCGCAATGTCTGCCGCATCACAACGGTTGCCAAGCTTGCGCTGCAGCCAGGAGATCAGCCAGCGGTTGTGCAGTGTGTACATGCTGCCAAGTGCTTCACTGGCGATGCTGTTGGCGTGGGTAGGCACCGAAGTCTCTCGTGCATTGGAAATGCAACGATTCTACATAAATGATACCCATTCTCACTTATTGAGAAGCCCCACCGCCCAGTGGGCACAGCCCTCTGTCAGGCCAGACCCGGTCCATCCGAGCGTCATCGCAGCCATGAAAAGCAGCCGCGCAGATGCATCAACTGCGCAGCCGCCGTCAAAGGATCTCGGATCCATATCTGCTCGGAATTAGCAAGAGCATCGTCCACCTGGAAGCCAGAGACCGGACTGCAAACTTCAGCACACCCGCGTCAGAAGTCAACCGTTGCCGACAGCGCCAGCGTGCGCGGTGCCCCCAGTGCTGTTAATTTCCACGCAAAACTGACCCGCCATTTCCATCTCAAACTGACCCACCCTTTGGCTTGAGCCGTAAGGCTCA
>NZ_JBSIFD010000009.1:0-229429 GCF_053615495.1 Comamonas sp. HJ-2 | reverse complement strand
GCTGCACGGCATCGAGCCGCCTCATCGTCACCGACAAGATCTACCCGGCCTTCATCGAGGCCCTGCAGGCGCGCATGACCAAGATCAAGGTCGGTGACGCACGCGCCGCCGGCACCGACATGGGCCCCGTGGTCAGCCAGGCCCAGCTGGAGCAGGACCTGAGCTACGTGGAGATCGCCAAGGCCGAAGGCGCGCGCCTGGCGGCCGGTGGCGCCCGCGTCGCCTGCCACACGGGCAGCGGCAAGCAGGGCTACTACATGGCGCCCACGTTGTTCGTGGACACCGAGGCCGGCATGCGCATCAACCGCGAAGAAGTCTTCGGCCCCGTGGCCAGCGTGATCCGCGTCAAGGACTACGAGGAGGCCCTGGCCGTGTCCAACGACACGCCGTTTGGCCTGTCGGCCGGCATTGCGACCACCAGCCTCAAGCACGCCACGCACTTCAAGCGCCACAGCCAGGCCGGCATGGTCATGGTCAATTTGCCCACGGCGGGCGTGGACTACCACGTGCCGTTCGGCGGTCGCAAGGGCTCAAGCTACGGCCCGCGCGAGCAGGGCCGCTATGCCCAGGAGTTCTACACCACGGTGAAGACGGCCTATACGCTGGCGTGATGCTTGGGGCTGTTCAAGCAAGCTGCAAAACTTGAGCGGCCCATTTTTCAGAAGAAGAGCGAGCATGCCCGGGCCGCGTCGCCCCCGCAGCGAAAGCTGCTACGCTGCGGCCCAGGTTTTCGCTCTTCTCTTCCATGGATTCGCTCACCCCTTTGCGCGCCTTCAGGCGCATTGTCGAACTGGGCAGCATTGCCAGGGCCGCCGATGCACTCGATCTTTCCTCGGCGGCTCTCAGCAAGCAGTTGCGCGCGCTGGAGGCACAGCTGGGGGCGGTGCTGATCCAGCGCACCACGCGCCGCATGAGTCTGACCGATACCGGCCGGGCCTATTACGCCGAATGCTGCCGGCTGCTGGATGGCTTTGACACGCTGGAGCAATCGGTACGTGCCCAGTCCCTGCAGGTGACGGGGCGGCTGCGCGTGAACGCGCCGCTGTCGTTTGCGCTGAGCACGCTGGCGCATCTGCTGGCGCGCTTTATGCAGCGCCATCCGCAATTGCAGATCGACCTATCCATGGAAGACCGGCTGGTGGACGCCGTGGGCCAGGGCTTTGATGTCTCCATACGCCTGAGCGCCGAGCTCGCGGATTCATCGCTGATTGCGCGGCGTCTGGCCTCGCTGTCGCAAATGTTGTGCGCGTCGCCGGCCTATTTGCAGCAACACGGCCGCCCGGCCAGCGTGGCAGCGCTGCGCGACCATGCGCTGCTGAATTACAGCCTGGCTCAGGCTGACGACGGCCTGCAGGCACCGGGTGACGCACGCGCCATCGTCAACAACAGCCTGATGTTGCGGGAGCTGCTGGTGGCCGGCCTCGGCATCGGTGCACTGCCGTCCTTTCTGGCCCGGCCCGCCATCGACCAGGGCCAGCTGGAGGCCTTGGCCCTGCAAGACTGGGCCGAGCAGCCGCGCCATGTCTACGTGGTCTACCCCACGCAACGCCACCTGCTGCCCAAGGTGCGCGCCTTTGTGGATTTTCTGGCCGAAGAGCTGCCTGCGGCCATGGGCGGCGATTCTTGACGCTGGATTAAGAGTTTCTCAAGCGCAGGCCTCTTACTCCTGCGAGGCCTGCGCCCTACGCTTGCTGTCCATCAGCCATGAAGGACACAAGCATGACGCAATGCCATGATTTTTCCTGCGCTCTGCCCGCGCAGGTCGCAGCCCATCCAGCCCATGCCCCGGTCCTGTCCGCGGCAGCGCAGGCTGCTCCTGTCATCGATTTCTTCCACGACGTGGTTTGCGGCTGGTGTTATGTGTTGTCGCCGCGCCTGCGCCAGGTAGCCCGCGAACTGGGCCTGCGTGTACGTCAGCGCAGCTTTGTGCTGCAAGCCTCCCGCGCCGAGATGGTGGCAAGGTTTGGTTCCATGGAGCAGGCCAAGCAGACCATTCTCGGGCACTGGGCGGCCTGCGCACGGCATGACGACACCCAGCGCATCGACATCGAAGGCATGCGCCGCGAAGCCTTTGAGTACCCCAGCGGCCTGGCCGGCGCACTGGCCTGCCAGGCCGCCCAGATCCTGGAGGGCGACGAGGCCCACTGGAATCTGTTCGATGCCATACAGCACGCCCATATGAGTGCCCATCGCAACATAGGCGACGCCGAGGTGCTGCTGGACATTGCCACGCACACCGGCTTCGAGCGCAATGCTTTTGCACGCTGCATGGAAAGCGCAGCGGCCATGGACCTGGTCCAGGAGGACCTTGCCCTGGCCCGGCGCCTGGGCCTGCGCAGCATTCCCACCTTGATCGCCCAGGGCCTGCCACCGCTACAGACCCAGCCCCTGAACATGCTGCGTGAACGGCTGCGCGTCCTGCTGGGCTAAGTCACTACCTCTCACTTTCTCACTAGCGCCGAAAGGCGCACCGCTTCCTAGGAAACACTCATGAACTTCTCTTTCCGCGCCCGTGTCCGGCGCTTGCCTACCCTGTTGCTCGTGATGGCAGCAGCGTTCTCCGGCCTGACTCATGCCCACGGTGGCCACACGCTCCCGGCCGGTGCCGGCCAGGATGTGGGCACCAGCCCCTGGGGGCCGGGCGACGAGATCGGCCGCCTGAACCTGATAACGCCCGCCTCGCGCGCTGCCATCCTGCAGCGCATCGCAGGCGGCCAGGTCTATGACCTCGCTACCGAGTACTACGTGGGCATGCCCAGCTGGCAGGACGCCGGCGATCCGCACTACCAGTTCTGGATGACGCACACGCCACGCGGCACCGTGGTGGACGACCCCATGAACGTGGGCAAGAACATGAACGCCACGCGCAGCTACACGGGCACGGCGTTCTCCATGTACAGCCACACGGGCACGCACATCGACGCACTCAACCATTTCGGCATACGC
The DNA here is from genome assembly GCF_053615495.1 of Comamonas sp. HJ-2. Taxonomy (NCBI): domain Bacteria; kingdom Pseudomonadati; phylum Pseudomonadota; class Betaproteobacteria; order Burkholderiales; family Comamonadaceae; genus Comamonas; species Comamonas sp. HJ-2. The sequence continues at coordinate 226,483 of NZ_JBSIFD010000009.1, read as the reverse complement.
GGCAGGATCTGGAACGGCTTCAGCGCCGATGAGCATCTGGGCGACCGCGGCTGGCAGCGCACAGGCATAGAGAAATTCCCGCCACTGGTGGCGCGCGGCGTGCTGATTGACGTGGCCGCGGCCAAGGGCCTGGACATGCTGCCCGACCAGTACCGGATCACCCGGCAGGACCTCAAGGACGCGCTGGCACGCCAGAACGTGACGCTGCAAAAGGGCGATGTCGTGCTGATTCGCACGGGGCGCATGAAGCTCTACGAGCAACCCCAGGCCTATATGGCCAAACCGCCAGGGCTGGGCCTGGATGCCGCGCGCTTTCTGGCCGAGGATGCCGGCGCCATGATTGTCGGCGCCGACAACCTGAGCCTGGAGACTTTCCCCTCGGAAGTGGACGATGACTATGTGCCGCTGCACAGCTATCTGCTGGCCCAGCAAGGCATTCCCATCATGGAATTGGTGGCCCTGGACGGGCTCTCGCGCGACAAGGTCTATGAGTTCGCCTTCATCGGAGGGCCGCTCAAGATCCGCGGCGGCGACGCCGCGCCGCTGCGCCCGATTGCCATTCCGGTGCGCTGAGAGCGGCGCTTGCCGGAGCCGCTTCCTGAGCACCGCTCAGAAAAACAATGTGCGCACCCAGGGGGCGGCCAGCACATTGACGGCACCGGCAATCATCATCACCAGCGATGCCATCACGGCCTGCACCTCGCCGGCCTGGCGCGCTCTGGCCACGCCGCTGCCATGGGCAGCTCCGCCCCAGCTGGCGCCCGTGGCCAGCTTGCTGCGGATGCGGGGCAGCACACGCAACACGGTCTCGCCCAGCAGCATGGCACTGACACCGGTCAGCAGCACGAACAGCGCAGCCAGATCGGTGGGGCCGCCCAGCACTTTCTCGGCCTCGATCGCAAACGGTGTCGTGATGCTGCGCACGGCCAGGCCTTTTTGCAGCGCCTCGGACAGGCCGAACATATCGGCAAACGCAATGGTGGTGGAGATGGAGACCAGGCTGGCCACTACCACGCCGGTGGCAATCGACATCCAGTGCTTGCGCAGCAGCTTGCGGTTCTCGTACAGCGGCAGTGCAAATGCCACCGTGGTGGGGCCCAGCAGCCAGACCAGCCAGTGTGTCTGGGCGATGTACTGCGGGTAGCTGACATGGGTCAGCAGCGACAGGCCGATCAGCACCATGGGGGTGGCGACTATGGGCATCAGCAACGGGTGGGGATGCTTGCGGTACAGGCGCTTGTTGACCCAGTAGCAGGCCACGGTGGCCAGCAGCGACAGCAGGCCGATGACTTCATTCGACAGCATGGCTTATTCCTCATCCAGGGCGGCGGCATCGCGGCTGGACTTGCGCCTTGCCAGCCACAGCTCGAAGCGATAGACGCGATCGACTGCCAGTGCGGTCACGGCCATCACGCAGGCTGTGCTGGCGACGATGACGGCCAGAATGCGCAAGCCCTGGTGGCGGATCAGATCGGGGTATTCGGTGACCACCAGCATGGCGGGAACGAAGAACAGCAGCATCTCGGCCAGCAGCCAGTTGGTGCCGCTTTGCAGCCAGCGTGCCTTGACCAGGCCCGAAAAAAGGCCCACGGCCAGCAGGCCGAAACCGATCAGACCGGCGGGCATGCTCCAGCCGAAATGCTGGCGCAGCACATCCATGGCAATCCAGATGGCGCTGAGCAGGCACACTTGCAGCACGGCCTTGAGCAGTTGCCAGAGTGTCTGGGCGAAAGAATGGCTGCAGCCCTGGGCGCGAGGGGCGGCAGCTTCCGTAATCTGTGTCATGGGTGAAATTCTAGGGTTTTCACCTATATTCATAAAATGACTTATTTTCATTTTTTCCATGCGTAAAAGGAATTGTCATGGACTTGCGCGCCCTGCGCTATTTCATCGAGGTTGTGCGCCAGAACGGCTTCACCCGCGCGGCCGAAACCCTGCATGTGACCCAGCCCACCATCAGCAAGATGGTCAAGGCGCTGGAAGATGAATTCGGTGGCCGTTTGCTGCTGCGCGAGGGGCGGGGCGTGCAGCTTACCGATGCCGGCCAGGTGGTCTATGACCGCGGGATGGAGATTCTCGAGCAGGCCCAGTTGCTGCGCCGCCAGGTGGCCGAGGTGGATCACATCACGCGCGGCGATCTGTCCCTGGGCATCATGCCCACCACGGGCCATTACATGGCGCCGGTGATCGCGCTGTTCCAGCAGCGCTATCCGGGTGTGAACCTTCAGGTCAACGAGCAGGGCGCGCGCGCCCAGTACCAGCTGATCCAGGAAGGCAAGCTGGACATGGCGCTGGGCCTGTTCGCGGCCCCCGATCCGGCGCTGGAGCGCTACACCGTGGCGCGCCAGAAGACGCGCGTGGTGCTGCCCGCCCAGCAGGTGACAGACCCGGGCCAGCCCATGCGCTGGAGCGATTTGCGCGAGCTGCCGTTTGTGCTCTACACCTCGGACTTTGCGCTGCACGAGCATGTGCTGCAGCAATGCGAGGCAGCGGGCTTCACGCCACAGGTCAAGCTGCAGACGCGCTACTGGGATTTCATAGGCCATCTGGTCGCGGCCCAGGTGGGCGTGGCCGTGATGTTCGAGCATGTCATCGCCCGCTACGACCCGCAGCGCGTGGCCAGCCGCCCGCTGGTGGAGCCCGAGATCCCCTGGGATGTGGCGCTGATGTGGCGGCCCGGCTACCTGTCGCGTGCGGCCCAGGCCTGGCTGAACTGCGTGCGTGAGGTGTATCCACAGCCGCTCCTCGGTGCTGCTTTCCCGGATTTTCAAAACTGATAGCTGTTTTCCATTGTCCAGTAAGCGATACAAGGCTTTTTGATGCTTGATGCCAGTCCAGGTCTTTGTTGCTAAGCTCGCTGCCATGCCCCGCCCGTTCTCTTCCAATCGCTCCAGCAACTTGCGCCGCAGCACCGTGGTGCGCCAGCCCGCGTCCCGGCCCGAGGTCACGCGTCTGCTGTGCTTTCACAAGCCCTATGGAGTGCTCAGCCAGTTCACGCCCGAGGGCAAGTGGCAGGGCCTCAAGGACTGGATCGATGTGCCCGGTGTCTATGTGGCGGGCCGGCTCGATGCCGACAGCGAAGGCCTGCTGCTGCTGACCAATGACGGCCAGTTGCAGGCCCGCATTGCCGATCCGCGCCACAAGATGGAGAAGACCTACTGGGTGCAGGTCGAAGGCATGCCTGACGAGGCCGCTTTGCAGCGCCTGCGCGAGGGCGTGGAGTTGAGCGACGGCAAGACACTGCCCGCCAAGGCCCGCCTGATAGAGCCCCAGCCCCTGATGTGGCCGCGCAACCCGCCGATTCGCGTGCGCCAGAACATTCCCGATTGCTGGATCGAGCTCATCATCCGCGAGGGCAGGAACCGCCAGGTGCGTCGCATGACGGCAGCCGTCGGCCATCCCACGCTGAGGCTGGTGCGCATGGCCGTGGGGCCTTATTCGATCGAAGGGCTGGAGCCCGGCCAGTGGCTGGATGTGTTGCCGCTCAGTGGTTCCTAGCGCAAAGTATCGAGCCGCAGCAGCTCATCTTCATCTTCCGGCAAGGCAGCTGCCTGCCAGCGCGGCAGAGCCGGCCAGGGGTGAAAGCGACTCCAGCCCACTTGCACCTCCTGCAGATTGCCCCGCAGCAATTGAAGAGCGGTCGTCAGCTCGGATTGGCGAGTCCGCACGCATTCGCGCAGCGATTGCATGGCTTGCTGGCCACGCCCGAAAAAGCGCTGTCTGCCCAACCAATCGGGGGACGGCTGACATTGGGCATAGGCCAGTGGCAGGCTGCTGGCCTCTCCTTCCACCACGGAAATCAGGGCCTGCAGATGCATGTTGAGTTGCTCCTGCGGCATCAGACCCGCCAGTTGCAACTCCAGCGCATTGTTATGAAAACGATAGCGTGCGGGCAGGGCTGCGCTCAGGGTATAGCTGCCGCCGCTGCGCGAGCGGGCTCGGTGACTCAGGATGCGGCTGCCTTGCTCCAGCATCGGGCGGACCAACTGCAACAAGGCCTGCTGGTGCTCGGCATCGTTGTGCTTCAGGGGGATGCGCAACTGCGTGCTGTCATAGCCCCGCCATTGCTCGCGCCAGACCATCCAGCCCGCCGTATGCGGTACGAAGAAAATCAGGGTGATCAGGGACAGCATGGGCACAATGCCCGCCGCCAGCGACCAGGCCGCCCTGATCTCGGCAGCGGCAGAGGCCTCCTCACCCAGGCTGACGAGATTGCCGCTCAGCTTGATGAGGGTGGCAAGACTGATGGCAAAGACCAGACCACAGATCAGAGAAAGCTGCTCGGGCGAATAAAGGCTGTCAGGCAGATGAATCAGTGTGGCCAGTGCGGCGGCGCATCCCAGCAGAACCACGGCTGCGGACAGCAGATAAAACAGGGCGCAAGGGGCCTGCTGCTGGACATCGAGAGCCGGGTTCTGCTCCAGCTCGCGCAGCAACTGCCTGCGGCGCCACCAGCGCAGCGGCTGCCAGAGCAGGGCGCTGACCGCCAGACCGGAGAGCATGCTGATGAACAGCGCCGAAAAAGCCCATAGCAGCAAGGCCGCCATCAGCAAGATACCCAGTCCGACCAACCAGTTCATGCCCGCGATTGTCCTTTTGAATTGATAGCTGCCTGTGTTTGATGGACAAGCAATCTAGCCTGTTGTGGATGAGAAATCGCGCTGCCTGCAATCGCAGGTCAGCGCGATGGTTTGATGCTACAGGTTCAGCTGCAGCTCTTGTTGTTGGCGCCGTGCATGCCGGCGGCCTTGGCATCGGCCTCGCTCATGTACTTGCCGTTCTTGGTCGTGCCGTAGTAACGGGTGCCGGGGCAGTGGTAGATCTTGCTGTCCTCATTGGCCCAGACCTTGCCTGCACCGCCGCCAGGTGCGGCGGTCGCGGCCGGCTTGGCGCCTGCTGCTGCCTTGGCAGTGGCCTGCTGATCAATGCCCTTGCGGCCCGAGCAAGCTCCCTTGGAGGACGCCGCGCTCATGGTGGAGCCATCCTTGCAGACAAAGGTCTGCATGTCCGTCTTGGCAGCGGCAGGGGCCGGCGCAGCCTTTGCTGCGGGTTCTGCCGCCGGCTTGGCGGGCATGGGGGCTGTTTTGGCGGCCGGTGCGGCAGGCGCCGCTGCCGGTGCCTGAGCAAGGCTCGCCCATGAGCTGCTGACCAGGGCTGAAGCCAGGCAAATTTTCCATAAATTGCGCATACGAACTCCCTCCAATAGATGTGATGTCACAAGGCGTGACAGGCGCATGCTGCTACGGAAGACCTGATTCCGCAAGCCTCGGCCGTCAGGCTTCAGGTTCCGCTGACATAGGGGTTCAGCTTGCGCTCGCGGCCAAAGCTGCTTTCCGGGCCATGCCCGGGGATGAAGATCGTCTGGTCGCCCATGGGCCACAGGCGCTGCACGATGGAGTCGATCAGCTGCTGATGATTGCCCTGCGGGAAGTCCGTGCGGCCTATGCTGCCGGCAAACAGCACATCGCCGACAAAGGCGCGGTCGATCTGCGGTGAGTGGAAGACCACATGGCCGGGCGTGTGACCTGGGCAGTGGCGCACGTTCAGCGTTTCCTGGCCGATGCTCACGGTGTCGCCGTCATGCAGCCAGCGCGTGGGCACAAAGGGGTCGGAGTGGGGAAAGCCGAACATGGCGCCCTGCTGGGGCAGGCCGTCGATCCAGAACTGGTCGCCCTCATGCGGGCCGATGATGGGCAGCTCGTACTTGGCCGCCAGCTCACTGGTGCCGCCCGCGTGGTCGATATGGGCGTGGGTGATCCAGATGGCCTTGAGATTCAGGCCCAGGCGTTCCACCTCCCACTCGATCTGCTCGATATCTCCGCCCGGGTCGATGACGGCCGCGTCCATGGTCTGGTCGCACCAGACGAGAGAGCAGTTCTGTTGAAAGGCTGTGACGGGGACAGTGTGATATTGCAACATGGGTGACTTGTATTTTTCGGGCGTTTGCGTAGTCTCGCGGGCTGCGAACCCCGCAAGCATGACACGGCATGACACGCGCATCAAAAATGCCCGCTCAGATTCTGGCGTCATCCCTCATTTGAGCTAGCATGGATGCGAGTGCCCCATTTTGGTGCGGGCTGCTAAAACGTATTTGTGCTGCAAGGCAGCGGGCATTCGCTTCATGGGAGGCGCCCCGACACAGTTTCAAGATCGTTCAGGCCGTGCCAATGCCCATGCAATACAAGTTCCTCCCACGGGCAGGAATGACAGAGGACGGGGCGGTCTGGAGGAAAACCGTTTTTAAACTCCAGGAGACTCTGCATGTCTACCTCTTCCAACCAACCGAGCGGCGCTGACGCCCAGCTTGGTGACGCCCAACGCTCTGGCGCCCAACGCATCGGCATCCCGCGGGAAACCTTCCCGTTGGAAAAGCGCGTGGCCACCGTGCCCGATGTGGTCGAAAAACTCATCAAGCTGGGTTTTTCGGTCGCCATCGAATCGGGCGCCGGCGATGCCGCCAACTTCAGCGATGACGCTTATCGCGCAGTGGGGGCCGAGGTGCTGCCCAACGCTGCGGCGGTCTGGGCTGCTGCCGACATCCTCTTCAAGGTGCGCCCGCCCACCCCGCAAGAAGTCGCGCTGATGCGCGAAGGCCAGATCCTGATCGACTTCATCTGGCCGGCCCAGAATCCCGATCTGATGCAGCAACTGGCTGCCAAAAAGGTGACGGTGCTGGCGATCGATTCGCTGCCCCGGACATTGAGCCGCGCGCAGAAGATGGATGCACTGACCTCCATGGCCGGTGTTTCGGGTTACCGCGCCGTGATCGAGGCCGCCAACGCCTTCGGCCGCTATTTCAACGGCCAGATCACGGCCGCAGGCAAGGTGCCGCCAGCCAAGGTCTTCATTGCCGGCGCAGGTGTGGCCGGTCTGTCGGCCATTGGCACGGCCGCCAATCTGGGCGCCATCGTGCGCGCCAACGACACGCGGGCCGAAGTGGCCGATCAGGTCACATCGCTGGGCGGTGAGTTCGTCAAGGTCGACTACGAAGAAGACGGCGGCGGCGGCGGCGGCTATGCCAAGGTGATGAGCGAGGGCTTCCAGGCTGCGCAGCGCCAGATGTATGCCCAGCAGGCCAGGGAGGCCGACATCATCATCACCACCGCGCTGATCCCCGGCAAACCGGCGCCCAAGCTGATCACGGCCGGGATGGTGCAGAGCATGAAGCCCGGCAGCGTGATCGTCGACATGGCGGCCGAGCAGGGCGGCAACTGCGAGCTGACCGTTCCCAACGAGGCCGTTGTGCGCCACGGCGTGACCATCATCGGCTACACCGACCTCGCATCGCGCCTGGCCAAGCAATCGTCCACGCTGTACGCCACCAACCTGCTGCGCCTGACGGAAGAGCTGTGCAAGGCCAAGGATGGCGTGGCCGTGGTGAATATGCAAGACGATGCGATTCGCGGCCTGACCGTGGTCAAGGACGGCGAAATCACCTGGCCTGCCCCGCCCCTTGCCCAGGCGCCCAAGCCAGCCCCCAAACCGGCTGCGGCTGTGGTGGAGCAGAAGAAAGGCGGCCATGGTCATGGCGCTGCCGGCCCGCTGCCGGCCAAGACCTTGGCCATTATTTTTGCGATTGCCGCCCTGGCCTTCTGGTTCATCGGTGCCTACGCGCCGGCGGCCTTCCTGGGCCACTTCACGGTGTTCGTGCTGGCCTGCTTCATCGGCTACATGGTGGTGTGGAACGTGACGCCTGCCTTGCACACGCCGCTGATGAGCGTGACCAATGCCATCTCCAGCATCATCGCCATTGGCGCCCTGGTGCAGATTGCACCGCCGGGAACGGCGGGTACCGCTCGCCCTGATGACTTGATCCGCTGGCTGGCCTTTGCAGCGCTGGTGCTGACTGCCATCAATATGTTTGGCGGCTTTGCCGTGACACGTCGCATGCTGGCCATGTTCCGCAAATAAGAAGAACGAGCACAAGAGAGAAACACCATGTCCCAAAGTCTCGCAACGGTGGCCTATCTGGGGGCTGCCATTTTGTTCATCCTCAGCCTCGGTGGCCTGTCCAACCCCGAAACCTCGCGCCGCGGCAATCTGTTCGGCATGGTCGGCATGGCGCTGGCCGTGCTGGCCACCGTGTTCGGCCCACGCGTCGATGCCGGCGGCATCGCCTGGATCGTCGGCGCGCTGGTGGTCGGTGGCGGTATCGGCCTGTATGCGGCCAAGGTCGTCAAGATGACCCAGATGCCCGAGCTGGTCGCCCTCATGCACAGCCTGGTCGGCCTGGCCGCCTGTCTGGTGGGCTTTGCCAGCTATGTCGATACCTCCATCGAGCTCGCCGGCGCAGAAAAAGCCATTCACGAGGTGGAAATCTACGTGGGCATCCTGATCGGTGCCGTCACCTTCTCGGGCTCGCTGATAGCCTTCGGCAAGCTCAACGGCAGGATAGGCGGCAAGCCGCTGCTGCTGCCCGCACGCCACTTGCTCAATCTGCTCGCGCTGTTGGTGGTGATCTGGTTCGGGCGCGAGTTTCTGCATGCCCAAACCGTGGCTGACGGCATGTTGCCGCTGATCGTGATGAGCGTCATTGCGCTGCTGTTCGGCGTGCACATGGTCATGGCCATTGGTGGAGCGGACATGCCCGTGGTGGTGTCCATGCTCAACAGCTACTCGGGCTGGGCTGCGGCGGCGACCGGCTTCATGCTGGGCAATGACCTGCTGATCGTCACCGGCGCGCTGGTGGGCTCCTCGGGTGCCATCCTGAGCTACATCATGTGTCAGGCCATGAACCGCAACTTCATCAGCGTGATTGCCGGAGGCTTCGGCTCCGGTGCTCCCGCCAAGAAAGGCGATGCTTCTGCGGCCGCCGAGCCCCAGGGCGAAGTGGCGCCCGTCAGTGCAGCCGAGACCGCCGAGATGCTGCGCGAGGCAAAAAGCGCCATCATCGTGCCCGGCTACGGCATGGCCGTGGCCCAGGCCCAGCACACCGTCAATGAAATCACCCGGACCCTGCGCGAGCAGGGTGTGGATGTGCGCTTTGCCATCCACCCGGTGGCGGGCCGCATGCCCGGCCACATGAACGTGCTGCTGGCCGAGGCCAAGGTGCCTTACGACATCGTGATGGAGATGGACGAGATTAACGAAGACTTCCCCGAGACCGATGTGGCCATCGTCATCGGCGCGAACGACATCGTCAATCCGGCAGCCCAGGACGATCCCGAGAGTCCCATCGCCGGCATGCCGGTGCTGGAAGTGTGGAAGGCCAAGACCTCGATCGTGATGAAGCGCTCCATGGCCTCCGGTTATGCGGGCGTGGACAATCCGCTGTTCTACAAGGACAACAATCGCATGCTGTTCGGCGATGCCAAGAAGATGCTGGACGAGGTGCTGGGGGCACTGAAGAGCTGATGAGATGGAGTGGCCTCTGCTGAGGCGCTCTGCCCCCTCTGCCGCCTTGCTTTGCAATGCGGGAGCCCGGTGTCCCGGGTTGTGGCATATGCCTATTCTTGAAATGCCTGCGGTTTTCGGCCGCAGGCATTTTTGCTGTCAGAGATGCTGAACGGCGATCTCGCCCAGCAGCACGGCGGCAATCACCAGCATCAGCGTGCCCGACAGGCGCGAGACGGCAAGCGCGGCGGCGGGGCGCGAGCGCAGCACGCTTTGCGAGCCCCAGCCCACGCCGAAGTAGACCACGGCGCAACTGGCCGCATGGACGGCGCCCAGGGCCATGATCTGCGCAAACACCGGCCAGCCCTCGGCAGGCCGCACAAACTGCGGCAGCAGGGCCAGCAACAGCAACAGCTGCTTGGGGTTGAGGCCGCTGACGCTGGCACCCTTGATCGTCCAGTGCCAGCGCGTGCCGCTCTCGGCATCGCCGGCGCTGCCTATGGCTGCCGGGCTGCGCCACAGTCCCACGCCCATCCAGGCCAGGTACAGCGCGCCGGTGGCCGTCAAGGCCGTGAGCAGGGCCGGGTTGCGCGCCACCAGGGCGCCAACGCCTGCCGCCACAGCCAGCGTGGCCAGCAGCGCACCGCAGGCCAGGCCCAGTGTGGCGGGCAGCACCAGCCGTCTGCCACGCAGACCGGCCGAGATCACATAGGCCCAGTCGGCCCCGGGCGTGAGCACCAGCAGAAAGGAGACGGCCCAGAAGGCGGTCAAGGCGGCGTAGGACACGAAATTCCCTCGAAAAGCGTTGATGCCGAGAGAATATGGAAGAGGAGAGAGAATGTGCTCTCAATATTCGCCGCCGATCGGCTTGAAATTGGAAGAAACTGCCTCGTGAACTCGCTGGATCGAAAAATTCTTGCTGCGCTCGAAAACAATGGCCGCCTCACGGTGACCGAGCTGGCCGAGCAGGTGGGCCTGAGTCTGTCGCCCTGCCACCGGCGTGTGCGTGCGCTGGAAGAATCGGGCGTGATTCGCGGCTACCGCGCCGAGCTGGACCCCGCGGCGCTGGGGCTGGATTTCTCGTCCCTGGTCTTTGTCACGCTCAAGGACAGCAAGTCCGTGCCTGCGTTCGAGGACGCGGTGGCCCGGCTCGACAATGTGGTGCAGGCCCAGCGCCTGTTCGGCGACCCGGACTATCTGCTGCAGGTCGTGGTGCGCGATCTGCCTGCTTACCAGCGGCTTTATGACGAGCAGCTGACCCGGCTGCCCGGCGTGCTGCGCATGACTTCCACGCTGGTGATGAAGCATGTGGTGAGCAACAGACCGCTGACTTCGGCGATGGAATAAGCCATGAAAAAGCGCCTGTGACGCGAATCACAGGCGCTTTGATGTAGCTGATTCTGCTCCTGATTTCAGAGCTTATGGCGCTTGCTCATCAATGTTTTTCAGTTTAAATAACTTCGAAACTTATATGAGGAAAGCGCTGCAAGCTCCTGAATCGGGAGCTTCGGAACTCAGGAGCCCAGCTTGAGCGAGCCCTTCATGAGGGCCGAGTGACCGGGGAAGGAACAGAAGAAGGCATAGTCAGTGCCAGCCTTGAGCTTGCTCGCATCGATGTCGAACTTGGTAGTCTCGCCGCCACCGATCACCTTGGAGTGAGCCAGCACGCGTGCATCGCCGGCCTTCACATAGTCGGCGCCAGCACCAGCGGCCATGCCGTCGGTGATCACGGCCTGCATGTCGGCAGCGGTGCTGACCACGATGTTGTGGCCCATGGCGGTCTTGGGCATCTTGCCCACATGCTTGAGAGTCACGCTGAACTTCTTGCAGGACTTGGGCACATCGATGCTTTTGACATTGAACTGCATGGCATCGTTGCTTTCAACGACGGCTTCGCAGCCTGCCGCCATGGCGGGTGCGCTCAGGGCACCGACTGCACACAGGGCCAGGGTCATCAGGATCTTCTTCATTGGCTATTCCTTTTCCTAAAAGCGAAACGGGAACCGCTGTGGCCTTGTCGCCCTCCAGGTTCCGCAGTTCATTCTTTCGGAAACCTGCCCAGCCGGCTCAGTACAACTCATGCTCGCATGGGTTGTACTGTTGCACCTTGCGCTAACTCAATTCGCCGAGCATGCGTGCGTTCACTGCCTTGCAGGTCGCTGCCGGCGTTGCTTGCGCGCTTCAGATCGCCATGTCGTAACCAATGGTGATGGGCGCGTGGTCCGAGAACTTCTCGCCCTTGTAGATGGACTCGGTGCGGGCCAGGGCCGCGATCGCCGGTGTGGCCAGGTGGTAGTCCAGTCGCCATCCCACGTTGTTGGCATAGGCCTGGCCCCGATTGCTCCACCAGGTGTAGCAGGCATCCGTGGTGTCGGGCTGAAGCTGACGATAGACGTCGACCAGACCGCCGCTGGCCTCGGTCTTGTGCAGCAACTTGCTCATCCAGTCGCGCTCTTCGGGCAGGAAGCCGCTGTTTTTCTGGTTGCCGCGCCAGTTCTTCAGGTCTTCCTTCTGGTGCGCGATATTGATATCGCCGCAGAGCACGAAGTCGCGCTCTGCCTTGAGGTGCATCAGGTGGCTGTGCATCTTGGCGAGAAAGCGGAACTTGGCCTCCTGGCGCAACTCGCCCGAACTGCCGCTGGGAAAGTAGGCGCTGATGATGGAGAACTTGCGGCCGGGCGTGTCGAAGCGGGTTTCGACATAGCGGCCCTCGGCGTCGAACTCGTCGATATCGAAGCCGACGACCACATCGCTGGGCTCGTGGCGGGTGTAGACGCCCACGCCCGAGTAGCCTTTTTTCTCGGCAAAGTGGAAATAGCCCTTCATGCCGGCCAACACCTCGAAGCGCCCGGCCATATCCGAAGCCTGGGCCTTGATTTCCTGGACGCAAATACAATCCGGCGCAGTGGCTTCGATCCAGGCTTCGGCGCCTTTGGTCGTGGCAGAGCGGATACCGTTGAGGTTGAGGCTGGTTAATTTGAACAAGGATGAATCCATGGTGGTGAGTGAGAAGCCAATGGGCGGTGCAGACCGTCTGGCGCAGGATTTTGTGCAGTTTGCCGTCGATGCGGGCGTGCTGCGTTTTGGCGAATTCAAGACCAAGGCCGGGCGCATCAGCCCGTACTTCTTCAATGCCGGCCTGTTCGACGATGGCGCCAAGATGGCCCGTCTGTCCGAATTCTATGCAAAAGCCATTCTGGCCAGCGGCATGGAGTTTGATATGGTCTTCGGGCCTGCCTACAAGGGCATCCCTTTGGCAGCCACGGTGGCGGTGGAACTGGCACGCCAGGGCAAGAACGTACCCTTTGCCTACAACCGCAAGGAAGCCAAGGACCACGGCGAAGGCGGTACTTTGGTGGGTGCTCCCCTCAAGGGCCGCGTGCTCATCATTGACGACGTGATGTCGGCCGGTACGGCCGCGCGCGAGTCGATTGCTATCATCAAGGCGGCCGGTGCCGAGCCGCATGCCGTGGCCATCGCTCTGGATCGCCAGGAAATGGCGACGGAGAATGGCCAGGACGTGCCGCACAGCGCCGTGCAATATGTGCGCAATCAGCTGGGCATGCAGGTCTGTGCGATTGCCAAGCTGGCAGATCTGTTGCTTTATCTCGAGCAGCAGGGCGGGGATGCCGGGCGCGAGCATCATGAGCGCGTGCTGGCCTACCGTCAGCGTTATGGTGTTGAAGACAAGGAATAAACACGCAAATGAAGCAGGCCTTGCATGCAAAACTGAGTTTGTATGTGATAGCTACCGTCTGGGCAGGCGCCATGCCGGCTCAAGCCCAGGCCCCAGCCAATAGCGGCGGTATCTACGCCTGCACGGATGCCAATGGGCGGCGCATCACGGCCGACAGACCTATTGCCTCCTGCGTCGATCGCGAGCAGCGTGTGCTTGGTACCACGGGCGTCGAGTTGCGCCGCGTGGGCCCCACGCTGACCGATCAGGAGCGCAGTGCACAGGAGGCCAAGCGCCGCCAGGACCAGGCCGAGCAGCAACGCCTGCGTGAGGAGCGCTCGCGTGACCGTGCCATGCTGGCGCGCTTCCCCAATCAGGGCGTGCATGACGCTGCCAGAGCCGAGGCGATTGCCCAGGTCAACGATGTGATCGGCGTGGCTCAGCAGCGCCAGGTCGATCTCAAGGAACGCCGCCGCAAGCTCAATACCGAGCTGGAGTTCTATCAGAACGACCCGAAGAAGGCTCCCGCCAATCTGCGCCGTCAGCTGGACGACAACACGGAATCTCAGGCCGAGCAGCAGCGCTTCATCAAGCAGCAGGAAGAGGAAAAGCAGCGCATCAACCAGCGCTTCGATGCCGAGCTGCAGCAGCTGCGCAAGCTATGGGCTGATCTGCAGCCGGCCGCAACGCGCTCGCACTGACGGCTGTGCCTTCAGTCTTCGTGGCCGTCTTTGTGCATGGCCATGACTCGACCCAGCAGCAGGGTCGCAATCCAGGCCACTCCAGCGATGATCAAGGGCATCTGCACCAGCAACGGTGCCTGAGCCATGAGCATCAGCGCATCGGCTTGCCACAGCGCCCCATAACCCTTGAACAAGCCATAGGCCAGCCATAGCAGCAGGCCTGCGCTGGCAATGGCGGCCATGCTGCGCATATTGCGGCCGTCACGGCTGCCTGCGGGGATGCGAAGGGCGGTACGCCATAGCCAGCCCACGGCGGCCAGTACCAGCAGCACGCAGGCAGCAACGGACAGCGGCATCCACAACGAAAGAGGAATCAGCGACATGGCGCCGCACTTTAGCCCAGTTGATCCCTGGATGAAAAAGAAAATACCCACCGAAGTGGGCATGCATGAAGAGGCTTGTCAGCGGCTCAGTTTGCGCGCCAGACCACATGGTGGCCCGGCACGGACTGAATGCCCAGCACGGTGGCGTGGTGGGCGAGCAGCTCTTCGAAGGTCTTGGTGATTTCGCTGCTGGCTGTGCTGCCTTCATATTCCGTGGCCACCTGTGTCGCGGTAAAGGAACTGGCTCCAAAGCTTTGCACGATGTTGCGCAGCTTGTCGAGGTTGGGGGTGAACACGGCGTCCATGGCAGCAACTCCTTTTCGGGCAATCAAACCAGTACTGCCCATAGTTTATCCAGCAGCCCGTGTCAGGCAAGAGGGCCTTTGCCCGCATGGCTATTGATTGATGGAGAGCAAGGTGCGAATCACGTCGGAGCGCGTGATGACCCCGACCAGGGTTTTGCCGCGCAGCACGGCAATGAACTGAACGCTGTGCGATGCCAGCTCGTGCAGCAGATCGCCCATGGGTGTGTCTTCCTGCACGCTCATCTCTGGTGCGCGCATCAGTTCCTGGGCTACGGATTGCACTTTGGATGGCCTGCTGCGCAGGCGCTGCCAGAGGTTTTGCTGCTGGCGCGCGCGGTGATCCTGCCAGAGCCAGTCGAACAGGTCGGCGCGCAGCACGCGGCCAATCAGCTCACCTTGCGCATCGACCACGGGAAGGCTTTTGATCAGATGGCGGTGAAACAGCTCGGCGACCTCTTCGAGCGGAGTCTGCGGGCTGACGGTCAGGAGCTTGGCGGACATGACGGAGCCGCAGTTCACGCTGGACAGCCGGCGCTTGATGGCTTCCTCCTCGGCGGCGGCCAGCAGCTCGCCGAGGTCCTCGGGTGTCAGGTTGTAGCTTTGCTCGAAGCGCTGCAACAGCTGCTCCAGATCCTGCTCGCTCAGTGCCAGGCGCGTGGTGGGGCGCTGGGTCTTGGCCGCCTGGGGCTGCTGGTGCAGGTAGGGACGGCCGCAGGCACGATGGTAGAGCACGCCGACTGCAGCAAGAACGCCTGAGAGCACGGCCATGGGAATCAGCAGATGCCAGCCCAGCGGCGCCATCTGGGCCGCCGCCAGTACCGTCAGCAAGGCCACGGCGCCACCCGGTGGGTGCAGGGCACGCAGCAGCAGCATCAGGGCAATGGCTCCTGCCACGGCCAGCGCGGCCAGCGAGGTCTGGGACAGCGTGGGAAACGCCCAGAGCAGCAGCAAGGTATAGAGAGCAGGCACGGTGTTGCCGACGACACAGTTCCAGGGCTGGGCCAGCGGGCTGCTGGGCACGGCGAACACCAGCACGGCCGTGGCGCCCAGCGGTGCGAACAGAAACAGGGTGTTGGGAAAGAAATGCTCGACCAGCCCCACCAGAATGCCGGCCAGAGCCAGGCCCAGGCCTGCGCCAATGCTGGCGCGGATCAGCTCTTTCCAAGAAGGGCGCGAGGCCACCGGCCCCAGGCGCTGCCACATTGTTTGCATGACGGACATAGGCTCAGGCTACGGGGCGCAAATTTGATAGCTGCTCCCGCAATGTTGTATTGATTAATGCGGCAATTCTGTCAAAAAAAGCTCCACAGGGTGAGCTGTGGAGCTTTGGCGGGATTGGCTCCGCTTCAGGCGGTTGCGGCGGCCTGAACGGCTCCGGCACTCAGCATTTCGGCCAGCGGCTTGCGGCCCGAGGGCTGCTCGCGCTCGCGCAGATCGTCGGGCAGCGTGGCGGCATCGGCGCGGCGGCCCACGGCGATCACGCATTCGGGCACCAGATGCTCGGGCAGGTTCAGCACCTTGCGGGCTTCATCGGCAGAGAAGCCGCCCATGGCGTGCGTGGCCAGACCCATGGCATGGGCCTGCAGCGCCAGATAGCCCCAGGCGCAGCCCGCATCGAAGCTGTGCTTGGCGGCGGAGGCCTGCCTGTCCGACAGCAGCACGATCAGCGCGCCGCCATTCAGGCACCAGCGGCGGTTGGCTTCGTTGGGGATCTGCGAGAACGCCTGCCAGTTCGCGTCGTCACGCAGGGCGTAGGCAAAGTGCCAGGGCTGCTTGTTGCTGGCCGAAGGCGCCCAGCGGGCGGCTTCCACCAGTTGCTCGATCTGGACAGCGCTCAGTGCTTCAGGCACAAAGGCGCGCGGCGACATGCGCTCGACGAATTGCGCGTGGACGGGGACGGTACTGCTACGGGTGGTGCTCATGGTGATATCGCTGAACTGAAAAGAAAAGGGCCCGCCTGCTGTACAGCGGCGGGCCCGAAACCATAGCGCAAGCTCCGGCCTTTGTGCCGGAGCCGGGAGATCAGGACTTTTGACCCGATTGCGCGCCGATGCCGCGCAGATGGCGCTCCATGCGGAACATCACCAGCGCCATCATCACCATCACCAGGCAGGAAATCAGCAGCGTGGCAAAAGCCGTGTCCATGCCCAGAAACTCCCACTTTTCCTCATCGGGGTTGTCGCCGCGCAGCTTGGCGGCCGTGCGGTCGAACGACAGTGTGTAGTTGGTCAGCAAGGTGTTGACGATCTGCGGAGCGGACTGCTGCTGCAGCTTCTTGGCCAGGCTTTCGTTGCCCAGCACCTTCTCCAGCGCCACGGGCAGCCCCTTGATGTAGGCCGCGTATGAACCCTCGCCATGCTCCATCTCGGCTGCCTGGGCACGGTCGTTGATTTCGGAGGCCAGGTTCACCGGATCCATCAGCATGGCGTCTTCGCCCGAAGCCTCGGCGGCTGCCGCAATCGCTGCATCGGCTGCAGCATCTGCGGCGGCACGGGCCATGCGGTCCTCGCGGGTCAGCGAGATGCGGCGAGCTGTCCAGGCGGCATCCACCTCGGCAGCGGCCGCGTCGGCAGCCTCCTTGTCGCAGCAGGAGTTTTCACGTGCCTCGCGCATCTTGATCTGGCGGTTGACATCGTCGGCCGAGGGCAGGGCATCGCCCTTGAGCAGGGGGTGGATGGGATCCAGGCCCTGGCTGCTGTTTTCCGTTTCTACGCGTTTGCGCGCAGCCGTGTCCCGGTAGATGAAGCCACGCAGCAGGCCGTCGGCCTTGCGGAAATCAGGACGCAGGGCGGGGTCGGCCAGACGCTTTTCCATGGGCACGGCGTTGCCGAGGACGCTCAGGTCGCGGCCGGTCTCTTCTTCCATGTACTTGAGGTCGTAGGGCGCATCCTTCCAGTTCAGCGCCGTTGCGCCGGCAGTGGCGATATCGGGCTTCTTGGGCTTGTAGTGGTCCCAGATCCAGTGGCCCATGCCAAACAGCACAAAGATGGAAAAGGCGAGCAAGACAAGACGCAGAACTTGAATCAGCAAATCTTCTGCGCGGCGCAAGAGGGTCAGCATAGGCAGCAAATCCTTGTAAAAAGCTTGAGTGGTCTGCACTTTCAACTATGAAATTGGAAGCGCGTGAATGATCGCGATTGTAGGAAGCGAATCGGAAAGTCGTAATTTGTTACAGCTGAGTCGACACATGCACGCTTCCGTCCCGCCCAGTGCTTGTTTTTGGGCCAGGGACGCCGGTGCGGCTCCTCTTCACTTCACGAAGGAGCGATGCACCCAGATCCTGTAACGGAATTACGAAACCGCTGTAATGGAGTTTTGATGGATCGAGGCTGGATCATGGGTAAGACGTCGCTGGATAAATCGAAGATCAAGTTTTTGCTGCTCGAGGGCATACATCCCTCCGCGCTCAAGGTGCTGCATGACGCGGGCTACACCAATGTGGAGGCACTGACCGGCGCGCTGGACGGCGAGGAGCTCAAGCGCAAGATTGCCGATGTGCACTTTGTCGGCATCCGCTCGCGCACCCAGCTCACGGCCGATGTGTTCGCGGCCGCGCAGAAGCTGGTGGCCGTGGGCTGCTTTTGCATCGGCACCAACCAGGTGGATCTCAACGCAGCGCGCGAGCGCGGTGTGGTGGTCTTCAACGCGCCTTACTCCAACACCCGTTCGGTGGCGGAGCTGGTGCTGGGCGAAGCCATTTTGCTGCTGCGCGGCATCCCCGAAAAGAATGCCGTCTCCCACCGCGGCGGCTGGAAGAAGAGCGCGGAGAATTCCTTCGAGATCCGCGGCAAGACGCTGGGCATCGTCGGCTATGGCTCCATCGGCACCCAGCTGTCGGTGCTGGCCGAAGGCCTGGGCATGAAGGTCATCTTCCACGACGTGGTGACCAAGCTGCCGCTGGGCAATGCCCAGCAGAGCAGCGGTCTCAACGAGCTGCTGGCCCAGTCCGACATCGTCACCCTGCATGTGCCCGAGCTGGCCTCCACCAACGGCATGATGGGAGCGGCGCAGATTGCCGCCATGAAGCCCGGCAGCATTCTCATCAATGCATCGCGCGGCACGGTGGTCGATATCGAGGCGCTGGCGGAGTCGCTGCAAAGCGGCAAGCTGCTGGGCGCGGCCATCGACGTCTTCCCCAAGGAGCCCAAGAGCAACAAGGACGAATTCCTGTCGCCGCTGCGCGGCATGGACAACGTCATCCTCACGCCGCATATCGGCGGCTCCACCATGGAGGCGCAGGCCAATATCGGTCTGGAAGTGGCGGAAAAGCTGGTCAAGTACAGCGACAACGGCACGACCACATCGGCCGTCAACTTCCCCGAAGTGGCGCTGCCCGAGCACCCCGGCAACAACCGCATCCTGCATGTGCACGAGAATCGCCCCGGCATTCTCTCTGCCATCAACCAGGTGTTTGCCGACAACGGCATCAATATCGCCGGTCAGTACCTGCGTACCGATGAAAAAGTGGGCTATGTGGTGATCGATATCGATGCCAAGTCCTCGGCGCTGGCGCTGGAAAAGCTCGCGCAGATTGCGGGCACCATCCGCTGCCGCGTGCTGTTCTGAAGCCTTGGCCGCTGAACGGAAAAGGAGACCTTGGTCTCCTTTTTTCATGGACCGGCCATTGGCGATGCCAGGAGCTGGCCCGAAGGGCGCGCGACGGACATGGTGTTGCGCGCCGCTGATGCTAGGCTTGTGCCGTTACAGACCCTCCCGCTTGCACAATGAATACACCAATCAAGAGAGAGTTCACCTTTCGTGGCGTGCTGCTTGGCGCGCTCATCACCCTGGCGTTCACCGCCGCCAACGTCTATCTGGGGCTCAAGGTCGGGTTGACCTTTGCCTCGGCGATTCCCGCTGCCGTGATCTCCATGGCGCTGCTCTATCGCTTCAAGGATTCCAACATCCTTGAAAACAATCTGGTGCAGACCCAGGCCTCCGCGGCCGGCACCTTGTCTTCGGTCATCTTTGTGCTGCCGGCATTGCTCATGCTGGGGCTGTGGACGGGTTTCCCGTTCTGGCAGACGGCATTGATCTGCGCGGCCGGCGGCACGCTGGGCGTGCTCTACACCGTGCCCCTGCGCCGCGTGCTGGTGGTGCAGTCCGAGCTGCCCTATCCCGAGGGCGTGGCCGCTGCCGAGGTGTTGCGCGTAGGCGATGAGCAGCGCCATCTTCACGATCCGGAGAACCTGGGCAAACCGCGTAGTTCGGGCTTGCGCGAGCTGGGTTGGGGCACGGGGCTGGCCGCGCTGTTCGGCTTTCTCAGCGGCGGTCTGCGTCTGCTTGGCGATGCCTTCAATTTCTGGATTCCCGCAGGCAGCGTGGCCTTTCGCGTGGCGGCAGGCTTTTCGCCCGCCCTGCTGGCTGCCGGCTATCTGATGGGGGCGGCCGCAGGCATTGCCGTGCTTGTGGGGCTGGCGCTGTGCTGGGGCGTGGTCGTGCCCTGGCTGACGGCCCAGGCGTCTCCTGCGGCCGGCCAGGCGCTCTCCGAGCTGTCCACCCAGCTCTGGGGCAGCAAGGCCCGCTTTCTGGGGGCGGGCGTCATCGGCATCTCGGCGCTGTGGACCGTGGCCACGCTGGCCAAGCCCATTGTCCAGGCGATTCGCAACCAGCCTGCACGCAGCGTTGCCGAGAGCGGCGGTGGCGACGAAACCGACAAGGACATGCCGCGCAGCTGGATGCTGACGATAGGTGCCGCCGCCCTGGGCGTGCTGTTCCTGGTGGTCAATGACTTCATCGCCGGGCATATGCCCGATCTGGCCGCTGGCGCACGCTACGGCCTGGCGGCCTTGTGCGTGCTGTTCGCGGCCCTGTTCGGCTTTCTGGTGGCGGCGGCCTGCGGCTATATGGCCGGTCTGGTGGGCTCGTCGGCCAGTCCCATCTCGGGCATCGGCATCATCGCCACCCTGCTCATGGGCGTGGCCCTGCTGGCGCTGCATGCCCTGGTGCCGGCCTATGCCAGCGCCGTCGCGGGGCAGATGGGCATTGCGCTGGTGCTGTTCATGGTTTCGGCCGTTCTGGCCATGGCTGCGATCTCCAACGACAACCTGCAGGATCTCAAGACCGGCTATCTGGTGGGGGCCACGCCCTGGCGTCAGCAGATCGTGCTCATCATCGGCTGTCTGGTGGGTGCGCTGGTCATACCGCCCGTGCTGGATCTGCTCTACAACGCCTACGGTTTTGCCGGCAGCATGCCGCGTGCCGGCATGGACCCGAATCAGGCCCTGGCCGCGCCACAGGCCACGCTGATGATGCAGATTGCCAGCGGCATCTTCAAGGGCTCGCTGGACTGGAGCATGCTGGGTCTGGGCGTGGCCGTGGGCATTGCCGTCATCCTGATCGATCTGACCCTGCGCAAGAGCGGCAAGGGTGCGCTGCCGCCGCTGGCCGTGGGCCTGGGCATCTATCTGCCGCCCACCATAGGCCTGACGCTGACCATAGGCGCGGTGCTGGGCTGGTGCATTGTCAGAGCCATCAAGGCCTATGCGCAGCGCGGCGGCAAGGACTGGACGGCGGCGGCCGAGGAGCGAGGCCTGCTGCTGGCCTCCGGCTTGATCGTGGGCGAGAGCCTGATGGGCCTGCTGATTGCGGCACTCATAGGCTTCAGCGGCAAGGATGCACCGCTGGCCCTGGTGGGCGAAGGCTTTGCGCCCGCCATGTGGCTGGGCCTGGCCTATTTCGTGGGCCTGTGTGTGTTCTTTTATCGCCGGGTGCTGCGCAAATGAAGACAGGAAGATTCGACGGGGAACAGGCCGAATACCGCCAGGGCAACTTCGGCTTCGCCCATGAATGGCTGCAGGAGTTCAAGACGCTGGACGAGGTGCTGGAGCGGCTGGACGCGCTGCGTGCCGCCGACCCTGCACATCGCTATCTGTGCACGCTGGACGATGTGAGTCAGTGCAGCTACACCAGCGGCCATGCGAGCCAGGATGAGCGCCTGTATCTTGACAGTCCCGACGACATGGACTGGGAGGACCCGGCGCAGGAGCAGGCCCTGACGCTGGCTTCGCTGCAGCACCGCGTGGCGCAGCTGCAGCGGCCCGAGCTGGAGCAGGACTGGGCGCAGGTCTGCGGCACGCTGCTGCTGGCTGCGGAGGACGTGGATGCCCTGCTGCAGGCCAACCGCAGGCCCGAGGTCCTGCTCGACGAGGTGGTCTATGTCCAGCGTCTGCCCGTGCCCGACGACGAGCTCATGATTGCGGGCCAGCCGAACGGCTATTTCAGCGCGGACTGGGACAGCTTCCAGAACCACGCCGTCATCCGTCATCTTGCGGCGCAATATGGTTATCGTTTCTTCGGCATGGGAGCCGCCTGGATGGGATTTGTGCGCGCCAGCTTGCCCGATGCGGCGCTGATCGATCGGCTGACAGAGGATTTGCGCATGCTCTACGGTCAGGGGCAGGACGAGGTGCGGGAACATGCGGGCTGGGCGCAGTTGGCGTCCGTGCTGCTATCACGGCGCACGCTGATGCTCGGCTATGCCGAGGGCTTGGCAGAAGGCCTGGGGCTTGATCAGCCGTCTTCTGAAAGCACTATGAAAAGCTGACAGGGCTGGATTCATCAACGCCGGAGCAGGTCATGAGATGTGCGGTTTCAGCGGTGATGGTTTTATAGTGTGCGGGCTACCCCCGCGGCGCAGGCCGCTTTTTGCAACCAAGGAGAAACCGATGGCAGGTCATTTCGAGTTGAGCAAGAGCAGCGATGGGCAGTTCCGGTTTGTGCTCAAGGCCGGCAACGGCGAGATCATTCTCACCAGCGAGCTGTACAAGACCCGGGCGGCTGCCGAGAACGGCATCGCCTCGGTGCATACCAACAGCCCGCTGGCCGAGCGCTACGAGAAAAAGACCGCCAGCAACGGCAAGGAGCATTTCAACCTCAAGGCCGCCAACCACCAGGTCATAGGCAGCAGCCAGCTCTATGCCTCGGCGGCCTCGCGCGATGCGGGTATCGAGTCCGTCAGGAAAAACGGCGCGACGACGGTCGTCAAGGATTTGACTGGCACTTAAACCCATCGCCGGACAGCACCTGCTGGGAGCGTCGGAGGCCTTTCAGGCCGCTTTGTGATGCCCGTCCACGAACTGCTCTATGGCGCTCCAGAAGCCGTTGGCGCGGAAGATGGTTGAGTGATTCGCCTGGGCGAATGCCTGCACCTGCACCGCCTTGTCCCTGAGGCTGTGCAGCAGGGCGTCGGTGCGCTCGGGCTGCACCACCTGATCGCGTCCGGCGCGCAGCACCAGAATCGGCCCATGGTAATTGCGCAGATGCGCGGCAGAGTCGAACGGGTCGCGCAGCAGCAGTTCCACAGGTAGCCAGCCATACATGCCGCGTACCGTGTTCAGAATGCTGTCGAAGGGCGTGACCAGCACCAGCTGGTCCGGCTGGCGCAGGTCGGCCACGGCAGCCGCCACGCCCGTGCCCAGGCTGCGGCCGATCACGGTGATGGGTAGCTCGGGGTGCAGGCGCCTGACTTCATCGAACAAGGCGGCGGCATCGAGCTCCATCAGCTCTTGCGTGGGCTCGCCCTCGCTGGCGCCATAACCGCGGTAGGCCAGCATATAGATATCGCTGTGCGGCAGGCTGCGCGACAGCTGCTGGCGCCGGTGGGCAATGTTCTCGGCATTCCCGCCAAAGTAGATCACCGCATTGCGCGCCTTGCCGTCGGCCGGGTGCAACTGCCAGCCCCGCAGCAGCACATCGGCGCGCTGCAGCGAGAAATCGGTGCTCTCGGCTGCCACCTGCGTGCCGCCGCCCGGAAAAATCATCTGGCGCTGCTGCGCAAACATATAGCTGCAGATACAGATATAGACCGCCAGGCACAGGGCCAGCAGCCAGAGCAGGGGCTTGAGCAGCTTGGAGAACATGGAGCGCAAAAGTATGGGGTTTGCGCCGGATTGTGCGCAGATTTGTGTGGGTTTGGTGTGCGCTTTACCTTGGATTTATGTAATCAACGGTGGCTTTTGAAAAAGATAGCTGTCAGTGCTTGATGTTTTGTTTTGATGAGATGCCTTGTTTGGTTGCTGGGTTACATGAGGGCATGTTTTGCAAAGCCAACGACATGCCTGCTTTGCTTGCAGAGGGCGGGTCTCGGCCGCCTGCCGACCTACTTTCTGCGGCCGGTATGCCGGACCACCAGAAAGTAGGCAAAGAGCCAGCCCCTACTGCCCCCATCCCTCCGGCTTCGTCTGCGGGCAACCTGCGCCGTCAAGCGCTTGGGGCTGTGCGGCAAGACTCGCTGCGTGCTGGCGCACTCCGCTCAAACAGGTTGCCGCAGATTGGATGACGATGCAGTTGCACTCTGCGGTGCAACTGCCAGCCCAAAGAGCCTGCCGTCGCAGGCGTGGGCAAAAGGGGCAATACCGGGAGCGGGATAGCTTCTTTATCAAATTGATAGCTGTTACTGCAATCGGAATAAACACTTGAAGCCAATTTCGTCATAGCTCTCGCAGGCCGCACGCTCCCGTATCCACCCGTGTGTCAGCGCCTGCGGCACGCGGCTCGGGCTGCGGGCATTGGCACCGAAGAGTGCCAATGCATCGTGCTCTGACTTGCGGCAACCTGTTTGAGCGGCGCGCGCAGCGCAAAGCGAGTTTTGCCGCACCGCAGACTGAATGGCGTGACGCAGGTTTGCCCGTAGCGAAGCGTAGGGACGCAGACAGTCGGGGCGCATTCTTGGGGTTACGTTTCTTGTGCGAGCAAGAAAGGTAACTCGCCTGCCGGGGCGAGACCCGGCCTCTGTCGTGTACAACAAAAAAAGCGCTTTTTTGATAGCGGCCTACGTTGATGCGATTGAGCTAAAGGCTCATTTGGCTTGAAGTCTCTGTTTTAGCGACATGCCTGATTAGTGGACTGAGGGCGGGTCTCGGTCCGCCATGCCGACTTACTTTCTGCTGCCGGTATGCCGGACCACCAGAAAGTAAGCAAAGAGCCAGCCCCTGCTGCCCCCGTTCCTTCGGCTGCGCCTGCGAGGGGGAGCAGACAACAAACTATCACGCCCCCGGCAAAAAATACCCCGCCTTATGCTGATTCCGACTGCTGCTGACACACAGCTTCAACCGCGCCTCCATGTACTGCCGCACTTCCGAGCGGTCGCACATCTGGGCCAGGTCTTCCCAATAGAGCAGGCTGGTGAAAGAAGGCTTCGCGGACTCAGCCGCGTCGCCCTCGCTCACTTCTGCGGCGCGCGCAGGGGAGGGAACATAGATAGGTCCATTCACCGGGGCGTAGTGCTGCACGGGGCGGCCTGCGGCTTCTTCCTTGCGCCTGGAGGTCAGCACAAAGTAATGCTGGCGGGTGTCTGCCAGATGCGGCTTCTTATCGGCGTCGAAGACCTTGTCCAGCCGCTCCAGGCCCTTGGCCACATCGGCGGCGTAAGTCCAGTTGCTCAGGTATTTGGTCTCGATGAACAGAAAGACCTGGCGCGCAGGGTCTGAGATGAGCACATCGGCCAGCTTGCTGCGCAGGCGCTCATGGCACAGGTAAGCGTGGGTGTCAAACGAGATATGGGGGCTTTGAATGCCCAGGTCTTCGCGGCCCGTGACCTCCTGGATGTAGCGGTTGAACTGGACGATGCGCTTGGCATAGCCGGCCGTGAATTCGTTGAAAAAGTAACCGGCAAAAAACTTGCTGCAGAGGTTGCGCTCTTTTTCGGATTCGATGAGTGAGGCGTTCGAGAAGATCACTGATTTTTTCCTGGGCAGGCGCCACAGGGCATGGGGACCGAGGACTGGGATGAGCTGCAAGTAATAAGGCCGCAGGCATATGCTGCCTGCGGCCCTGGAGCGTGCTCCCATTATCTGGGGGCAGAGGCACGCCTTGAGGGACGTGCTTGTAACAGAGTTAGGCCAGCTTGGCCTTGAGCAGCTCATTGACCTGGCCGGGGTTGGCCTTGCCCTTGGACGCCTTCATGACCTGACCGACCAGGGCGTTGAAGGCCTTGTCCTTGCCGGCGCGGTATTGCTCCACGTTGGCAGGGTTGGCAGCAATCACCTCGTTGATGATGGCTTCCAGCGCGCCGGTGTCGTTGGACTGCTTGAGGTCCTTGGCTTCGATGATGGCGTCCACATCGGAGCCTTCACCGGTCCACAGCGCCTCGAACACCTGCTTGGCCGAGTTGTTGCTGATGACATTGCCGTGGATACGGGCGATCAGGGTGCCCAGCTGCTCGGCGCTGACCTTGACCTGGTCCATGCCGATCTCTTCCATGTTCAGGCGGCGCGAGATCTCGCCCATGACCCAGTTGGACGCCAGCTTGGGCTGGCCGCAGGTCTTGGCGGCGGCTTCAAAGTAGGCGGCCATGGCCTGGCTTTGCGTCAGCGTGGTGGCGTCGTACTCGGGCAGGCTGTATTGCTCGACAAAGCGCGCGGCCATGGCGCGGGGCAGCTCGGGCATCTCGGCCTTGACCTGCTCCACCCATTCGGGTGCCACGACCAGCGGGGGCAGGTCGGGGTCGGGGAAGTAGCGGTAGTCGGCCGCGTCTTCCTTGGTGCGCATGGCGCGGGTCTCGCCCGTGTCGGGGTTGAACAGCACGGTGGCCTGCTGGATCTTGTGGCCGTCCTCGATCTGCTCGATCTGCCAGAGGATTTCGTAGTCGATGGCGATCTGCATATTCCTGAACGAGTTCAGGTTCTTGATCTCGCGGCGGGTGCCCAGGGGCTGGCCGGGCTTGCGCACGGACACGTTGGCGTCGCAGCGGAACGAGCCTTCCTGCATATTGCCGTCGCAGATGCCGATCCAGGTGACGATCTTGTGCAGCTCCTTGGCGTAGGCTACGGCTTCAGCGGTGGAGCGGATATCGGGCTCGGTCACGATTTCCAGCAGCGGCGTGCCGGCGCGGTTCAAATCGATGCCGGACTGGCCGATGAACTCGTCGTGCACGGACTTGCCGGCATCTTCCTCCAGGTGGGCACGCACCAGGCGCACGGTCTTGAGGACGTTGTTCTTGCCTTCTTCCAGATAGAAGCTGACTTCACCGCCTTGCACCACGGGGATCTCGAACTGGGAGATTTGGTAGCCCTTGGGCAGGTCGGGGTAGAAGTAGTTCTTGCGCGCGAAGATGGAACGCGGCGCAATCGTCGAGCCCAGCGACAGGCCGAGCTTGATTGCGCATTCCACGGCCTTCTTGTTCATCACCGGCAGCGTGCCGGGCAGGGCCAGGTCCACGGCGCTGGCCTGGGTGTTGGGCTCGGCGCCGAAGGCGGTGCTGGCACGGCTGAAGATCTTGCTGTTGGTCGCCAGCTGGGTGTGGGTTTCGAAGCCGATGACGACTTCGTAGCCATTGATTAGTTTCACAGTCATGTTCTTGCTTCAAAAAGTGGGCTGTATCCATGGCGCCGCGCATGAAACCGGCGCGGCCCGATCCAGGGACAGCGAGCAAGGGCCGCCCCGCAGCGAGGCTGTCGTCCCCCTTGAGGGGGAAGGCGCGAAGCGACTCAGGGGGTGTTTCATTTAAATGCCGGCGGGGCTCTTCAGGTGGAAGTCTGTCGCTTGCTGGAAGCGGTGGGCCGCGTTCAGCAGTTTGGCTTCGCTGAAGTAGTTGCCGATCAGCTGCAGGCCCACGGGCATGCCGCCGTCGCCGAAGCCTGCGGGCAGGCTGAGACCGGGCAGGCCGGCCAGCGATGCGGGCAGGGTGAAGATGTCGGCCAGGTAGTTGCTGACCGGGTCGGCCTTGCCGCCAATGGCCCAGGCCGTCGTCGGCGCGGCCGCGCCGGCGATGACGTCGCAGTCCTTGAACGCGGCCTGGAAGTCGTCGGCAATCATGCGACGGATCTTCTGCGCCTGCAGATAGTAGGCGTCGTAATAGCCTTCGGACAGCACGTAGGCGCCGATCATGATGCGGCGCTTGACCTCGTCGCCGAATCCTTCGGCGCGGGTCTTTTTGTACATATCGTTGAGGTCTTCGTACTTGGCGGCGCGATGGCCGAACTTCACGCCGTCAAAGCGCGACAGATTGGACGAGGCCTCGGCCGGAGCCAGGATGTAGTACACGGGCACGGACAGTTCGGTGCGCGGCAGGCTCACGGGCACCAGCTTGGCGCCCAGCTTTTCGTATTCCTTGAGCGCGGCGTCGACGGCTGCGCGGACATCGTCGGACAGGCCTTCACCAAAGAACTCGGCGGGCACGCCGATGCGCAGGCCTTCGATCGAGTCACCCAGGCGGGCAGCGAAGTCCTCGGCCGGGTAGTCCAGGCTGGTGGAGTCGCGGTCCAGATCGGGGCCGCACATCTCGGAGAGCAGCAGCGCGCAATCCTCGGCACTGCGGCCCATGGGGCCGGCCTGGTCCAGGCTGGAGGCAAAGGCGATCATGCCGTAGCGGCTGGCGCGGCCATAGGTGGGCTTGATGCCGGTGATGCCGCAGAACGAGGCGGGCTGGCGGATGGAGCCGCCGGTGTCGGTGCCGGTCACGGCCGGGGCCAGACGCGCGGCCACGGCAGCGGCCGAGCCGCCCGAGGAGCCGCCGGGCACGCGCTCGTTGTTCCAGGGGTTGCGCACGGGCTGTGCCGCGTCAAAGCCCACGGGGGCCACGGCCGAGTTCTCGTTGGCGCCGCCCATGGCGAATTCGTCGCAGTTGAGCTTGCCCAGGGTGACCACGCCGGACTCCGCCAGCTTGCGCACCACGGTGGCGTCAAACGGCGATTGGTAGCCCTCCAGCATCTTGCTGGCGGCGGTGGTGGGGAAGTCCTTGGTGACGAAGATGTCCTTGTGCGCAATGGGCACGCCGGCCAGCTTGCCGCCCTTGCCTTCGGCGATCAGGGCGTCGGCCGCCTTGGCCTGGGCCAGGGTGGCGTCTTCATTGATGGCGACAAAAGCGCCCAGGTTCTGGTGCTGCTTGGCGCGGGCCAGGAAATGCTGGGCGGCTTCGGTGGCAGAGACCTGCTTGGCGCGCAGCTGCGCGGCCAGCTCGGCCACGCTCAATTGGTGGAGTTCGGTTTGGCTCATGTTCTTGTGGTTCCGCGCGTTTATTCGATGACCTTGGGCACGAGGAAGTAACCCTTTTCGGCTGCAGGGGCGTTCTGCATGTTGGCGTCGCGGTTATTGCCCTCACTTACCAAATCGTCACGTAGCCGTAAGGCGACGTCCTGGATGGCTGCCACCGGATGTGACAGAGGGCTGACGCCCGAAGTATCCACAGCCTGCATTTTTTCGACGATGCCGAAAAAGTTGTTTAGTTGCGCGAGCATGCGCTCACTTTCGTCTTGTGACAGTTCAAGGCGGGCCAAGTTGGCGATGCGCGCAATGTCTTGATCGTTCAATGCCATAGAAATTATTTAACAGGGCCGCCGCGTGTAAAGCAGTGTTTCTAACCCTGACAGTAGAAGTTATTCACAGGGGATACGGTATTATCTCGGCTTTGCCGCAATACCTCCGTTCGGCTGGTCATTGTGCAAAAAATGCCCACCACCCAGACTCCATTACCTTACATCCCGGCGACGGCCAGCCGATGCGCAAGCCGTGCCTGAGAGGACCCTGAATGTTCGGAGCTTTCCGTCGGTACTTCTCCACCGACCTTGCCATTGACCTTGGCACAGCTAACACCCTGATTTTCGCCCGAGACAAGGGCATTGTTCTGGACGAACCTTCGGTGGTTGCGATCCGTCACGAAGGCGGCCCCCACGGCAAGAAGGTGATTCAGGCTGTCGGCCGCGAAGCCAAGGCCATGCTGGGCAAGGTGCCCGGCAACATTGAAGCCATTCGCCCCATGAAGGACGGCGTGATCGCCGACTTCGTGATCACCGAGCAGATGATCAAGCAGTTCATCAAGATGGTGCATCCGCGCTCGGTGCTGACACCCAGCCCCCGCATCATCATCTGCGTGCCCTGTGGCTCCACCCAGGTCGAGCGCCGCGCCATCAAGGACGCTGCCGAAGCTGCGGGCGCCACGGCCGTGTACCTGATCGAAGAACCCATGGCTGCCGGCATCGGCGCGGGCCTGCCCGTGTCCGAAGCCTCTGGCTCCATGGTGGTGGACATCGGCGGCGGCACGACCGAAGTGGGCGTG
Organism: Comamonas sp. HJ-2; assembly: GCF_053615495.1. NCBI lineage: Bacteria > Pseudomonadati > Pseudomonadota > Betaproteobacteria > Burkholderiales > Comamonadaceae > Comamonas > Comamonas sp. HJ-2. Next base: position 197,108 of record NZ_JBSIFD010000009.1, on the reverse strand, counting down.
ATCTCGCTGGGCGGCATGGTCTACAAGGGCTCCGTGCGCGTGGGTGGCGACAAGTTCGATGAATCCATCATCAGCTATATCCGCCGCAACTACGGCATGCTGATCGGCGAGCCGACGGCAGAACTGATCAAGAAGCAGATCGGCTCGGCTTTCCCTGGCTCCGAAGTCAAGGAACTGGAAGTCAAGGGCCGCAACCTGTCCGAAGGCGTGCCGCGCAGCTTCACCATCTCTTCCAACGAAGTGCTGGAAGCGCTGACCGACCCCCTGAATCAGATCGTTTCCGCCGTGAAGAATGCGCTGGAGCAGACGCCTCCCGAGCTGGGCGCCGACATTGCCGAGCGCGGCATGATGCTGACCGGCGGCGGTGCGCTGCTGCGCGATCTGGATCGTCTGCTGGCCGAAGAGACGGGTCTGCCCGTGCTGGTGGCCGAGGAGCCGCTGACCTGCGTGGTGCGCGGCTGCGGCATGGCGCTGGAGACCATGGATCGCCAGGGCAGCATCTTCACCAGCGATTAATCGCTGTGCAATGTGGTGTTTTGCGGCACGCGGCATAGTGCGCGTACCGCAGCCACTTCCATGAACAGGGCCTGAGTCCGTGATACGCCTGCATACCGCGCTCTCTTTTTGCATTCCTTCTGATCCAGGAGGCCGTGCGCATGCGGCCATGCCGCGGGAGCACGCATGAGCCTGGACACCCTGGACCACCGCGCTCCATCACTGTTCAAGCAACAGGCCTCGCGCACTTCCCAGCTTGCCCTCTACAGCGCCTTGGCGCTGTTTTTGATGGTGGCCGACGCGCGTTTCAAGATCACCACGCCGGTGCGCGCGGCCTTGTCGGTGGCGCTGTCGCCCGTGCAATGGTTGGTGGCCCAGCCCGTGCTGGCCTATCAGAACGCCAGCCGCTATGCCGAGGTGCAACAGCAGGCCGTGGCCCGCGAGGATGCTGCGCGCAAGGAGCTGGTCGTCATGGCTCAGCGCGCCGAGCTGGCCGACGAGTTGATCAAGGAGAACGAGCATCTGCGCTCCATGCTGGAGTTGCGTGAGCGCTCGTTGACGCCGGGGCAGGTGGCCGAGGTGGTCTATGACAGTCCTGACCCCTATACGCGCCGCGTGGTGATCGACAAGGGGCAGGCGGACAATATTGCGCCGGGCTCGCCCGTGCTCGATGAAAAAGGCGTGATAGGTCAGGTCACGCGCGTCTATCCGACGCGTGCCGAGGTCACGCTGCTCATTGATCGCGATCAGGCCATTCCCGTTTTCAACCCGCGCACTGGCGCGCGCAGCGTCGCCTATGGCGATGCATCCTCGACCCGCGCCGGCGGATTGGAGTTGCGCTTCATGCCCAGCAACGCAGATGTACAGGTGGGCGATCTGCTCACCACCAGTGGTATTGACGGGCTTTATCCCACGGGCCTGCCCGTGGCCAAGGTGGTGACCGTGGACCGCCGTGCCGACTCGGCCTTCACCCGCATCTACTGCGAGCCCGTGGGCCGTGTGCAGGGTGTGCGCCATGTGATGGTGCTCAAGCCCCAGGGCCGTACCGAGCATCCCGAGGCCGCCAATATGCAGGCCCAGGCCGATGCCGAGAAGGCCGACCGGGCTGCCAAGGCTCGTGGCAAAAAGGAGGCGGCCGCTGCCGAAAAGGAGAAGGCCGCCGCTGAGAAGGCGGGGACCAAGGCCGCCAAGCCTGCAAAGGATCCTGCATGATCATGCCGCGCGGCCAGCAGCTGTTGCTGCCGGTCAATCCTCTGTTCATCGTCGTCACCCTGGTGATAGGCCTGGCCGTCAACATGCTTCCGCTGGGCCGCATCGTCTGGCTGCCGGACATGTTGCTGCTGCTGCTGGCCTTCTGGAGTCTGAATCAGCCGCAGCGCGTGGGTCTGGGTATTGCCTTTGTGCTGGGGCTGATCATGGATGTGGACCGGGCTTCGCTGCTGGGCCAGCATGCACTGGCCTATACCTTGCTGGTCTTCGTGACGGGCTGGATGAGTCGCCGCCTGCTCTGGTTCTCGAGCCCCGTGCAGGCCCTGCACCTATTGCCGGTGTTTGCTGCGGCGCACGGCATTCAGGTTCTGCTGCGTGTGGCGACGGGAGGTATCTTCCCCGGGCTGGAGTTTCTGATAGCTCCAGTGATCGAGACCTTGCTGTGGCCTGTGGTCAGCGCTTTGCTGCTGGCGCCGCAGCGCCGTGCGCCGGACAGCGATGAAAACCGGCCTCTGTAGATGAAAGCCCCCTTGAGTCGCTGCGCGCCTTTCCCCCTCTCGCTTCGCGGGGGGGGACGACTGCCTCGCTGCGGGGCGGCCCTTGCTTGCAGTCACTGGCTTGGCGTGCGGGGAGCCTGCGCATGATGGAGATTCGCAACACCGAAGTCGAGCTGCAGCGCTTCCGGATGCGTGCAGTCGTCATGGGCTGCGTGGTGTTCCTGGCGTTCTGTCTGCTGGTCTGGCGTCTGCTGGTGCTGCAGGTCGAGCGCCATGAGGAATTTGCCGAGCGGGCCGAGAGCAATCGCACGGCGGTGGTCCCCATCGTGCCCAACCGGGGCCAGATCCTGGACCGCAACGGCGTGGTGCTGGCGACCAATTACTCGGCCTATACGCTGGAGATCACACGCTCCAAGGTCGAGGATCTGGACGAGACCATCGAAGGGCTGTCCGGGGTCATAGAGATCACGCCGCGCGACCGCCGCAAGTTCAAGCGGCTCATGGATGACTCCAAGAGCTTTGAGTCGATTCCGATCCGCTCGCGCCTGACGGATGAGGAAGTCGCCAAATTCGCGGCTCAGCGTTATCGCTTTCCGGGCGTGGATATCAAGGCCCGCCTGTTCCGCACCTACCCGCTCAAGGAAACCGGCAGCCATTTGATCGGATACATCGGTCGTATCAACCAAAGAGAAAAAGAAGAGATCGACGACTCCGACGATGCGGCCAACTACCGCGGCACCGAGGTCATGGGCAAGCTGGGTGCTGAAAAGAGCTATGAGCTGCAACTGCACGGTCAGACCGGCTGGGAGGAAATGGAAACCTCGGCTGGCGGCCATGCCGTGCGCCGCCTGGGCAGTCGCCCTGCCACGCCGGGACACAGCCTGCAGCTGTCGGTGGACATCAAGCTGCAGAAGATGGTGGAAGACCTCTACGGCAACCGCCGCGGCGTGGCCATCGCCATGGATCCGCGCAACGGCGAGGTGCTGGCCATGGTCAGCAAGCCGACCTACGACCCGAATCTGTTTGTCGACGGCATCGACCAGGAAAGCTGGAAGGCACTCAACGAATCGCTGGACCGCCCTTTGCTCAACCGTTCCATGCGCGGCACCTATCCCGTGGGCTCGACCTACAAGCCCTTTATGGGCCTGGCGGGGATAGAGACCGGCAAGCGCACGCCGGGCACGGTGATCCAGGACGGCGGCTCCTGGACTTTCGGCGGCCACACCTTCCGCTCGGGCCACGCACTGGGGCCGGTCGATCTGGCGCGCGCCATCCAGCATTCCAGCAACGTCTATTTCTACACCCTGGCCAACGAGATGGGCGTGGATGCGATCCACGACTTCATGAAGCCGCTGGGCTTTGGCCAGATCACCGGCATCGACCTGCCCGGAGAGGTGCGCGGTGTGCTGCCCAGCAAGGAGTGGAAGCGCAAGACCTACAAGCGCGCCGCCCAGCAGCAATGGTTTGCAGGCGAGACGATTTCCCTGGGCATCGGCCAGGGCTACAACAACTTCACCATCCTCCAGCTCTCGCATGCGCTGGCCACGCTGGTCAACAACGGCATGAGCTTCACGCCCCATGTGGGCAAGGAGCTGATCGACTCCGTCACCGGTACGCGCACGGCCATTGTTCAGCCGGCACCCGTCAATCTGGGCTACAAGCAGAGCAATGTCGATGCCGTCAAGCGCGGCATGGTCGGAGTGGTGACCGGCGGCACGGGCCGTGGCGTCTTCGGCAGTGCCAGCTATCTGTCGGGCGGCAAGACCGGCACGGCCCAGGCAGTGAGCGTGGGCCAGAAGGAAAAGTACAACGCTGCGCGTCTGGCCGAGTACCAGCGCGACCACTCGCTCTATATCGCCTACGGCCCGGCCGAAGCGCCCAGGATTGCCGTGGCCGTGATTGTGGAGAATGCCGGCTTCGGTGCAGCGGCTGCCGCGCCTATCGCACGCCGCATACTGGACTACTGGCTGGTGGGCAACTATCCCAGCGAGGCTGATATCGCTGCGGTGCGCCAGGGCAAGGCAGGCGCACCGATCGGCACGCCGCGTCGTGTGGAAGATATCTCGGTGCTGTCCGACGACGAAACAGCACCTTGATAAATTGATAGCTGTTAACGCTTGCTGTGTAATGGTTTAACGCAGAAAAGCGTCGTAACCTGTCTTCAGAATCAGCAGGCTGACCACGCCGATGAAAATCGTGCGCACAAAGCCCGTGCCGTGGCGCAAGGCCATCCAGGTGCCAAGCATGCTGCCCAGCACATTGGCCACGGCCAGCGGAATCGCAAAGTGCCACCAGACATGGCCCTTGAGAGTGAATAGCAGCAGTGCCGCGGCGTTGGAGGCCAGGTTCAGCAGCTTGGCGCTGGCCGAGGCGTTGAGGAAGTCATAGCCCAGCAGGCGCACGAACAGGAACACGAAGAAGCTGCCTGTGCCCGGGCCGAAGAAGCCGTCGTAGAAACCGATCAGCAGGCCGATGGCGCTGGCGGTCAGCATCTCGGTGCGGCCTGCCAGGCGCGGCTCGTGGTCGCGGCCCAGCTCTTTTTTGGCCAGGGTGTAGCCCAGCACGCCCAGCAGGATGAAGGGCAGCAGCTTGCGCAGAAAATCGGGCGAAATCAATGTGACAGCCCAGGCTCCGAGAAAAGCTCCCACCAGCGTCGTGCCGATGGCGGGTAGCAGCGTGGCCCAGGTGATATGCACACGCTTGCTGTACTGCCAGGCGGAAATGGCCGTGCCCCAGACGGCGGCACTCTTGTTGGTTCCAAACAGCGTGGCAGGCGTGGTGGTGGGGAAGGCTGCAAACATGGCCGGCACCAGAATCAGTCCGCCGCCTCCCACGATGGCGTCAACAAACCCGGCCAGGGCCGAGGCGAGGGAAACAAGAATCCATTCCATGGAGCAAATGCCTGCAATTGGTGCATGCCGTGAGCAACGCGCGTTGCCGCTGGGCGGCGCTGCCGGAGGCGGGATGAAGAAGCCAGGGGAGAGCGGGCTTGAATGCCCGAGGATGGCGCCGGCATTGTCGCACCGCAGCCTCAAGCTTGTGCGCAGGCATAAAAAAAGCGCCCACTGTGGGGCGCTTTTGAACGCATCTTTGATGCTTTTATATGTATTGGTCTGGTTGTGTCGAGTTGTCTCCTCGGCCCTCCATGCTGCTTCGTGGAGCAGCGAGAGTGACGAGAATGTAAGGGCTGCACCTGTGTGGTGCATTGGGGAATTCCCTTGGGTTATATCAAAAACGTCTGACAAATGAATCAGAAAGTTTCGTGACATCCTTATGAGTTTTGAGATATTTCAAAAACAATAGCGTCATATGCTTATAAGCAAAAGATCTCTGAGGACTTTGCTTAATGGGGAATGACGCCGCGCGGGATTCTTCCGCTAGTACAGACTTTGCGCTCCAGAGCGAATTTCGGGCGCTGACGGGCTTGTCGCAGTGAATCGCTCGGCTTTTCGTGCGGCCGTTTTTCAGGTCGCGTCACGAATCCACTGCGCCGCCTTCTCGGCCATCATCAGCGTCGGGCTGTTGGTATTGCCGCTGGTGATGGTGGGCATGGCGCCGGCATCGACCACGCGCAGACCCTGCACGCCTCGCACCTTGAAACGGCTGTCCAGGACTGCCATCGGGTCGTCGGCGCGTCCCATCTTGGTCGTGCCCACGGGGTGGAAGATGGTGGTGGCGATATCACCGGCCAGACGCGCCAACTCCTCGTCGCTCTGGTATTGAGCACCGGGCTTGAACTCTTCGGGTTGGAAGCGCGCAAGCGCCGGCTGGCTGACGATGCGCCGCGTGACGCGCAGGCTGTCTGCCGCCACCTGCCGGTCTTCTGGCGTGGAGAGGTAATGGGGTGCGATGGCCGGAGCCTGGCGGAAATCCGCGCTTTGCAGTTGCACCGTGCCGCGGCTGCTGGGGTTGAGGTTGCAGACGCTGGCGGTGAAGGCGGCAAAGTCGTGCAGCGGCTCGCCAAAGGCATCCAGCGACAGCGGTTGCACGTGATATTCCAGATTGGGGTGGGCCAATGCCGGATTGCTGCGTGTAAAGGCTCCGAGTTGCGAAGGCGCCATGCTCATGGGGCCGCTGCGCTTGAGTGCGTATTCCAGGGCGATGGCCGCCTTGCCCCAGAGACTGCCGGCCATGGTGTTGAGCGTCTTGGCGTTCTGCACCTTGTAGACCGAGCGGATTTGTAAATGGTCCTGCAGATTGGCGCCCACGCCGGGCAGATCGCGGCGCACAGCCATCCCATGGCGCTGCAGCAATTCGCCGGGGCCTATGCCCGACAGCTGCAGAATATGCGGTGAGTTGACCGCACCCGCGCAGAGCAGCACCTCGCGCCCGGCCTGCACAGTCACCATCTCCTCTCCGGTCCAGACTTCGGCGCCGGTGCAGCGCTGGCTGCCGTCCGGCAGATCTTCCAGAATCAGCCGGCGCACCTGAGCGCGGGTCCACATCTCGAAGTTGGGACGGCCATAGCAGGTGGGGCGCAGAAATGCCTTGGCAGTGTTCCAGCGCAGGCCCGATTTCTGATTGACCTCGAAGTAGCCCACGCCCTCGTTGCAGCCGCGGTTGAAGTCGTCGGTGGCCGGGATGCCGGCCTGCTGCGCGGCCTGGGCAAAGGCGTCGAGTATGTCCCAGCGCAGACGCTGCTTCTCCACGCGCCACTCGCCGCTGCCGCCGGTGCTCTTGCTGCCGTGCAGGCGCATGAACTCTTCGCTGGCGCTGCCGCCGGCGTCGAGACGCCAATGGTCTTCATGCTGTTTGAAAGCCGGCAGGACCTGCTCCCAGCGCCAGGTGTCGTCGCCGGTGAGCTCGGCCCATTGCTCATAGTCGCGGGCCTGGCCGCGCATATAGATCATGCCGTTGATGCTGGAGCAGCCGCCCAGTGTCTTGCCGCGCGGATAGCGTAGGCTGCGACCGTTGAGGCCGGGGTCGGGCTCGGTCTGATAGAGCCAGTCGGTGCGCGGGTTGCCTATGCAATAGAGATAGCCGACGGGGATGTGGATCCAGTGGTAGTCATCCTTGCCGCCGGCTTCGATCAGCAGAATCCGGTGATTCTTGTTGCGGGTGAGACGGTTGCACAGCAGCGAACCTGCTGTGCCGCCGCCGATGACGATGTAGTCGAACTGGGTATCACTCATGGGCAGATCAAAAGGCCGGTACAGCTAGGCGCAGAGGCCAGAGCATCAGGCAGTCATGGGCAAAAAGGCTGGTTCATTAGGTGTGATGAGCTTGCGGGTGTCGATAGGGAAAGCGCTCGCATACTCCTGTTTTGGAAGCTGTCGGCGCAGTGCTGGTTTTGACTTTCGCGGATTTTTGATAAAAATTGCAACGCTATCATTGCGTGGCATGCGGCAGCGGCCTACGTGCTGCGTTTGGCATGCTCCTCGCTTGGCGCGTTATGCTGGCCCCTGCGGTCAGCCCGTCTCCCCCATGTCCTAGGAAGCTTTTCTTTGCCCAGCTCAGACCAACTACCTCAATGCCCGCTGCAGTCCCGCGAAGGTCAGCAATGGGCCGTGCCTGCGGGCCGCTGGAGTGCCGCCGAGCTGGGCGACCGCCATATTTGGCGCCGGCTGGCGCCGCAGATCAGGGCCGTGCCCAAGGGCGCGGCTTGGGATTTGCAGCAAATGGTCTGGTTCGACCATATCGGTGCCCAGTTGCTGTGGGAGCAATGGGGCAAGGCCTGGCCGGCCCAACTGCTGACGACCAAGACCCAGCGCTCCATGCTGGAGCGTGTGGCCAGGTTCAGCGAAGTGCCCGAGTCCAAGCCCGAGCCCTCGGGATGGATGTGCGAGGTCAATCGGCTGGGTCAGATGGTGATCGATGCCTGCGGGCACTTTTCCAACTTGATCCAGCTGGTCGGCCAGTTGCTGCTGGACTGCCTGCGCCTGCTGCGCAACCCGCTTCGCGGCCCCTGGCGTGATATTTCGGGCCATCTCTATGCAACGGGAGCGACAGCTTTGCCGATCACGGCGCTGGTCGGCTTTTTGATCGGCGTGGTGCTGGCCTATCTGATGGCGCTGCAGCTGCGTCAGTTCGGGGCCGAATCCTTTATTGTCAACATTCTTGGCATTTCGCTGATCCGCGAGCTCGGGCCGCTGCTGGCGGCGATTCTGGTGGCGGGGCGCAGCGGCTCGGCCATCACGGCGCAGATCGGCGTGATGCGCGTGACCGAGGAGCTCGACGCCATGCAGGTCATGGGCATTTCCCAGGGTTACCGGCTGGTGCTGCCGCGTGCGCTGGCGCTGGCCGTGTCCATGCCGCTGGTGGCGTTGTGGACCATTCTTGCGGCACTGGCTGGCGGCATGGTCGCGGCGGACCTGACCATGGACATCACGCCCTCCTATTTCGTGCAAAGCCTGCCCGCGGCCGTGAAGGTCGGCAATCTGGTGCTGGCCATGGGCAAGTCCGTGGTGTTTGGCGTGCTGATTGCCTTGATCGGCTGCCATTGGGGCCTGAAGGTAGAGCCCAATACCCAGAGCCTGGGTCGTGGCACCACGGCGGCGGTGGTGTCATCCATCACCATGGTCATCATCGTGGATGCCATCTTTGCCATCCTCTTCAGAAACGTGGGCTTTTAGGATGAACTACCCCCTGTGCGGCTTCGCCGCTTCCCCCCAAGGGGACGACACCTTCGCTGCGGGGCGGCCCTTGCACGGCGTTTCTGGCTTGGGTCGCGCCAGCCTCGTGCAGCGGGGGGCACGCCAATGACAGAGGTGATGCACAACCGCCGTATCGAGGGTGCCGTGGGCGATTACGCGCCGCCGCAGGATGTGAAACCCCTGGTGCAGGCAGTGGACCTGTGGACCGAGTTCGGCGAGGGCGAGTCGCGCTTTGCCGTGCACCAGGACTTGAACTTCGATGTCTACCCGGGCGAGATTCTGGCCCTGGTGGGCGGCTCCGGCACGGGCAAGACGGTGCTGCTGCGCCAGATACTGGGGCTGCTCTCGCCATCGCGCGGCACGGTGACCGTGGATGGCCGGCCCTCGCGCGAAGTCATCAGCGGCGAGCTGGCGGCGAGTCAGGTGGGCATGCTGTTCCAGCAGGGTGCGCTGTATTCGGCCTTCAACGTGCTCGACAACATCGCGTTTGCGCTGCGTGAGCAGGGCACCTTGCCCGATGCCGTGGTGCGCGATGCGGCCATGGTCAAGCTGCAGATGGTGGGCCTCAAGCCCGAGCATGCCTCGCGCATGCCTGCGGACCTGTCGGGCGGCATGATCAAGCGTGTGGCGCTGGCGCGCGCGCTGATGATGGATCCGCCGCTGCTGCTGCTCGACGAACCCACAGCGGGGCTGGACCCCAAGGGCTCGGACGAGTTCTGCGAGCTGCTGCGCGATATTCATGCAGAGCTGGGCCTGACCGTGATCATGGTCACCCACGATCTGGATACGCTGTTCGCGCTGTCCACACGAGTGGCCGTGCTGGCCGAGAAAAAAGTGCTGTTCACCGGAGCTCCGCGCGACGTGGCCCGGATCAAGCACCCGTTTATTGAACATTTCTTCCAGGGAGAGCGTGGCCGCCGTGCCATGGCCCCGGTGCAAGGCGGCGTGGCCGCAGAGGAAAGCTGATGGAAAACAAGTCCCATGCCATGGCTGCCGGCATCTTCGTGCTGGTGGTGGCGACCCTGCTGGCAGGGCTGGCCGTCTGGCTGACGCGCGACAACCGCGAATACCAGCTCTATGAAATGTCCACCAAGGACGGAGTCAGCGGCCTGCAGCCCCAGGCCACGGTGCGCTACAAGGGCGTGCCCGTGGGCAAGGTGGTGCGCATCGGTTTTGATCCGCAGATTTCCGGCAATGTGCTGATTCGCATTGCCGTGGGCGAGGACACGCCGGTCACGCCGGCCACCTACGCCCAGCTCGGCTATCAGGGAGTGACGGGGCTGGCCCATATCCAGCTCGACGATGACAGCAAGTCTTCGCAACCGCTCAAGCCCGGGCCCAGCGGCCTGCCGCGCCTGCCCATGAAATCATCGCCGCTGAACATGCTGGCCGACCAGGGGCCGGTGCTGCTGGAGCGGGTTGACGAAATTTCACGCCGCCTCAATTCCATGCTGGGTGAGGACAACCAGAAGCGGGTGAGCGTGGCGCTCGACAATATCGCTGCCGCATCCGGCGGGATCAAGGATCTGGCCGAGACCATGAACAAGACGGCCAAGGACTTTCCACAGATCACGGCAGATGCGCACCAGACCCTGCAGTCCCTTACCAAGGCCGGCAATGCCGCCACGGGCGTGGCGACCGATCTGCAGCAGACCGTGCGCAAGGTCAATGCCCCCGATGGTCCGCTGCAGCAGATTGCCGAGGGCACGCAGGCCCTGTCGCAGGCGGCCGAGTCGCTGGGGCGCAGCACCTTGCCGCGCATGAACGGCGCGGCCGACGATGTCTCGCGCGCCGCGCGCAGCATGGGCGCGGCCGCGGGCCGCTTCAATGACAACCCGCAATCCGTCATCTACGGCCAGGGAATGGGCTTGCCAGGCCCCGGCGAGCCCGGTTTCGTGGCTCCGGCCAAGTGAAGAAGCAACAAGGACACGACTTGCGCCAATTCGGATCGGGCAGGCAGCTTTTCGATGGAAATGCCTGCTACTCATTCTGGCTGGCCTAAGTCCCAAAGGAATCAATATGGCAGACACAAAGATTTCACTCACCGGCCGCGGAGCATGGCGATTGCTGGGCGCTTCTTCCCTGGTACTGGCGCTCGCCGCCTGCTCGGGCCTGCCCACGGCACCCACGCAACCGGTGCGATATGACCTGGGCATGGCCGACCTGGCAGTGCCGGCCGCGAATGCGGCCGCACCCTCCGTGGCGCCGGTACCGCTGGTGCTGGCCGAAGTCCAGGCGCCGGGGTTGCCCGAGGGCCTGACGGCCATGTTCTACCGTCTGAACTACAGCGACAGCCAGCAACTGCGTGCCTACCAGAACGCGCGCTGGAGCCTGCCTCCCGCTCAGATGGTGGAGCAGCGCCTGCGCATGCGCCTGGGGCTGGAGCGCCCCGTGCTTTCGGGCAAGGATAATGTCCGCCCCCTGCAGGCCGACAAGCGCTCGATTGCGCAGCTGCGCGTGACGGTGGACGAGTTCAGCCAGGTCTTCGACAACGCCAGCAACAGCCGTGCGTTGCTGCGCCTGAGCGCCAGCCTGATCGGTGCCGGCGAGAGTGCAGGCAACCAATTGCTGGGCCAGAAGGTGTTCACGGTCGAAGTTCCGGCGGCCTCGGCCGACGCAGCCGGCGGTGCCCAGGCCATGGCACGCGCCGTGGACGAGGCGGCTGCCCAGCTCAGCCGCTGGTTGCAGGGTTACGGGCGCTAGGGCCCGACCAGTCCCAGGCATTTCCGCTCCCAAAGCCCTGCCATGCAGGGCTTTGTTGATTCCGGGCAAGTCCTGCTTACTCGCGGGCAGCTGCTTTGCTGATGTGGGTCAATGGCCGGGCCGGGCCTTGTTCTTAAGCTGCCAGTTCCTCAACCTCGCACAAGGAACTGCCATGGCCAGCCTCGAATGGAATGCCGCTCTCATCCTGGATTTTCCCGTCATGGACGCGGTGCATGAAGAGTTCGTCACCCTGCTGGCCCAGGTGGAAGCTGCGGGCGACGAGCAGCTGTGCGCGCTCTGGGACGAGCTGATTGCCCATACCCAGCAGCACTTCGATCAGGAAGACCGCTGGATGCAGACCACGGGCTTTGCCACGGGCAACTGCCACAGCCAGCAGCACAAGGTGGTGCTGGCCGTGCTGCGCGAGGGGGCGGTCAAGGGCGGGCAGGGCGATCTGGCCACGATCCGCCATATGGCGGCCGAGCTAGGTCCGTGGTTCAGCCACCATGCGCAGAACATGGATGCCGCCCTGGCCCTGCACATGCGCCGCGCGGGCTTTGACCCGGTGACCGGCGCGGTGCTGGTGCCCGAGGCTTTGCCTGCGGAGCCGATCACCGGCTGTGGTGGTGCCTGTGGTGAAGCTGAAAAAATGGAAGTAGTAACTGCCTGAAACTGGCACGCGATAAGGCGAGAGACAGCGAGCAAGAGCCGCCGCGCAGCGAAGCTGCCGTCCCTCTTGGGGGAAGCGGCGCAGCCGCTCAGGGGAAGTATTTTTTGGGTTAAGGGTATATCGCCGGGGAGGCCAGGATGGGGAAGATCTTGATCAGTCCGCCGGCCATCACCTCGATGGCCAGCGCGGCCAGAATCAGTCCCATGAGCCGGGTCATCACATTGATGCCGGTCTTGCCCAGCACGCGGGCAATCGGGTGGGCCAGCGAAAAGCAGACCATGATGGCAGCGGCCACCACCACGCCATAGCCGACCAGTGCCACATGCTGCCAGATGGTGCGCGCCTGATCGGCATAGATCACCACGGTGGACATGGCGGCAGGCCCGGTCAGCAGCGGAATGGTCAGCGGTACGACGGCAATGCTGTTGCCCTCGGCGGCCTTCTCGACGCCGGCTGCCAGCGTGGCATTGTTGGGGCGGTCTTCGGCGGGACGGGCGTTGAGCATGTTCATCGCACTGATCAGCAGCAGCAGGCCGCCGCCGACCTGAAAGCTTTGCAGCGAGATATTGAAGAACTGCAGAATCTGCAGTCCCAGCAGGGCGCAGACCGCAATCACGCAGAAGGCGGCAAAGGCGGCGGTGCGAATCGTCTGCCAGCGCTGCTCGGCGTCGAAGCCGGCCGTGTAGTGGATGAAGAACGGGACGATGGCCAGCGGGTTGATGATGGCGACCAGGGTGATCAGGGGCTTGATATCCATTACAGCTCGCCTCCTGGCATGGGGGGCTTCTTGCGACTGTCGGCCTTTTGTGGGGCTGAGATAGCTTGCATCAACACTCCTGTGAAAAAATGGCCGAATCATCGACGCGGCATCAGCCATTACAGCATTGCTGGCGGCCGCGTCGCGGATTTCCCTTTTGAACCATGTTAAGGAGCTTCGCAATGGGCAGCTTTGTTGAACTGACAGCCGTGGATGGCGCAAAAACCCCGGCTTATGTGGCCATGCCCGAGGGCCAGGCACGCGGTGCCATCGTGGTACTGCAGGAGATCTTCGGCGTGAATTCGCATATCCGCTCCGTGGCAGACCGCTACGCAGCCCAGGGCTATGTGGCCGTGGCGCCCGCCATGTTTGCCCGCGTCAAGCCCGATGTGGAGCTGGGTTACAGCGAAGAAGACATGAAGGCCGGCTTTGCGCTCAAGACCGCAGTGGAAGCCCTGCCTGAGCCTGGCGCGCTGCGCGATGTGGAAGCAGCCGTGGCCCATGCGGCGACTCTGGTGCCTGGCGGCAAGATCGGCGTGGTGGGCTTTTGCTGGGGCGGCCTCATGACCTGGCGCTCGGCCTGCAATCTGGCCAGCGTCTCGGCTGCAGTCTGCTACTACGGCGGCGGCATGACGGGCGAACTGGAAGCCAGCCGTCTGGCGCTGTGCCCGGTGCTGGCCCATTTTGGCAGCAAGGATCACTACATCTCGCTGGAGTCCGTCGAAGCCTTCAAGAAGGCCCAGCCCAAGGTGGAAGTCCATGTCTATGAGGCCGACCATGGCTTCAACTGCGATCAGCGCGGCTCCTACAACGAAGCCGCTGCAGCGTTGGCAGGTGAGCGCACTCTGGCCTTCTTCGCCCAGTATCTGGGTTGATATAAAAACAATAGCTGCTTGTGCTTTATATATAAGCGCAAGCAGCTGTTTTTATCTAAAGCCCGTTGCCGCTGGGCGGTCCCCCATCAGAGACATCAAGCAAGCGCCGCCGCGCAGCGAGGATGTCGTCCCCCTTGGGGGAAGGCGCGGAAGCGCCTCAGGGGGTCATTCTTTTTCTTCGCTTTCCAGATAGCGGCGGCGCCAGAAATAGGCCACCAGCACCACGGTGATGATCACCATGGCCACCAGGGCCCAGATGAAGCCGTCCTTTTTGTGGACGAACGGGATGAACTCGAAGTTCATGCCGAAGATGCCGGCAATCAGGTTCAGCGGCAGAAAGATGGCCGTCACCGTGGTCAACGTGCGCATGATGTCGTTGGCGCGGTTGCTCTGAGCCGAAAAGTGCATCTGCACGGCGGTCTCGGCACTTTGCTCCATGCGGTGAATGTGGTGGGTCACGCGCTCTATATGTTCGAGCACGTCGCGCGAGCGCACGCGCAGCAGTTCGCGCTCATGCTGGCGCGCAGGTGTGTGCTCGGGCGGCCAGCCCTCCAGCGCCTCGGTCCAGTCCTGCACGGCGGCACGCTGGTCTTCGCAGATCTCATCCAACTGGTGCAGCGCCAGGCGCACGTCGAGCACGCTGGCCCAGTTGCTGAAACGCTTGTTGGGCTTGAGCAGCGCCATCTGCCAGTGGTCGATCTGGCGCGTCAGTGTGCGGCGCAGATCCAGGTAGCCGTCCACCATGCCGTTGACCATGCGCAGCATCAGGTCGGCAGGCTCCACGGGCATCTTGGTGCTGGCCTGGCGGCTGTCAGTCTTGGCGGGGCCGGAAATCAGGCGCTGCCAGAAGTTTTCCAGTACAAAGCAGCCGTCGGGATGCACGGACAGCAGAATCTGGTCATACAGCGCAAAGCCCACGGGCTGGGTTTCCACGCGTTGCAGCACCGGCGCTTCGCGCTGGCCGCTGTGGGCCGGGTTGTGCGATGGAGGCGGGGCGCTGGATGCCGCACTGCCGGTGCCTGCCATCACTGCAGGCAGGCCTGGCGGTGAGGCCGCGGCTGACGCGGGCGAGGCGTGGTTGCCGCTGAGCGGCGGTAGATGGGCGTTGGCCAGCCGGCGGAATACCAGCACGTCGTACACCGAGGTGTAGTCGTAATTGGAAGGGATGGCCGGATTCAACAGGTCGGAGACATGCAGGTCCACGAGGGCGGAGCCGCCCAGCCTGACCAACATGGTCTGAATGGCTGGCAGCTGAGCCTCCAGCTCCGAGCGTGTGCAGGAGACCCAGTAAAACCCCGTGGTTGCCGCCTGCGTGGGCAGTCCGTCAACAGGCTGGGCATAGAGGGGAGAGATATGCAGCACGCGCATGGGATTAGGCAGTCTCGATGTCAGTGCAAAAAGCAGATGTAAAAACGGCCCGTGCAAGCTGCACGGGCCGTCAGATCATGCCTGAAATGCTCTCAGGCGCAAGCATGACCTACGCTGACAGCTATCAATTTTGTTACAGGCCGCGCAGCTTCTTGGCGGCGTCGATGGCAAAGTAGGTCAGGATGCCGTCGGCGCCCGCGCGCTTGAAGGCCAGCAGGGCTTCCATCATCACGGCGTCGTGATCGAGCCAGCCGTTGGCGGCAGCGGCCTTGAGCATGGCGTATTCGCCGGACACCTGGTAGGCGAAGGTCGGTACCTTGAACTCGTCCTTGACGCGGCGCACCACGTCCAGATACGGCATGCCGGGCTTGACCATGACCATGTCCGCGCCTTCGGCGATGTCCTGTGCCACCTCGCGCAGGGCTTCGTCGGTGTTGGCTGGGTCCATCTGGTAGACATTCTTGTCGGCCTTGCCCAGGGCGCCGCGTGTGCCCACGGCGTCGCGGAAGGGGCCGTAGAAGGCGCTGGCGTACTTGGCGCTATAGGCCATGATGCGGGTGTGAATATGGCCTTGCAGCTCCAGGGCCTCGCGGATGGCGCCGATGCGACCGTCCATCATGTCGCTGGGGGCCACCATGTCCACACCGGCTTCGGCATGGGCCAGGGCCTGGCCGACCAGCACTTCGACGGTGTCATCGTTGATGATGTAGCCGCTCTCGTCCAGGATGCCGTCCTGGCCGTGGCTGGTGTAGGGGTCCAGGGCCACATCGGTCATCACACCCAGCTGGGGGAATTCCTTTTTCAGCGCGCGCACCACGCGCGGGATCAGGCCGTCGGGGTTCAGGGCTTCCTTGCCGTCGGGGGTCTTGAGGCTGGATTCGATGGCGGGGAACAGCGCCAGGTAGGGAATCTCCAGCTTCACGCATTCCTCGGCCACGGGCAGCAGCAGGTCCAGGCTCAGGCGGTCCACGCCGGGCATGGAGGGCACGGCCTCGCGCTTGTTCTGACCTTCATGCACGAACACGGGGTAGATGAAGTCGTGCGGCGTCAGCACGCTCTCGCGCACCAGATTGCGGGTGAAAGCATCGCGGCGCAGGCGGCGCGGACGGTTCTGGGGAAAAGGAGTAGGGCTGGACAAATGCATGGGGAAAATTGTGCCCCATTCGTCATGGCTTGGCTTGCAGCTGCGTGACTATTCCATGACGACCGGCGCGACTGGGCCCGAGCTTCGAGGTAAAGACGCGGCGCGCAGCGGCTGTGGCGCAGCGCAGGCCTTTACACTGGCTCCATGCTATGGGTCAAAGCCTTTCACATCGTTTTTGTCGCCAGCTGGTTTGCTGGTCTGTTCTACCTGCCGCGCATCTTTGTCAACATCGCCATGGTCACGCCGGGCTCGGTGGCCGAGCGCGAGCGCCTGCTGCTGATGGCGCGCAAGCTGCTGCGCTTCACCACCATGCTGGCCGTGCCCGCGCTGGGTCTGGGCCTGTGGCTGTGGCTGGGCTGGGGCTTCGCGGGCGGCTGGCTGCATGCCAAGCTGGCCGTGGTGCTGCTGGTCATCGGCTACCACCACAGCTGTGCCGTGCTGCTGCGCAAGCTGGCGGACAACACCTGTCATAAAAGCCATCGCTGGTTCCGTTTCTATAACGAAGTGCCGGTGCTGCTGCTGATCGCTGCCGTGATTCTGGTGGTGGTCAAGCCCTTCTGAATCTTGCACTGAGAGTAGGAGGCGACTGTGTCCGATTCCGCGGTGCCGGTGATTTCCATGCGCCATACCTCGGCCTGGCCGCTGGCGCTGGTTTATGGGCTGCTCATTGTCTTTGCCAGCCTGTTCCCCTTCGACGGCTGGCGCGCCCAGGGCATCGATCCCAGCGTGTTCCTGTTCGCGAGGATTCCGCCGCCTTACTGGACCTGGTTCGACGTCAACACCAATATCGTCGGCTATGCGCCGCTGGGCTTTTTCCTGGCGCTGGCTCTGATGCGCTCGGGCCAGCCCAGGCTGGCCGTGCCGCTGGCTTTTCTTGCCGGCACGCTGCTGTCGCTGTGCATGGAGTTTCTGCAGATCTATCTGCCGCGCCGCGTGCCGTCCAATCTGGATCTGGTGCTCAATGCCGGCGGTACCTTGATCGGTGCCCTGCTGGCTGCGCTGCTGGAGAGGCTGGGGGCTCTCTCGCGCTGGAGTGCATTTCGCAACCAGTGGCTGGGCGAGGGCGGTGCCGGCGTGCTGGTGCTGCTGGCGCTGTGGCCGTTTGCGCTGCTGTTCCCGGCGGCCGTGCCGTTTGGCCTGGGCCAGGTGCTGGAGCGCATCGACGACACCTTGCAGGACTGGCTGCTGAACACGCCGTTCGAAGACTGGCTGCCACTGGGCGATTTCGCCATGACGCCGCTGTCGCTGGTGACGGAGATGCTATGCGTAATGCTGGGGCTGTGGATTCCCTGCCTGCTGGCCTACTGCGCCGTGCGTCATATGGGCCGCCGCGCGCTGGCCGGACTGCTTCTGGTGGCAGCAGGGGTGGGAGTGACAGCGCTGTCGGCCGCGTTGAGCTGGGGCCCGGCCCATGCCTGGGAGTGGGTGGATCTGCCGGTGCGCCTGGGTGTCTGGGGTGGGCTGGGTCTGGCCGTGATTGCATTGCCTGCCTCGCGCAGCATGTGCGCCGTGCTATTGCTGCTGGTGCTGGTGCTGCATCTGAGCATCCTCAATCAGGCCCCGACGAACGTGTACTTCGCCCAGACCCTGCAGGCCTGGGAGCAAGGCCGCTTCATCCGCTTCTACGGTCTGGGCCAATGGCTGGGCTGGCTCTGGCCTTACGTGACACTGGCGTATGTAGTGATTCGACTCTCACGTCGCCAACAGCCTGCCTAGAATGATCCACCATGAGCGACATCCAGAATCAAGACCAGGCCGGCGGCTACTACCAGCGTCATATCTTCTTTTGCCTGAACGAGCGTCCCAACGGTGAGGACTGCTGTGCTCTGCATGGCGCCAAGGCGGGCTTTGACCACTGCAAGCGCAAAGTCAAGGAAGAGGGGCTTGCCGGAAAGGGGCTGGTGCGTGTGAACAAGGCCGGCTGCCTGGATCGCTGCGCCGGCGGTCCCGTGGCCGTGGTCTACCCCGAAGCCGTCTGGTACACCTTCATCGACGACAGCGATATCGATGAAATCGTCGAATCCCATCTCAAGAACGGCAAGGTGGTCGAGCGCCTGGTGCTGCCCGAAAGCGTGGGACGCTGATCTGGCTGCCTTGAGTCCTGTGGCCGTCCCGGCAGGCTTGCGGCAAGGCGGCTCTTGCCTGGGGCGGCCGACTTTGGGCTTGCTTGTTCAGGAACTTTAAGCGTTTTCAAGCGTCAGCCCAATTACAGCAAGCGCAAAAAGCTACAACTAGGATAGCAATCGTGAATTCCCAGACCGAACGACTGACGCTCACCGGCACCGCCGGTGCCATTGAGGCCCTGCGCGATGCGCCGCAACTGGTCGAAGGCCAGAGCCCCAAGGGCGTGGCCATCATCGCCCATCCGCATCCGCTGTTTGGCGGCACTATGGACAACAAGGTGGTCCAGACCCTGGCGCGTGCCTTTGTTCAGTGCGGCTACACGGTCGTGCGTTTCAACTTTCGCGGCGTGGGTGCCAGTGCCGGCGAATATGACGCCGGCAAGGCCGAGCTGCAGGATTTGCTGGCCGTGGTGCAGCAGGTGGCTCCCGAAGGCCCTGTAGCTCTGGCCGGCTTTTCCTTCGGCGCTTTCGTCACCAGCCATGCGCTGGCCCAGCTCTGGGGTACAGGCCGGGTGCAGAAGGCTGTGCTGGTAGGCACAGCCGCCAGTCGCTTCGAAGTGGCTCCCGTGCCTGCCGAGGCCCATGACCAGACCCTGGTGATCCACGGCGAGGCGGACGACACCGTCGAGCTGTCCGCCGTGATGGACTGGGCGCGCCCGCAGATACTGCCTGTTACCGTGATTCCGCAGGTCGGCCATTTCTTTCACGGACAATTGCCTCTGCTCAAGAGCCTGGTGGTGCGCCACCTGAAGTCCCTGTAAGAGCCATTTCCCACACCTTGACGCACGTGAATTGCTGCCCCGTCTTGGTTAACTCCCTTTTCATAGCGCCAGGCCGAGGTATATCCTTGGCTTTGGCCGTTTTCGACGGTAAATCACCGCGCTTACCTTTGCTTTAGCGAGAGTCCTCTTCATGAAGCCCATCTACTCCACACTGCGTGTTCTGGCCGTTGCTGCCGCAGTGGCGCCCGTGTTTGCCATGGCACAGGTGGCGGCCCCTGTTCCTCCCGAAATTGCTGCCCGCAACTATCTGCTGGTGGACGTCACTGCCGGCCAGGTGCTGGGTGCCAAGGACGTTGATGCTCCCGTCGAGCAGGCATCGCTGACCAAGCTGATGTCGGCCTATGTGGTGTTCGACGCCTTGCGCTCCAAGAAAATCACGCTGGAGCAGCGCATGCCCGTGAGCGAGCGCGCCTGGAAGATGCCCGGCTCGCGCATGTTCATCGACCCCAAGATGCAGGTGCCCGTCAATGACCTGCTCAGCGGCATGATCATCCAGTCCGGCAACGATGCCACCATGGCATTGGCCGAGGCCGTGGGCGGCACGGCCGAGAACTTCGTCAAGATGATGAATGACCAGGCCAAGGCCCTGGGCATGAAGAACACCAGCTACAAGAACCCCGAAGGACTGACCGAGCCCGGTCACCTGACGACGGCGCGTGATCTGTCCATCCTGGCCCAGCGATTGATGCATGACTTCCCCGAGTACATGCACTACTACGCCACCAAGCAATACAGCTACCCCGGCACACCCGCCTCCAACGGCAGCAACCGCAATGCCTTGCTGTTCCGCGATCCTACCGTGGACGGCCTGAAGACCGGTCACACCAATGCCGCCGGCTATTGCCTGGTGGCCACGGCCAAGCGTGACCTGCCCAATGTGGGTCAGCGCCGCCTGCTGTCCATCGTGCTGGGAACGGCCAGCGAAAAGGCGCGTGCCAACGAAAGCCAGAAGCTGTTGAACTGGGGTTACACCGCTTTCGATGCCGTCAAGCTGTTTGATTCCGATCAGCCCGTGGCCACTCCCGCCGTCTGGAAGGGCGCTGCCAATGCCGTCAAGATCGGCAAGGCCGACGGCGCCGTGGTGGTGACCGTGCCCTCGGGCACCGGCGGCAAGCTGACCACCGAGGTGGTGCGCCAGGATCCGCTGATTGCACCCATTGCCAAGGGGCAGTCCATGGGGGTGCTCAAGGTCAAGTCGGGTGCGGATGTGGTGGCCGAGGTGCCGCTGGTAGCGCTTGAGGCCGTCGAGCAGGCAGGCTTCTTCGGCCGTCTGTGGGACACCATCCGCCTCTGGATCAAGTAAGTTCCCGGGCCGGCAGGAGGTAGCTCCTGCCGGTGAGAGCACTTTGATGTGCCATGCAAAGCATCTTGCTGCCGGCAGGGCTATTGTCGGCTGGGAGTTGTGCTGATTTGCACAAGCTGGTACATTCGAGGGCTTTTCGGAATTTCCGAAGGGATTCACGTTTCCGCATCGGCATCTGTTGCTGCGGATAAACCTTTTGCTTTCACGAAGCAAATTCACGTTTAGGGACGTTTAATTAATGCCAACCATTAACCAACTCGTGCGTCAGGGCCGCACGGTCGAAGTTGTTAAATCCAAGAGCCCTGCTATGGAAAACTGCCCCCAACGCCGTGGCGTGTGCACTCGTGTGTACACCACCACTCCCAAGAAGCCTAACTCGGCTCTGCGTAAGGTGGCCAAGGTTCGTCTGACCAACGGTTTCGAAGTGATTTCGTACATCGGCGGTGAAGGCCACAACCTGCAAGAGCACAGCGTTGTGCTGGTGCGCGGTGGTCGTGTGAAGGACTTGCCCGGTGTGCGTTACCACATCGTGCGCGGTTCCCTGGACCTGCAAGGCGTCAAGGACCGTAAGCAAGCTCGCTCCAAGTACGGTGCCAAGAAGCCTAAGGCTAAGTAATCAGCCCTGGTTTTTTGAAAACAAACGGTGTTTGATTCGCCTGACTGGCGCGGTCAAACGTAGTGGCCCTGAGCACGAATGTTTTGTGCGGGTCGAGTAAGTGAGAGTTTTGAATAGCTCTCGCGGTATCTGAAAAGATGCCAACTGAAGCAAAGATAGAGGTAAAAAATGCCACGTCGTCGCGAAGTCCCCAAACGTGAAATCCTGCCGGATCCCAAGTTCGGCAATGTAGAGCTGTCCAAATTCATGAACGTGATCATGGAAGGCGGCAAGAAGGCGGTTGCTGAGCGCATCATTTACGGCGCTCTGGACCTGATCGAGAAGAAGCATCCCGGCAAGGACCCTCTGGAAGCTTTCGTTGTTGCCATCAACAACGTCAAGCCCATGGTTGAAGTGAAGTCCCGCCGTGTTGGCGGTGCCAACTACCAGGTGCCCGTGGAAGTGCGTCCCGTCCGTCGTCTGGCTCTGGCCATGCGCTGGATCAAGGAAGCCTCCCGCAAGCGTGGCGAGAAGTCCATGGCTCAACGCCTGGCCAACGAGCTGCTGGAAGCTACGGAAGGCCGTGGCGGCGCCATGAAGCGTCGTGACGAAGTGCACCGTATGGCCGAAGCCAACAAGGCCTTCAGCCACTTCCGCTTCTAATCGGAATCTCGCTCGAGATACAGGGCCGCATGCAAAAACTTGCTGCGGCCTTGTGTCGATTCTGAGCGCCCCCATATAGAGCTGCTGCCTCCTGCGCACAATGCGGGGCCGGCAGTACTCCCATACGATCAAGCAAGGATCCATCATGGCTCGCAAGACCCCCATTGAGCGCTATCGCAACATCGGTATTTCCGCTCACATTGACGCAGGTAAGACAACCACTACAGAACGTATCCTGTTCTATACCGGTGTGACCCACAAGCTGGGCGAAGTGCATGACGGCGCTGCCACCACCGACTGGATGGAGCAAGAGCAAGAGCGTGGTATCACCATCACTTCCGCTGCAGTGACCTGCTTCTGGAAGGGTATGGATCTGTCCTACCCAGAACACCGTTTCAACATCATCGACACCCCCGGTCACGTGGACTTCACGATTGAAGTGGAACGTTCCATGCGCGTGCTGGACGGTGCTTGCATGGTGTATTGCGCTGTGGGTGGCGTGCAGCCCCAGTCCGAAACCGTGTGGCGTCAGGCCAACAAGTACAAGGTGCCTCGTCTGGCCTTCGTGAACAAGATGGACCGTACCGGTGCCAACTTCTTCAAGGTCTATGAAGGCATGAAGACTCGCCTGAACGCGAACCCTGTGCCCGTGGTGATCCCAATCGGCGCTGAAGAAAACTTCCAGGGCGTGGTCGATCTGGTCAAGATGAAGGCCATCATCTGGGACGAAGCTTCCCAGGGCATGAAGTTCGAATACCAGGACATCCCCGCCGAGCTGGTGGAGACCGCCAACAAGTGGCGTGAAAACCTGGTGGAAGCCGCTGCCGAAGCTTCGGAAGAGCTGATGAACAAGTACCTGGAAGAAGGTACTCTGACTGAAGAAGAAGTGAAGCTCGGCGTGCGTACCCGTACCCTGGCCACCGAAATTCAGCCCATGCTGTGCGGCACCGCGTTCAAGAACAAGGGTGTGCAGCGCATGCTGGACGCCGTGATCGACTATCTGCCCGCTCCTGTGGACATCCCTGACGTTACCGGTACCGACCCCGATGACGAAGAGAAGAAGCTGAGCCGCAAGGCTGACGATGCTGAGAAGTTCTCGGCTCTGGCCTTCAAGCTGATGACCGACCCCTTCGTGGGCCAGTTGACTTTCGTGCGCGTGTACTCTGGCGTTCTGTCCAAGGGTGAGACCGTTCTGAATGCCGTCAAGGGCAAGAAGGAGCGTATCGGCCGTATCGTGCAGATGATGGCCAACGACCGCGTGGAAGTGGAAGAAATCCGTGCTGGCGACATCGCTGCCTGCGTGGGTCTGAAGGACGTGACCACCGGTGAAACCCTGTGCGACATCGCTGCGCCTATCGTGCTGGAGCGCATGGTGTTCCCCGAGCCCGTGATTGCACAGGCTGTGGAACCCAAGTCCAAGACCGACCAGGAAAAGATGGGTATCGCTCTGTCGCGTCTGGCTGCAGAAGATCCTTCCTTCCGCGTGCGTACCGACGAAGAATCCGGTCAGACCATCATCGCCGGTATGGGCGAACTGCACCTGGAAATCATCGTTGACCGCATGAAGCGCGAATTCAACGTGGAAGCCAACGTGGGCAAGCCCCAGGTTGCCTACCGCGAAACCATCCGCAGCACGGTCAAGGACGTGGACGGCAAGTTCGTTCGCCAGTCCGGCGGTAAGGGCCAGTACGGTCACGTGGTTCTGACTCTGGAACCCCAGGAAGCCGGCAAGGGCTTCGAGTTCGTCGACGAAATCAAGGGCGGTGTGGTTCCTCGCGAATACATCCCTGCGGTGGAGAAGGGTGTGATCGAAGCTCTGACTTCCGGCGTGCTGGCTGGCTACCCTGTGGTGGACGTCAAGGTGCGTCTGACCTTCGGTTCGTACCACGATGTGGACTCGAACGAAATGGCGTTCAAGATGGCCGCTATCTTCGGTTTCAAGGAAGCTGCCCGCAAGGCCAACCCCGTCATCCTGGAACCCATGATGGCTGTGGAAGTGGAAACGCCCGAAGACTACGCCGGTACCGTGATGGGCGATCTGTCCTCGCGTCGCGGCATGGTTCAGGGTATGGACGACATGGTTGGTGGCGGCAAGGCCATCAAGGCTGAAGTGCCTCTGTCCGAAATGTTCGGCTACGCCACTTCGCTGCGTTCCATGACTCAAGGTCGCGCCAGCTACACCATGGAGTTCAAGCACTACGCTGAAGCTCCTCGTAACGTGGCTGAAGCCATTGTTGCTGCCCGCGCCAAGTAATTGACGCAGGTTTGACGAATCCGTCATAATCTACGGCTTCCAATCGCGGCAGTCCTTTGAGGACTGCCGCGATTTTTGCCGGTCTGCGATCCCATGCCGTCCTGTTTCCTGTGCGGGGCGAGTCAGCAATGAGGTGCAGACCTTAAACATCACACAGGTTTTTGCTCTTTCGGAGAAATCATGGCAAAAGAAAAGTTCGAACGTACCAAGCCCCACGTGAACGTGGGCACCATCGGTCACGTTGACCACGGCAAGACCACCCTGACTGCTGCTATCGCTACCGTGCTGTCCAAGCACTTCGGCGGTGAAGCCAAGGATTACTCGCAGATCGACAACGCCCCCGAAGAAAAGGCTCGTGGTATCACGATCAACACTTCGCACGTTGAGTACGAAACTGCCAACCGCCACTATGCTCACGTGGACTGCCCCGGCCACGCTGACTATGTGAAGAACATGATCACTGGTGCCGCTCAGATGGACGGCGCTATCCTGGTTTGCTCCGCTGCTGACGGCCCCATGCCCCAGACTCGCGAGCACATCCTGCTGTCGCGTCAGGTGGGCGTGCCCTACATCATCGTGTTCCTGAACAAGGCCGACATGGTGGACGACGAAGAACTGCTGGAACTGGTCGAAATGGAAGTGCGCGAGCTGCTGTCCAAGTACGACTTCCCCGGTGACGACACCCCCATCATCCGCGGCTCCGCCAAGCTGGCCCTGGAAGGTGACCAGTCCGACAAGGGCGAGCCTGCCATCCTGAAGCTGGCCGAAGCTCTGGACACCTACATCCCCACTCCCGAGCGTGCTGTTGACGGCGCCTTCGTGATGCCCGTGGAAGACGTGTTCTCCATCTCCGGTCGTGGTACCGTGGTGACCGGCCGTATCGAGCGCGGTATCGTCAAGGTCGGCGAAGAAATCGAAATCGTCGGTATCAAGGACACCGTCAAGACCACCGTCACCGGCGTGGAAATGTTCCGCAAGCTGCTGGACCAAGGTCAAGCTGGCGACAACGTGGGTCTGCTGCTGCGCGGCACCAAGCGTGAAGACGTGGAACGCGGCCAAGTGCTGTGCAAGCCCGGCTCCATCAAGCCCCACACCAACTTCACTGCTGAAGTTTACGTGCTGTCGAAGGACGAAGGCGGTCGCCACACTCCCTTCTTCAACAACTACCGTCCCCAGTTCTACTTCCGTACAACTGACGTGACCGGCTCCATCGAACTGCCCGAAGGCAAGGAAATGGTGATGCCTGGCGATAACGTGTCGATCACTGTGAAGCTGATCTCCCCCATCGCCATGGAAGAAGGTCTGCGCTTCGCTATCCGCGAAGGTGGTCGTACTGTGGGTGCCGGTGTGGTTGCCACGATCATTGCCTAATTCTTAGAAAAGCTAGGAATTAACAATGTCTAAGCAAAAAATCCGCATCCGTCTGAAGGCTTTCGATTACAAGCTGATCGACCAGTCTGCAGCCGAAATCGTTGATACCGCCAAGCGTACCGGCGCCATCGTCAAGGGTCCCGTGCCCCTGCCGACACGCATGAAGCGCTTCGACATCCTGCGTTCGCCTCACGTCAACAAGACCAGCCGTGACCAGTTCGAAATCCGTACGCACCAGCGTCTGATGGACATCGTGGATCCGACTGACAAGACTGTTGACGCTCTGATGAAGCTGGACCTGCCCGCAGGTGTGGACGTCGAGATCAAACTGCAATAAGAGTTTTGGAGGCCTCGCAAGAGGCTTTTAAGGGTCTTTGTTTAACGCGAACTTGCTTGAAAAAGCAGTTCGCGTTAAAATTTGGAGCTTCGCCTTTGATGCGAAGTTTTATTAACCTTCTTTTGTGTGCTAGGCATGATTGCTAAGGCACAACGCTGGGCCAATTGCAGTTTCAGCGGCAAAAGTTTTGGAGCAAACAAATGAGTCTGAGCAACTCCCTGGGGTTGCTGGGTCGCAAGGTGGGCATGATGCGTCTGTTCACTGATGATGGGGACGCAGTGCCTGTCACAGTGGTGGATGTTTCTAACAACCGCGTGACTCAGGTCAAAACCCAAGAGAACGATGGCTATGTGGCCCTGCAGGTCACTTTCGGTGCACGCAAGGCTTCTCGCGTGACCAAGCCTCAAGCCGGCCACCTCGCCAAGGCGGGTGTCGAAGCCGGTGAAGTGACCCGTGAATTCCGCGTGACTGATGAAACCGCTGGCAAGTATGCCGCTGGTGCCGTTCTGCCTGTGGCAGAGCTGTTCAGCGTTGGCCAGAAGGTGGACGTGCAAGGCACCTCCATCGGTAAGGGTTACGCCGGCACGATCAAGCGCCACAACTTCAGTTCGCAGCGCGCTTCGCACGGTAACAGCCGTTCGCACAATGTTCCCGGTTCTATCGGTATGGCACAAGACCCCGGTCGCGTGTTCCCCGGTAAGCGTATGACTGGCCACATGGGCGACGAAACCGTCACTACTCAAAACCTCGACGTGGTTCGTATCGACGAAGCACGCCAACTGCTGTTGATCAAGGGTGCCATTCCTGGTGCCAAGGGTGGCTTCGTTTCCGTGCGCCCCGCGATCAAGGCTAAAGCTTCCAAAGGAGCGAACTAATGCAGCTCGAACTCCTGAATGAACAAGGCCAGGCCGCTTCCAAGGTGGAAGCTCCCGAGACTGTGTTCGGTCGTGAATTCAACGAAGATCTGGTCCACCAGCTGGTGACTGCCTACCGTGCCAACGCACGTCAAGGCACTCGCGCCCAGAAGGACCGTGAACAAGTGCGTCACACCACTGCCAAGCCTTTCAAGCAAAAGGGTACAGGCCGTGCACGTGCTGGTATGTCCTCCTCGCCTCTGTGGCGTGGCGGCGGTCGCATCTTCCCCAATCTGCCCGAAGAAAACTTCTCGCAGAAGATCAACAAGAAGATGTACCGCGCCGGTATGGCTTCCATCCTGTCTCAGCTGGCCCGCGAAGGCCGTCTGGCAGTTGTGGAATCCCTGACGCTGGATACCCCCAAGACCAAGGTGCTGGCAGACAAGTTCAAGGCTATGAACCTGTCTTCGTCGGTGATGGTGATCGCTGAAGAAATCGACGAGAACCTGTACCTGGCATCCCGCAATCTGAAGAACGTGTTCGTGGTTGAGCCGCGCTATGCAGACCCCGTGTCGCTGGTGCACTACAAGAAAGTGCTCGTCACCAAGGGTGCGATCGACAAACTCAAGGAGATGTTCGCATGAGCACTACCAAGTTTGACGAAGGTCGTCTGATGCAAGTGCTGGTCGCTCCCATCGTGTCCGAAAAGGCCACTCTGGTTGCTGAAAAGTCCAATGCTGTGACATTCAAGGTGCTGCAGAACGCTACCAAGCCCGAAATCAAGGCCGCTGTGGAATTGATGTTCAAGGTTGAAGTGGCTGGCGTGTCTGTGGTGAACACCAAGGGCAAGACCAAGCGCTTTGGCAAGACCGTGGGCCGTCGCGACAATGTGCGCAAGGCATACGTGATGCTCAAGCCCGGTCAAGAGCTGAACCTGTCTGGGGAGGCTGCGTAATCATGGCTGTTATCAAGCTCAAACCTACGACCCCCGGCCAACGCGGCGCGGTGAAGGTTACTCGCGACCACCTGCACAAGGGTGAGGGTTTTGCCCCCCTGCTGGAAGCTCAATTCCAGAAGGCCGGTCGTAATAACAACGGTCACATCACAACTCGCCACAAGGGCGGTGGTCACAAGCACCACTACCGTGTGGTGGACTTCAAGCGCAACAAGGACGGTATCCCCGCCAAGGTTGAGCGCATTGAATACGACCCCAACCGTACTGCCCACATCGCTCTGGTGTGCTACGCAGACGGCGAGCGTCGCTACGTCATTGCTCCTCGCAACCTGGAAGTCGGCGCTACCATCATCAGCGGCTCCGAAGCTCCTATCCGCGTGGGCAACACCCTGCCTATCCGCAACATCCCCGTGGGCTCGACCATCCACTGCATCGAACTGAAGATCGGTGCCGGTGCTCAGATCGCTCGCTCGGCTGGTACCTCCGCCACTCTGCTGGCTCGCGAAGGCATCTACGCTCAAGTGCGTATGCGTTCGGGCGAAGTCCGCAAGGTGCACATCGAGTGCCGCGCCACCATCGGTGAAGTTGCCAACGAAGAACACAGCCTGCGCCGTCTGGGCAAGGCCGGTGTGAAGCGTTGGATGGGTATTCGTCCTACCGTCCGCGGTACGGTCATGAACCCTGTCGACCACCCGCACGGTGGTGGTGAAGGTAAGACCGGTGAAGGCCGTCACCCAGTTGACCCATGGGGCAATCTGACGAAGGGCTACCGCACCCGTAACAACAAGCGCACACAGACCATGATCGTGTCGCGCCGTAAGAAGTAAGGGGTAGCAAATGACTCGTTCTCTTAAAAAGGGTCCGTTTGTTGACCATCACTTGCTGGCCAAGGTCGAAAAGGCCATCGCCACCAAGGACAAGAAGCCAGTGAAGACCTGGTCGCGTCGCTCCATGGTCCTGCCCGAGTTCATCGGTCTGACCATCGCCGTGCACAACGGCAAGCAACACGTGCCGGTTTATGTGACTGACCAGATGGTTGGCCACAAGCTGGGTGAATTCGCGCTGACTCGTACCTTCAAGGGTCACCCTGCGGACAAGAAAGCCAAGAAGTAAGGAATAGAACATGTCTGAAACACGTGCTGTTCTCCGTGGCGTCCGCCTGTCTGTTGACAAGGGTCGCCTGGTCGCGGATCTGATCCGCGGCAAGAAGGTGGATCAAGCTCTGAACATTCTCCAGTTCACGCAGAAAAAAGCTGCCGTGATCGTGAAGAAGGTTCTGGAATCCGCTATCGCCAACGCTGAGCACAACGACGGCGCCGATATCGACGAACTGAAGGTCAAGACCATCTACGTCGAGCAAGGCACTACGCTCAAGCGTTTCACTGCTCGCGCCAAGGGCCGCGGCAACCGCATCAGCAAGCCTACCTGCCACATCTACGTGACAGTGGGTAACTGAGGCCTTAAGGAAGAATATGGGACAGAAAATCCATCCTACCGGCTTCCGTCTGGCGGTGAGCCGCAACTGGGCAAGCCGCTGGTACGCTAGCAACCGTGACTTCGCCGGCATGCTGGCCGAAGACATCAAGGTGCGCGAGTACCTGAAGGCCAAGCTGAAGAACGCCGCCGTGGCTCGCGTTCTGATCGAGCGTCCTGCCAAGAACGCCCGCATCACCATTTTCTCGGCTCGTCCGGGCGTGGTGATCGGCAAGAAGGGTGAAGACATCGAAGCCCTGAAGAAGGAACTCGCTGCTCGCCTGGGCGTGCCCGTGGCTGTGAACATCGAAGAAGTGCGCAAGCCTGAAATCGATGCCAAGCTGATCGCTGACTCCATCTGCCAACAGCTGGAAAAGCGCATCATGTTCCGCCGCGCCATGAAGCGTGCCATGCAGAACGCCATGCGTCTGGGTGCTCAAGGCATCAAGATCATGTCTTCCGGTCGTCTGAACGGTATCGAAATCGCTCGTACCGAGTGGTACCGCGAAGGCCGCGTGCCTCTGCACACTCTGCGTGCCGACATCGACTACGGCTTCTCCGAAGCCAAGACGACTTACGGCATCATCGGCGTGAAGGTCTGGGTCTACAAGGGTGACACCCTGGGCCGCAACGATCTGCCCGCCGTGGAAACGCCCCGTCCTGAAGACGAGCGTCGTCCTCGTGGTCCCCGTCGTGACGGTCGCCGTGATGGCCGTGATGGCGCTGGCCGTGGTGGCCGTCGTCCCGCAGGCACCAATGCCGCTCCTGCCGATGGCAGCGACAAGCCTGCTGGCGCTGGTGCTGATTCCGTTAAGCGCGTTCGTAAGGCCGACGCGCCCGCTACAGCAGCGGACGGTAAAGGAGAATAAACATGCTGCAACCTGCACGCCGCAAGTTCCGTAAGGAACAAAAAGGCCGCAACACCGGCATCGCTACCCGTGGCAACTCCGTTGCCTTCGGCGATTTCGGTTTGAAGTCTACTGACCGTGGTCGTCTGACCGCACGCCAGATCGAAGCTGCACGTCGTGCAATTTCCCGTCACGTCAAGCGTGGTGGTCGTATCTGGATCCGCGTGTTCCCGGACAAGCCCATCTCTACCAAGCCCGCCGAAGTGCGTATGGGTAACGGTAAGGGCAACCCCGAGTACTACGTGGCCGAAATCCAGCCCGGCAAGGTGATCTACGAAATCGTGGGTGTGCCTGAAGAGCTGGCCCGTGAAGCGTTCCGCCTGGCTGCTGCAAAGCTGCCTCTGCGCACGACCTTCGTGTCCCGTCACATTGGTGCTTAAGGAGATCAACATGACGAAATCTGCTGAACTCCGCCAAAAAGACGTGGCTGGTCTGGAAGCTGAAGTGAAGTCCCTGCAAAAGGCTCACTTCGGTCTGCGCATGCAAAAGGCCACGCAACAACTGGGCAACACTGCGACCATCAAGGCTACACGCCGTGACATCGCTCGTGCCAAGACCATCCTTGCTGAAAAGCAAGCCGCCAAGTAAGGAGCCGACATGACGGAAGCTAAAACATCCCTCAAGCGCACCTTGATTGGCAAGGTGGTCAGCGACAAGCGTGCCAAGACTGTGACCGTTCTGGTGGAACGCCGCGTCAAGCACCCCATCTACGACAAGATCATGATCAAGTCGAGCAAGTACCACGCTCACGACGAGCAAGGTGAGTACAAGCTGGGTGACGTGGTTGAAATCACCGAGAGCCGTCCTCTCTCCAAGACCAAGAACTGGGTTGCTACCCGCTTGGTTCAAAAGGCTGCTCTGGTGTAAGCCTAACCAGGCCCGCCGGCTGCAAAGCCCTTGAAAACGACCCACAATGCTGTGGGTCGTTTTTTTTATTTGGGCCGCCAAGAATGCGGTCCGTGCTTTGCAACAAAGGAGATAGTCATGATTAAAGTTGGTGATGCCCTGCCCGCAGTGACCTTGATGGAATATGTGGAAGTGGAAGGCAATGGCTGCAGCCTTGGTCCCAACCCCGTGAAGCTGCCCGAGGCTCTGGCCGGCAAGACTATTGCCGTGTTTGCCGTGCCCGGCGCATTCACGCCCACCTGCTCCGAAAAGCATCTGCCAGGCTATGTGGCCAAGGCTGAAGAGCTCAAGGCTGCGGGCGTGGACGAAATCTGGTGCCTGGCCGTGAACGATGCTTTCGTGATGGGCGCCTGGGGCCGCGATCAGAAGGTGGCCGGCAAGGTGCGCATGATTGCCGACGGCGATGCGGCATTCGCCAAGGCGACCGGCCTGACGCTGGACCTGAACGGCAAGGGCCTGGGCCTGCGCGCCAACCGCTTCTCCATGCTGGTCAAGGACGGCAAGGTTGCGACCCTGAACGTGGAAGCTCCCGGCAAGTTTGAAGTCAGCGATGCTGGCACCATGCTGGCTCAAGCCAAGGCTTGATGGCTGAAGCCCTGAGCCGCTGCGCGCGGGAGTGACGCTCTCGCCGCAAGGCGGCTTTGCGCGGCGTCACAGAAAAAAGGCATTGCCAAACTGGCAATGCCTTTTTGCATTCGGGCTCAGAAAAGGTCGGCCTTGAGGTAGTGTGCGCCTGGAAGCGGATTGTGATAGTAGGGTTCGATGGGCTCGAAGCCCAGGTCCACATACAGCGCGCGGGCAGACTCCATATCGTCCAGTGTGTCGAGCAGCACATGGTCATAGCCAGCCTGGCGGGCAATATCGAGCATGGCTTCGGCCAGTTGACGCCCGAGGCCAAAGCCACGAAAAGCCTTGCGCACGAACAGGCGCTTCATCTCAGCGGCATTGGGGTAGTCCGAGTCGTCAAGAGGACGCAGTGCGCAGCAGCCCGCAATGCTGCCATCCACGCGAGCCAGCAGAATCTGTCCACGGGGCGCAGCATATTCGCCAGGGAGGGCGGCGAGTTCGGATTCGAATCCTTGAAATTCCAGGTCGATGTTCAGGCTGTCCGCATACTCCTGAAAGATCTGGCGCACAGCACCTATTTCCTCCAGGCTGGGCGTCAGCAAGTCCACGGCAGGCTTGTCCACGGCAACTAGGCAATGATGAAAGAAGGCCCAGTGTAGCGGCAAGTGCTTTACATGGTTAAAGCCGCTGCCTGCAGCGTCAGAACTCAGAAAGCAGCACTCTGCCCCAGTTGATGGACCCACCAGGAAAGAGAGCTTGCCACCACGGCCAGCAGCGCAGCCAGAACCCGGGTGCTGGCGGTGTCGCGGCTCGCAGCAACGGGTTCCTCCAGCAATTTGTCGCCCGTGACCATGGCCGGGGCCAGTTTGTCGCCCTTGAGGCTGTAGCCGATGAGGGCCAGCAGATGCAGTGCGACCAGTGCGTAAATCAGGTACTGGCCCCAGTGGGCGTGGTAGTTGGTGGCCTTGGAGATCAGCTCGCCAGAGACAAAACGCGTCAACGGTCCGCTGAAGGCAATTTCATCATCGCTCATCAGCCCGCTTGCGATTTGCGCCATCAGCACGATTAGCATCGCGATCACGGACAGTGAACCCAGGGGGTTGTGGCCTGCGCGGTCCTGCGTGGTCGAAGTGCCGCGCATATAGCGGCTCATGGCTGCCGCAGAAGGGATGAAGCTGCCAAAGCGCGACCAGTACCCGCCCACCCAACCCCAGAGAATGCGAAAGATCAGCAAGGCCAGCACCACCTGTCCCAGCAGCAGATGCCAGTTCATGGCATTGCCGCCCATCTTGGCAGTGACCACCAGGGCCACGATGCAGATTGCCAGCAGCCAGTGAAACAGGCGGGTGGGCAGGTCCCAGATCCGAATTCTGTGGATTTCCGTGGAGGCTTGTGTGGCGGACTCTGTCATGGCTTTTTCATGGCTGATGGACCCGGACATTGTGCCCTGGCAGGGCTGCAAGCCCAAATCGCGGCCTTTGGGTGACTCTGCCATACTGGTCGGGCAGCCGCCTGCGGCAGGCTGCAGAACCAAGAAAGGATACCCCGATGAAAGCTTTTTCCACTCTGGCATTCGCTGCTGTGGTTGCCACCGTGGCCCTGCCTGCCTCGGCACAGTTCGCCAAGGCTGAAGATGCCATCAAATACCGCCAGAGCGCCTTGAGCGTGCTGGGCACGCATTTCGGTCGCCTGGGCGCCATGGCCAATGGCAAGATGCCCTTTGATGCCAAGAGCGCGCAGGAAAGTGCGGAAATTGTGGCCTTCATGTCCAAGCTGCCCTGGGCCGGCTTCGGCGCCGGCACCGAAGGCGGCAAGGCCAAACCTGAGGTGTGGAAGGAGCAGGCCAAGTTCCATGATCTGTCGGGCAAGATGGAAGCAGAAGTCGTCAAGCTCAACGCTGCCGCCAAGACCGGAAATCTGGACAATCTCAAGACGGCTTTCGGCCCGGCCGCCAATAGTTGCAAGAGCTGCCACGACAGCTTCCGGAATAAGTAGCCCCCTGAGCCGCTGCGCGGCTTCCCCAGGGGACAGCATCTTCGCCGCGGAGCGGCCTTTGCTCGATGCTCCAGGCATGAAAAAACCGACCAATGGTCGGTTTTTTTTGTGAGCTGCTGTCGCTTGCTATTTCTATGTTTTAGGCACTTTTGATGTTGAAGTGACCTGCTATAAAGCGTTGCGAGCTATGGTTTTTAATCAAGCTGCAGCCGGTTCTGCCAGCAGCTTCTCGATCAGCTTGTGCAGTTGCTCAAAGTCGGGTGCGCCGATATAGCGCTTCACGATCTCGCCGCGCTTGTTGACGATGAAGGTGGTGGGGGTGAGTTGCACATCGCCCCATGCCTTGGCCACGTTGCCGGTGTTGTCCAGCGCGACCTGGAAGGGCAGCTTGCGCGATTCGACGAAGTTCACGACATAGCTGGGCGGGTCGTAGCTCATGGCCACGGCCAGGGTGTCAAAGCCCTTGCCCTGGTACTTCTGGTAGGTGCTGATGATCTCGGGCATCTCTGCCACGCAGGTGGTGCAGCTGGTGGCCCAGAAGTTCACCAGCGTCACCCTGCCCTTGAGGTCGGCGGTGGTTTTCTGGCTGCCGTCCAGCAGCACAAAGGTGGATTGCGGCGCCGCGGCTTGCCCTGCGCCCGAATACACCCAGGCCCCGACGCCGATGACGGCGGCCGCCACAATGCCTGCGATCCAATGTTTGCTTGCCATAGAGATTGATTGTGCACAAATCTTCAGCACCTTGCTGATCTGTGGTTTGGTGTGTCAAACACGCCGAAAGTTCAGTTCTTACTGCTTGACCCACGGGTCAACCCTAGGCTTGCGTGACAAGTCGGGCCCGTGCCGCTGCCGATAATGGGCCATGAAGAAAACCGGACTCTGGGCTGCGCCGCTACTGGTCAGCGGTGCGCTGCTGGCCGCCTGCAGCCCGGCACTGAACTGGCGTACCACCCAGCTCAAGGATGCGCCGCTGCAAGCACTCTTGCCCTGCGATGCGCAGACGGCCAGCCGCCCTGTCGATCTGGGCCTGGGCCAGGTGCCGCTGTCGGTGGTGGGCTGCGAGGCCCGGGGCGCGACCTATGCGGTATCGCATTTTGCCGTGGCCGAGCCCGCCCGCGCGGCCGAGGCTCTGACGTTCTGGCAGCAGGCGGTGCTCAAGCAGCTGAAGTCGGCAGACGGCGTCGCGACAAAGCTCAATGTCAAGGGAGACGGTCCATGGGTGCCCAAGGGGGCGCTGAATCTGCCGCAGTCCTTGCGCATCACGTTCGAAGGCCAGGGCCCGAGCGGACAGAAGGTGGTGGGGCATGGCCTCTGGTTCGCTCGCCTGGAAGGCGGCGGCGCCAGGGTCTATCACGCGGTGATTTACGCTGACAAGGCCATGCCTGCAGAGGCCGAGCTGTTTTTCTCGGGCCTGCAGTTGCAATAAGCCCGCATCCAGATCATGACCCTTGCGCTTCATCCACCTCATTGCCCTTGTTGACGGCGGCGACAAGCCATAATTTGCTATCAAGAACTGTGACTACATGACCACGCGCATTCTTTTGCTCACTCACGCTCCTCTGGCCGCTGCATTGCGCGAATGCGCGCTGCATGTGTTTGCCGATAGCGCTGACGACTTGCTGGCCCTGGACGTGCCTTCCGATGAGGCGCCCGAGGCCACGCTGGAGCGTGCCCTGGCCATGCTGGTGGCGCATGGCGGGCTGGATGCACCGACACTGGTGCTGACCGATCTGTTCGGTGCCACACCCTGTAACGTGGCCCAGCGTCTCACGGGCCTGTTGCAGGCCAGGCTGGTGGCGGGCGTGAACCTGCCCATGCTTTTGCGCTCCATAGGCTATCGGCATGAGCCGCTGGATGCCCTGGTCTCACGGGCCATGGTGGGCGGCAGCCAAGGAGTGATGCAGGTAGCCGGCAGTTCCCGACAAAATCAAAGCGCACGACCTTCTAATGATCAAGACCAATATCACCATCAGCAATAAATTGGGCCTGCATGCCCGTGCATCGGCCAAGCTCACCAAGCTGGCCGGCAGCTTCCCCTGCGAGGTCTGGCTGACCAAGGGCGAGCGCCGCGTCAATGCCAAGAGCATCATGGGCGTGATGATGCTGGCGGCAGGCATAGGCTCCGAGCTGGAGCTGGAAACCGATGGCGCACAGGAGCAGGAAGCCACGGATGCGTTGGTGGCCCTGATCAACGACAAGTTTGGCGAAGGCCAGTAAAGGCTGCTTCACCTGTGCCGCGGCTTGACCGCGCGCAGGTGGCAGCTTGACGATTAGCTCTTTTGATAGCAGGCAGGGTCTTGCTGTCAATGAAGTAGAGCGGCTTTGATGCTGTAGTGCAGCGATAGTTGGCGCTGACTGCTGCAAAAACAAGAGCAAGAAGCAAGCAAAAAGCAATCGCGAAATTCGCGAAAGGGCATTCGCTATGACATTTGCCATCCACGGCCTGGCCGTCTCCCGAGGGGTTGCCATCGGGCGCGCGGTCGTTGTGGCCTCCAGTCGCATGGAGGTGGTGCACTACTTCATCCGGCCCGATCAGGTGGAGTCGGAGATCCAGCGTGCCCGCACGGCACGCAATGCGGTGATTGACGAGTTGCGCCGGCTTCAGGAAGAAATGCCCAAGGATGCGCCTGGCGAGCTGGATGCGCTGCTCGATGTGCATCTGATGCTGCTGCAGGACCAGGCACTGGCCGAGGCCATTCGCAACTGGATATCCGAGCGTCTCTACAACGCCGAATGGGCGCTGACCACGCAGCTGGAAATCGTCTCGCGCCAGTTCGACGAGATGGACGACGAGTACCTGCGCGAGCGCAAGGCCGATCTGGAGCAGGTCGTGGAGCGCATTCTGCGCCACATGAAGGGCGCGGCCAGTCCGCTTGCGCAGGTTGCACCACCTTTGGCTCCAATGGGCGCCGTGCCTGCAACCGATGGACAGCAGCTGCCTCTCGACGTCACCACGGAAACCCCGCTGGTGCTGGTGGCGCAGGATCTGTCGCCAGCGGACATGCTGCAGTTCAAGAGCAAGGTCTTTGCGGGCTTCATCACAGCCGTGGGCGGCAAGACCAGCCACACGGCCATCGTCGCGCGCAGCATGGACATTCCGGCCGTGGTTGGCGCGCGGGCCGCAAGCCAGTTGATTCGCCAGGACGACTGGGTCATCATCGACGGCAACGAGGGCGTGGTCATCGTGGACCCCACGCCCATCATCCTGGCGGAGTACAGCTTTCGCCAGCGCCAGACCGAGCTGGAGCGCGAGCGCCTGACCCGTCTGCGCTACACGCCGTCCCTGACCATGGATGGGCAGAAGGTGGAGTTGCTGGCCAATATCGAGCAGCCCAGCGACGGGGCTGCTGCCGTGCGTGCTGGCGCAGTCGGGGTGGGGCTGTTCCGTACCGAGTTTCTGTTCATGGGGCGCAGCGGCAATCTGCCCGGCGAGGAAGAGCAGTACCGTGCCTATCGCGAGGCCATAGACGGCATGCAAGGCATGCCGGTCACCATTCGCACGCTGGACGTGGGGGCCGACAAGCCGCTGGACAAGGCTCAGCCCAAGGACTACTACCTCAACCCCGCGCTGGGCCTGCGCGCCATACGCTGGAGTCTGGCCGACCCCGTGATGTTCCGCACCCAGCTGCGCGCCATTCTGCGCGCGGCAGCGCATGGGCAGATCAAGCTGCTGTTTCCCATGCTGGCCCATCGCAGCGAGATCGAGCAGACCCTGGCCCAGCTGCGCCAGGCGCAGCATGAGCTCGATGTGCGCGGCGTGGCCTACGGCCCGGTCAAGCTGGGCGCCATGATCGAGATCCCGGCGGCCGCCCTGACGGTACGCAGCTTTCTCCAATATTTCGACTTTCTGTCCATAGGCACCAACGACCTGATCCAGTACACGCTGGCCATCGACCGTGCCGACGAAACCGTGGCCCACCTCTACGACCCCATGCATCCGGCCGTGCTGCGCCTGGTGGCGGAGGTCATCGCAGCGGCCAATGCCGCAGGCAAGGAAGTCAGCGTTTGCGGCGAAATGGCCGGTGATCTGAGCATGACCCGGCTGCTTTTGGGCCTGGGGCTGCGCAGCTTTTCCATGCACCCCGCGCAGATTCTGGCCGTCAAGCAGGAGGTGCTGCGTGCGGACTCCAGCAAGCTGGCACCCTGGGCCAGCGAGGTACTGGGCAGCGAATGCCCTGCGCAGATGCTGGCGCCCTGAAGAACCCAGGGAGCGGCCTCGAGGCAGGCAGAAAAGGGATGGATGAATTACGCACATTCGCAGGAAATCGCCCGTGCGCTTGAGCCGGTGCTGGAAGATGCAGCGCTTGCGCAGCAACTGGCTGAACAAGCCAGGCCGGCCGTGTGGCTGCAGACCACAGCGGTGGAGGATGAAGCGGAGATTGCGTCCGGCAGCACCAAACTTGGCGGCTGTCCCGACCTGCCAGCCGGTGTGGCCTGGCCCGAGCGAGGGCGCTATCCGGACCATGAGCAGCGGGTGAAGCCCCATCGCGAAGACAGCCTTGCTCCCGACAGCCGCTGGCGATGGGCCAGACCCGAGCAAGTACTGCTGTTTCGCAAAGAGGCCTTGCAGCACGTCGCAAGGCTTGAAAGCACTTTTCCGCTGAGCTTTGTGGCGCAGATCAACTTCGCCGAAGCCCGCTCCGCCGGGACTCTGGATGCGGATTTCCCCGAGTCCGGGCTGCTGTCCGTCTTCTACGACCTGATGGAGCAGCCCTGGGGTTTCAATCCTGCCGATGCCTGTGCGCTGAAGTTGATCTTCTCCGAGGGCGATGCCGAGCTCGAGCGGCGCCCGCAGCCGCCGGCGCTGCTAGAGCTGCCCGATCATTGCCGGCTCGCACCTATGGCCTGCGAACTGCATGCCTGCATCACGGCCTTGCCCCTGGAGAGCGCTCAGTGGGATTCGCAGGGCCTGGCGCTTGACGAGGAGCAGCGTGACCGCTTTGTCGAATGGTGGTTCGATGACGCACAAAACGCTGCCAGCAGCGGCGGAGAGGACAGCGGCTGCCATCGCATCGGCGGCTGGCCCACGCCTGTCCAGGGTGATATGCAGACCGAATGCGCGTTGGTTGCTGCAGGGCATTACTGCGGTAATGGCGATGCCTACGCGGACGAGGCCACGCGGGCCGTACGCGATACCGCAACGCAGTGGCTGTTGCTGCTGCAGATCGGCAGCGATGAAAAAGGCGGCATGGGCTGGGGCGATGGAGGCCAGGTCTATCTGTGGATGCGCCGCGACGACCTGCGCGCACGTCGCTTCGACCGAGTGCGGCTGGTGCTGCAGTGTTGCTGAGACCCGCCTGCGCCGTGGCTGCAGGTGCCAACGGTTGCGAAATGGCCGCAAAACAGGTGTTTGGAGATTTCTTTTTGTGGAAAACGAAAATTAATTGATATTGATTCTCATTTGATGTTACTATCCATCCCAGCTTGCAGCACAGGACTCTGGTGGGGTATCCAGCGCTGCATGGCTCAGTTTCATCGTGGGGCGACTCGTCGGGCCTGTTCAGCCTGCAGTCGTTTTTGCCAGCCAGCGGTTTGCCGGTTAGCCAGGCGTTTTTTCGATGTAAACAGTGGATTATCAAAATTCATAGCTTTTAGCGCATGATCTGCAACGATACTGCTATGAATTGGCTATGTAAGCTTTGCCAGAAAAGCGCAGCAAGCTCCTTATTCAGGAGCTTTATTTTTGGCAAATACTGGAGCGTGCAGTACTGCTCATGGCATCCGGGCATGAAAAAAGCAGCCACAGGGGCTGCTTTTGTGAGTGCTGTCTTCGGTGCTCAGACGCCGGCGGCATGGGCCTGCTGGTCGGCGTGGTAGCTCGAGCGCACCATGGCGCCCACGGCGGCGTGGGTGAAGCCCATCTTGTAGGCCTCCTGCTCGAACATCTTGAAGGTATCGGGGTGCACATAGCGGCGCACGGGCAGGTGGCTGTTGGTGGGCGCCAGATACTGGCCGATGGTCAGCATGTCGATGTTGTGGGCGCGCATATCGCGCATCACCTGCAGGATTTCCTCGTCCGTCTCGCCCAGGCCCACCATGATGCCGCTCTTGGTCGGCACATCGGGGTGCAGTTCCTTGAACTTCTTGAGCAGGTTGAGGCTGAACTGGTAGTCGGAGCCGGGGCGTGCTTCCTTGTACAGGCGCGGCGCGGTTTCCAGATTGTGGTTCATCACATCGGGCGGAGCCGACTTGAGGATTTCCAGCGCGCGGTCGTCACGGCCGCGGAAGTCGGGCACCAGGATCTCGATCTGCGTCTCGGGAGAGAGCTCGCGGATGTTCTTGATGCATTCCACAAAGTGGCCCGAGCCGCCGTCGCGCAGGTCGTCGCGGTCCACGCTGGTGATCACCACGTACTTCAGGCGCAGCGCGGCAATGGTGCGCGCCAGGTTCAGCGGCTCGTTCACGTCCAGCGGATCGGGGCGGCCATGGCCCACGTCGCAGAAGGGGCAGCGGCGCGTGCACTTGTCGCCCATGATCATGAAAGTGGCCGTGCCCTTGCCAAAGCACTCGCCGATATTCGGGCAACTGGCTTCCTCGCAGACCGTGTGCAGATTGTTCTTGCGCAGAATGTCCTTGATTTCGTAGAAGCGCGTGCTGGGGCTGCCGGCCTTGACGCGGATCCATTCCGGCTTTTTGAGGACTTCGGCCTGCTCCACCTTCACGGGGATGCGTGCCAGCTTGGCAGCAGCCTTCTGCTTGGCCAGCGGGTTGTAGTTTTCGGCGGACTGCGCTTCGCGCACGACTTCATTGGTGCTCATGATCTTGCCTTCAGGGTGAGAGACGCGCCTTCAGCTGGCGGCCCAGCACGGATGCGGCCTCGTCCCAGGTTGTCTGTACGCCGATTGTAGAAAGGTCCACCGTCCTCAGCCCTGCGTATCCGCAAGGGTTGATTCGCAAATAAGGTTCCAAATCCATATCGACATTGAGGGCCACTCCGTGGTAGGTGCTGTGGCGGCTGACCTTGATGCCCAGGGCGGCAATCTTGCCCAGACCCTCGAAATGGGGCTCGGGTGCCGGGCTGCCCGGTTCGCGATGTTGCGGACGCTGCTCCAGCATGGCATGGCTGCGCGGATCGTCCAGGCGCACATAGATGCCGGGGGCGCCTGCCACGCGGTGGCCGGTGACGCCGAAATGCTCCAGCGTGCGGATCACCGCATCTTCCAGCCGGTACACATACTCTTTGACGAAGTAGCCCATGCGCTGCAGATCCAGCAGTGGATAGGCCACCACCTGGCCGGGGCCGTGATAGGTCACCTGGCCGCCACGATTGGTGGCCACCACGGGAATATCGCCGGGGTTCAGAACATTTTCAATTTTGCCGGCCAGCCCCTGGGTGAAGTGGGGTGAGTGCTCGCATACCCATACTTCGTCACGTGTGGCCGAGTTGCGTGTGCGCGTGAACTCCTGCATCGCGGCCACCGTTGCTTCATAGCCGGTGCGCCCCAGAAAGCGCAGATCCATGGCTTCGGGGGGCTGCAAGGCGGAAGCAATCGGGCTGTTGCTCACAGCACGACCTTCACCAGGGGGTGAGAGGTCAGTGCGCGGTAGGTATCGTCCAGCTGTTCGCGGCTGGTGGCCGTGATGGTGATGGTCACGCCCAGGTAGTTGCCGCCGGAGCTGGGGCGCAGCTCCACCGTGCTGGCGTCAAAGCTGGGGTCGAATTTTTCGGCGATCTTGGTGATTTCATGCACCAGATGCTCATTCTTGACGCCCATCACCTTGATGGGGAACTGGCTCGGATACTCGATCAGCGAATCCTTGCGCGGGTCTTCTTGCTGGCCGTTCTCGTTGGCGGCAGATGGGTTGGGCGTGTCGCTCATGAAGAGTCCTTGGCTGGAATGAAAAATTGCCGTTGGTGAAACAGCCGGTCAATGAGTAAGAAAGATTGTGCGCCACGCCGGGCAGCCCTGCGCGCGTGGGCCTAATCCATGGCTTGGCGAGGCCGGCAAACCGGCAAAGCCCCTGGCAGGCGGCAGACAATTCAGGGTAATCAGGTATTTCAATTAGGGCACACTCGCGCCGCACCAAAGCTGAGGGTGGCAGATGTTGTCACTCAGCGACAACCCTCAGGTCTTGTCAAAGACGTTTTGCGCATGACAGTATCAACCCCTATCTAACGACGGGGGTTTTTACTTATAATCAGAGGCTTTGTAAAAAAGTCTTGCCTGGTCAGCGGTGTGAAAGAAAACATGACAAACATGCCCGCTGATTTTCAGGATGAGGACGAAGTTGAAGACTTCAAGCCCCTGACTGCACAAGAAGCCTCTGCATGGCGTTCGCGCTTTCCGCAGGTTTCGGTCTGGCGCATCGTCATCGTTCAGACGCTGGTCGGCGTTATCGTGGCTTTGCTGTCGTGGTTGATGACGGGGCGTGCAGCCGCAGGCTGGTCGGCGGCGTATGGAGCGCTGGCGGTCGTGTTGCCCGCAGCGCTGTTTGCAAGAGGTGTGGTTCGTCAACGGCCGGGAGGTGCCGGGGCGGCCATGGCGGGGATTTTCGGTTGGGAACTGGTGAAGCTGGTGCTGTGCATCGCGATGCTGGCGGCTGCGCCAAAGCTGGTTCCCGATCTCAGTTGGCTGGCGTTGCTGGCCGGTTTGATTGTTGTGATGAAAACGTATTGGGTTGCACTGCTGGTGCGATCCAGTGTCCGAAAAACTGAAGCTTAAGAAGAGAGTTGACGATGGCCGCTGATGCGCACGCCCCAACTGCAAGTGAATACATCGTTCACCACTTGCAACACCTGCAAAACATCAAGCAGAAGTCCGTCATTGATTTCTCAGTCATCAACTACGACTCGATCGTGGTGGCTGGCGTTCTGGGTCTGCTCGGCATCTTCGTGCTCTGGCTGGCTGCCCGCAAGGCGACTTCCGGTGTGCCCGGCCGCTTCCAGGCCGCCGTGGAAATCCTGGTCGAGATGGTGGACAACCAGGCCAAGGCCAATATCCACAACGCCCAATCGCGCAAATTCATCGCTCCTCTGGCACTGACCGTCTTCGTCTGGATCTTCCTGATGAACGCCATGGACATGCTGCCCGTGGATCTGCTGCCCTATCTGTGGCAAGGCGCTACCGCCGACGAACACGCCTATCTGCGTGTCGTGCCTACCGCCGATCTGTCCACCACGCTGGGCCTGTCCTTCGCCGTGCTGGTC
This sequence comes from Comamonas sp. HJ-2, assembly GCF_053615495.1. Classification (NCBI taxonomy): domain Bacteria; kingdom Pseudomonadati; phylum Pseudomonadota; class Betaproteobacteria; order Burkholderiales; family Comamonadaceae; genus Comamonas; species Comamonas sp. HJ-2. The sequence goes on along the minus strand of NZ_JBSIFD010000009.1, from coordinate 154,563 downwards.
CTGTGCCTGTTCTACAGCGTCAAGATCAAGGGCATGGGCGGCTGGGCGCATGAACTGGTGACTGCACCGTTCGGCACTTCCAAGAATCCCGTCTTCGCCCTGATCCTGGGCGTGGTGAACCTGCTGATGCAGGTGATTGAATACGTTGCCAAGACCGTGTCGCATGGCATGCGACTGTTCGGCAACATGTACGCTGGTGAGTTGGTGTTCATGCTGATTGCCCTGATGGGTGGTGCGGCGGCTATGTCGCTCTCTGGTGTGTTGCTCCCCGTGGGGCACATCATTGCAGGCTCTATCTGGGCAATCTTCCACATCCTGGTGATTACCCTGCAGGCCTTCATTTTCATGATGCTGACGCTGATTTACCTCGGCCAGGCACATGAAGCTCACTGACCTTTCCCTCTTCAACCTTTCTTTCCTTTAATCCCTAGGAGTCATCATGGAAAACGTTCTCGGTCTCGTCGCTCTGGCTTGTGGTCTGATTGTTGGTCTGGGCGCTATCGGCGCTTCGATCGGTATCGCCCTGATGGGTGGCAAGTTCCTGGAATCTTCGGCACGTCAGCCTGAGCTGATCAACGAACTGCAAACCAAGATGTTCATCTTGGCTGGTCTGATCGACGCCGCCTTCCTGATCGGTGTTGCTATCGCCCTGCTGTTCGCTTTCGCCAACCCCTTCCAACTGGTGGCCTAAGCTCCGATCAACGCCCTAAATAGAAAGGTGTTGCCGTGAGTATCAACGCGACCCTGTTCGTTCAGGCCATTGTTTTCCTGATCCTGGTGCTGTTCACGATGAAACTCGTGTGGCCCCCGATTGCGAAGGCACTGGATGAGCGAGCCCAGAAAATCGCCGATGGCCTCGCTGCTGCCGACAAGGCCAAGACCGAACTGACCGCTGTCAACAAGCGTGTCGAACAGGAATTGGCCCAGACGCGCAACGAAACAGCTTCGCGGCTTGCGGACGCCGAACGCCGCGCCCAGGCCATCATTGAAGAAGCCAAGGCCCGCGCGACAGAAGAAGGCAACAAGATTGTTGCTGCTGCCCGCGCTGAAGCTGACCAGCAAGCCATTGCTGCCCGTGAAGCCCTGCGTGAGCAAGTGGCAGCGCTGGCCGTCAAGGGTGCCGAGCAGATCCTGAAGAAGGAAGTCAATGCCGGTATCCACGCTGATCTGCTGAACCGCCTGAAGACAGAGCTGTAAGGAAAGCAAAAAATGGCAGAACTCGCCACCATTGCCCGCCCTTACGCCGAAGCATTGTTCAAAGCCTGCGCCGACAAGGCTGCAGACTTGAACAGCACTGTCGCTTGGGTGGAGGAATTGGCGGCGATTGCCGCCAATCCGCAATTGCGCCAACTGGCCGACAACCCGAACGTGAGCGACGCGCAAGTGTTCGATCTCATCACGGGTGTGGCCAAGTCGGCATTGCCCGAGTCCGCACGCAACTTCCTGCGTGTGGTCCTCGAAAACGGCCGTCTGGACGTGCTGCCTGAAGTGGCAGCCCAGTTCCGCAGCCTCGTGAACAGCAAGAGCGGCTCTTCGGATGCCGTGGTGTACAGCGCTTTCCCGATTGAGGATGCAGCGCTGGCCGAGCTTGGCGCCACGCTGGAAAAGCGCTTTGGCCGCAAGCTGAATCTCACCGTGAAGCTCGATGAATCGCTGATCGGTGGCGTTCGCGTCGTGGTGGGCGACGAGGTGCTGGACACCTCCGTCAAGGCCCGTCTGGAACAAATGAAAGCGGCCCTCACCGCGTAATGCGCTTGAGGTCTCGGCTAACACACAAGAAAGAAGGAAAGAGTCATGCAACTCAATCCCGCAGAAATTTCTGAACTGATCAAGAGCCGCATCGAAGGGCTGGCTGCTAGCACTGACGTCCGTAACCAAGGCACCGTGGTGTCGGTGACTGACGGTATCGTGCGCGTGCACGGCCTGTCGGACGTGATGGCTGGCGAAATGCTGGAATTCCCCGCAGGCGCCGACGGTCAACCCACTTACGGTCTGGCTCTGAACCTGGAGCGCGACTCCGTGGGCGCCGTGATTCTGGGTGCTTACGAGCACATCGCAGAAGGCAACACCGTCAAGTGCACCGGCCGTATCCTGGAAGTGCCCGTGGGCCCCGAGCTGGTCGGCCGCGTGGTGAACGCCCTGGGTCAGCCTATCGACGGCAAGGGCCCCATCAACGCCAAGATGACGGACGTGATCGAGAAGGTCGCTCCTGGCGTGATCGCACGTCAATCCGTGGATCAGCCCCTGCAAACCGGTATCAAGTCCATCGACTCCATGGTTCCCGTGGGCCGTGGTCAGCGTGAACTGATCATTGGTGACCGTCAGACTGGTAAGACGGCTGTCGCTATCGACGCCATCATCAACCAGAAGGGCCAGGGCGTTATCTGTATCTACGTGGCTATTGGTCAGAAGGCTTCTTCGATCAAGAACGTGGTGCGCTCTCTGGAACAAGCCGGCGCGATGGACTACACCATCGTCGTGGCTGCCACCGCCTCTGAATCCGCTGCCATGCAGTACGTGTCGGCCTACGCTGGCTGCACCATGGGTGAATACTTCCGCGACCGCGGCGAAGACGCTCTGATCGTTTATGACGATCTGTCCAAGCAAGCCGTGGCCTACCGTCAAGTTTCGCTGCTGCTGCGTCGTCCCCCCGGACGTGAAGCCTTCCCCGGCGACGTGTTCTATCTCCACAGCCGTCTGCTGGAGCGTGCCGCTCGCGTGAACGCCGACTACGTCGAAGCCTTCACCAAGGGTGAAGTCAAGGGCAAGACCGGTTCTCTGACCGCTCTGCCTATCATCGAAACACAAGCTGGCGACGTGTCCGCTTTCGTTCCCACGAACGTGATTTCGATTACCGACGGCCAGATCTTCCTGGAAACCAGCCTGTTCAACGCCGGTATCCGTCCCGCTATCAACGCCGGTATTTCGGTGTCCCGCGTGGGTGGTTCCGCTCAGACCAAGGTTGTGAAGGGCCTGTCCGGCGGTATCCGTACCGACCTGGCTCAGTACCGTGAACTGGCTGCCTTTGCGCAGTTCGCTTCCGACCTGGACGATGCAACCCGCAAGCAGCTGGACCGCGGTGCCCGCGTGACCGAACTGCTCAAGCAGGCTCAGTACTCTCCTCTGTCGACCGCTCTGATGGCTGCTTCGCTGTTCGCAGTGAACAAGGGCTTCATGGACGACATCGAAGTCAAGCAAGTGCTGCCCTTCGAATCTGGTCTGCACCAGTTCCTGAAGACCAGCCACGGCGCTCTGCTCGACCGTCTGAACGAAAAGCGTGCTTTCGACAAGGAAGGCAAGGACGAAGCTGAACTGACTGCAGCCATTACTGCATTCAAGAAGTCCTTCGCTTAATACCGGCGAGGAGTCATCATGGCAGCAGGTAAGGAAATACGCGGCAAGATCAAATCGGTGGAAAACACCAAGAAGATCACCAAAGCCATGGAAATGGTGGCTGCATCCAAAATGCGCAAGGCGCAGGACCGGATGCTGGCTGCCCGTCCATATAGCGAAAAAATCCGCAACATTGCAGCCCATCTTGGCGAAGCTAACCCTGAATATGTGCATCCGTTCATGCAAGTGAACGATGCCAAGAAGGTCGGCGTCATCGTGGTGACGACCGACAAGGGTTTGTGCGGCGGCATGAACACCAACGTGTTGCGTGTCGTCACCAACAAGTTGCGCGAACTGCAGGATGCGGGTGTTGCGACAGATGCAGTGGCCATTGGCGGCAAGGGACTGGGTTTCCTGAACCGTGTCGGTGCCAAGGTGGTCTCTCACGCTACAGGCTTGGGCGACACGCCTCACCTCGACAAGCTCATCGGGCCTGTCAAGGTGTTGCTGGACCAATATGCTGAAGGCAAGCTGAGCGCGGTGTACCTGGCGTACACCAAGTTCATCAACACCATGAAGCAGGAATCGGTGGTGGAGCAACTGCTCCCCCTGTCGTCCGAAAAATTGCAAGCCGAGAAGACGGGTGCATCGTGGGAATACATCTACGAACCTGACGCTCAAAGCGTCATCGACGAACTGCTGGTTCGTTACGTGGAGTCCCTCGTGTACCAGGCAGTTGCGGAAAACATGGCGTCCGAGCAATCGGCGCGCATGGTGGCCATGAAGGCCGCTACCGACAACGCCGGCAACGTCATCAGCGAGTTGAAGCTGGTCTACAACAAGACGCGTCAGGCAGCGATTACGACCGAGTTGTCGGAAATCGTGGCAGGCGCAGCCGCTGTGTAAACGGCTTTAACGAACAAACAGATTGGAGCAAAAAATGGCTCAAGTACAAGGCAAGATTGTTCAATGTATCGGCGCCGTGGTGGACGTGGAGTTTGCCCACGGCCAGGTGCCCAAGGTGTATGACGCCTTGAAGCTGGAAGGCTCGGCCCTGACCCTGGAAGTTCAGCAGCAGCTGGGCGACGGCGTGGTGCGTACCATTGCCCTGGGTTCTTCGGACGGCCTGAAGCGTGGCCTGATGGTCACCAACACCGGCAACCCCATCACCGTTCCCGTGGGTAAGGCTACCCTGGGCCGCATCATGGACGTGCTGGGCAACCCCATCGACGAACGTGGTCCCGTGGACCAGACCCTGACCGCCGCCATCCACCGCAAGGCTCCTGCTTACGACGAACTGTCGCCTTCGCAGGAACTGCTGGAAACCGGTATCAAGGTGATCGACTTGGTCTGCCCCTTCGCCAAGGGCGGCAAGGTGGGCCTGTTCGGTGGTGCCGGTGTGGGCAAGACCGTGAACATGATGGAACTCATCAACAACATCGCCAAGGCCCACAGCGGTCTGTCGGTGTTCGCTGGTGTGGGTGAGCGTACCCGTGAAGGTAACGACTTCTATCACGAAATGTCCGACGCTGGCGTTGTGAACCAAGAGAACCTGGGCGAGTCCAAGGTTGCCATGGTTTACGGTCAGATGAACGAGCCCCCAGGAAACCGTCTGCGCGTGGCGCTGACCGGCCTGACCATGGCTGAGTCGTTCCGTGACGAAGGCAAGGACGTGCTGTTCTTCGTGGACAACATCTACCGCTACACATTGGCCGGTACCGAAGTGTCCGCTCTGCTGGGCCGTATGCCTTCCGCCGTGGGCTACCAGCCTACCCTGGCTGAAGAAATGGGTAAGCTGCAAGAGCGTATTACCTCCACCAAGGTTGGCTCGATCACTTCCATCCAGGCCGTTTACGTGCCAGCGGATGACTTGACCGACCCCTCGCCCGCCACCACTTTTGCTCACTTGGACTCCACCGTGGTGCTGTCCCGTGACATCGCTTCGCTGGGTATCTACCCCGCTGTGGATCCTCTGGACTCCACCAGCCGTCAGCTGGACCCCCAAGTGGTTGGCGAAGAGCACTACAAGGTGGCTCGCCAAGTGCAGGGTACGCTGCAGCGCTACAAGGAACTGCGCGACATCATCGCGATTCTGGGCATGGACGAACTGGCTCCCGAAGACAAGCTGACCGTGGCTCGTGCTCGTAAGATCCAGCGTTTCCTGTCTCAGCCTTTCCACGTGGCTGAAGTGTTCACAGGTGCTCCCGGCAAGTACGTTCCCCTGTCTGAAACCATCCGTGGCTTCAAGATGATCGTGAACGGCGAAGCCGACCACCTGCCCGAACAGGCTTTCTACATGGTTGGTACCATCGACGAAGCCTTCGAGAAGGCCAAGAAGCTGGCTGCCTAACTGGCTTGCACCCCCTGAGCGGCTCGCGCCGCTTCCCCCTCTCTTTCAGGAGGGGGACGACGCCCTCGCTGCGGGGCGGCCCTTGCTCGGCGTCTCTGGCTTGGGGTGTGCTTGTTTTAGGACCAGTTTTTACCTTTTCTAGGAGCAAAGATGAACACTATTCACGTTGATGTGGTCAGTGCCGAAGAGTCCATCTTCTCCGGTGAAGCGCGCTTTGTCGCCTTGCCCGGTGAAGCGGGCGAGTTGGGCATTTATCCCCGCCACACACCGCTGATCACCCGCATCAAGCCGGGTTCGGTGCGCATCGAAATGCCTGACGGCAGCGAAGAGTTCGTCTTCGTGGCCGGCGGCATTTTGGAAGTGCAACCCAACTGCGTGACCGTGCTGTCCGACACCGCCATCCGCGGCAAGGATCTGGACGATGAAAAGGCGCAAAAGGCCAAGGCTGCGGCCGAGGAAGCCCTGAAGAACGCCAAGGGCGAACTGGACATCGCTCGTGCACAGTCCGAGCTGGCCGTGATGGCGGCTCAGATTGCGGCTCTGCGCAAGTACCGCCAGAAGCGTTGATGTGCTGTGCCCTGAGCACATGCATCAGCAGCAAAAAGCCACCGCATGCGGTGGCTTTTTTTTTATGGACTGCTGCTGCGTAAATCGAAGCGCACTGCGCTTGTGCCAAAAGGGACTGATCCCGAAACCAGCAGGATTCTGAACCGCGGCAGCGCGCAAGCGGTTTAGCCGTTGCAGGCGGCCTGATAGCCGTAGACCACGGAGTTGTCCTTGGGGTCCACATGGCGCGATTTGCGCACCACGGCCTTGCTGGGGTCTTCGCAGAGGGCTCGGATCTGGGCTTCGCACTTCTTGGGGTCATCTTCCTTGAGCTTGCAGCTCAGTGCGTAGTCGTATTCAGCCGGTGCTTCGGCGCCTCTGGGGCTGATGGAGGAGCAGGCGCTCAGTGCCAGGACAGAGCTGATGACGGCCAGAGAGAACAGAGATTTCTGCATGCTTGAGTGCTTTCTTAAGAAAATACGGCTGCCCCAAAACTAACACAGCCATGCGGGTAAAAAGGTTTTTTCTGGATAGGGCCCGCCTGCTTTTTGCATCACCGGGCCTGTTCTCGGTGTCAAAAACAACAAAGGACATGGATGCGCTACAGCGGTACCTTGACGCAATGGAATGACGAGCGTGGCTTTGGCTGGATAGAGGCCGATGGCGGTGGCGAGCGCCTGTTTGTCCATATCAGTGCTTTTGAGCCGCGCCCGCCCGCAGAGCAGCGTCCTCGGCCCGGCCTGCGCCTGGAGTTTGCCGTCGGCATGGAGCAGGGCAGAAAGCGCGCGCTTCAGGTTGCGTGGCGAGCTGGCGGCCCAGTGCCTCAGGCACGGTCTTCTTCGGTGCGGCGCAACAGCCCTTCTGCAGGGCGTTTGCAGTCCTCGCGTGCGGTGCCTCAGGGCTGGCATGCCTCCAGTGGCTTCAGCTATGGCGTGTTGCTGGTCTGGCTGCTGATGATGCTGGCCACTGCCGTGATCTGGGGCATACCGCGCATCCTCTGGCTGATCTATGCAGGCCTGAGCATGCTGACCTTCATGGCCTACTGGCAGGACAAATGGGCCGCCCAGAAGGGGCAGTGGCGCACGCCGGAAAAAACGCTGCAGACCATGGCGCTGGCCGGAGGCTGGCCCGGCGCCCTGCTGGCCCAGCAGTGGCTGCGCCACAAAAGCAGCAAGACCAGCTTTCAGCTGCAGTTCTGGCTCATGGCCCTGATCAATGTGGCGGCCGTGCTCTGGCTGTGTTCGCCGTACGGGCGACATGTGCTGGCCTGAGGCTTCTGCGGTCTGCAGCCGGCGCATGCGGCGGCAGAACCGGATCAGCGGCTGCGGCCCGGCAGATGCCTTTGGATCACGGGCGTATCGGGCAGGTTTCGCTGTGTGTTGGCCGCGGATTTGCGCGGAAAATGCGCCTGCAGCTGCCGGTTGACACGCTCCAGTGCCGATACCAGACCCACGCTGAAATGCCCGCCCTGGAAGGCGGACTGCATATCGCTGATCAGCGTTTGCCATTGCTCGGCGTTCATGGTGCGGTCCAGGGCGCGGTCGGCCACGATTTCTATGGCGTGGTCCGCCAGCAGCAGGTAGATCAGGGCGCCGTTGTTGTGCTCCGTGTCCCAGACATGGAGCTTGGCGAACTGCGAGAGAGCGCGCTCGCGCGCCGTGGCATCGCGCCAGATATAGCTCCAGGGCAGGCCGGCCTCTACGCAGATGCGGACCTGGCCGGTGTGGCCCAGCTCGCTTTTGGCGATCAGCAATTCCAGCTCCTTGAGCGTGGCAGGCGGCAAGGCCTTGCGCAGATGCTGTTCGGCCCAGCGGTGTCGTACCAGGCGTGCCAGGCGTTGAAAGACATTGCTCATTTCACCAGTCCCCCGAGGCGCCACCGCCACCAAAGCTGCCGCCGCCACCGGAGCTGAAGCCGCCCCCGGAACTGAAACCACCGCCGCCGCCGCTGCTCCAGCCGCCTCCGCCGGTGCTGATGTAGGGGCCGCCTCCGCCACGCGAGAGATTGGAGAGCAGGGTGAAGATCAGGCCAACAACGCCGGCCACGCCTGCAATCAACAGGCTGGTGGTGATCACATAAGCGGCCGCCCCGGCAATGCCGCCAATGAGCAGCGAACCCAGCACGCGGCCGAAGATGGCGCGGGCGATGGCAATCCCGATCGGAAAGCCGAAGAACAGCAGCGGCAGCAGAAAGTCCAGATGTTCGGACCAGGATGGGCCGGACTTGCGAGCCTGGGACTGCGGCGCGGGCAGTTTCTCGCCATGAATCAGCAGGCTCATCTGCTCGATGGCGGCAGACAGTCCGCCCGCATAGTCGTCGGCGCGGAAGCGCGGCTTCATGGCGCCGTCGATGATGCGTGCGGCCTGGATGTCGGGAATCGCGCCTTCGAGCTTGCGCGCCACCTCGATGCGCATGCGCCTGTCGTTCTTGGCCACGACGATGAGAGAGCCGTCGCCTATGTCCTTGCGCCCCAGCTTCCAGCTGCTGGCCACGCGCCAGGCATAGGCAGCAATGTCTTCCGGAGCCGTGGTGGCGACCATGAGCACGGCGACCTGGGCGCCGGTCTCGTCCTCCAGTTTCTTGAGCTGCTCGCTCAGCGCCTGCTGATCGCTCTGGCTCAGCGTGCCGGTCTGGTCGATGACGCGCGCCGTCAGCTCGGGCACAGCTTGCAACTGAGCGCCTGCGCCACCCTGCGCCAGGGCCGGCAGCGCCGACAGTAGCACCATGCTAGCAAAAACAATAGCTGCAAGCGCTTTATGGATAAGGGCTTGAGGCGATTTTTGCATGGATTCAAAGAGCGCTGCGCACAATTACTTGCTGCCAGCAGGCGCTGCGGGTGTGGAAAAGTCAACGGCTGGTGGTTGCGAGATCTGGGCTTCGTTTTGTACCGTGAAGGTCGGCTTGACCTTGTAGCTGAATACCTTGGCCGTGATATTGGTGGGGAAGCTGCGCGCCAGCACGTTGTAGGCTTGTACGGTGCCTATGTATTCGTTGCGCGCCACGGTGATGCGATTTTCCGTACCCTCCAGCGTTACGCGCAGATCGCGGAACGCCTGGTTGGCCTTGAGTTCAGGGTATTTTTCCGCCACCACCATCAGGCGCGAGAGCGCGCTGGAAATCTCGCCCTGAGCCTGCTGGAACTTGTTGAAGGCTTCGGGGTTGTTGATCAGCTCGGGCGTGGCCTGAATCGAGGTGGCCTTGGCGCGTGCTTCGATCACCCTGGTCAGGGTCTCCTGCTCGAAGTTGGCCTCGCCCTTGACCGTGGCGACAATGTTCGGGATCAGGTCCGAGCGGCGCTGGTACTGATTCAGCACCTCGCTCCAGGCGGCCTTGGATTTTTCATCCAGACGCTGAAAGTCGTTATAGCCGCAGCCCGTGAGGGAGAGCATGGAGGCCGCGGTTGCGATTGCCAGAAGCCAGCGTTTCATGGGTGTTTCCATTCACGAGATTGAGACGGAAACCATAGCATAAGCGCTTGCTTGGTTCGTGTGCGTGCAAGGCCTGTCACCTTGTCCGCTGTCCAGCGGCGCTAGCATTGCAATCATGTCCACTGTTTCTCCACTCGATGCCCTGCGTGGCGCACAGCGTCCCGGCCCGAAAACTGCGACCTTGCCGCGCCTGTTGCTGGCCGGGGCCACGGGGCCGCTGGGCAACGAGGTGCTCAGTCGCGTGGTAGGCGCGCAGAACTATGCGCTGGTCCAGGTGCTGGCACGCGAGCCCTATGTCCAGGGCCTGCGTGGCATGGAGTTGCTGACGCAACTGCACGGCGATGTGCAGCAATGGCCTGTGCAGAGCGCCGATGTGGGCCTCATCTTGTTTGAGCCTCCGCGTCCCTATTACCAGCGCGAGCGCGCCTTGTGGACGCCCCGGCCCGACCAGCTGCAAGCGGTGGCGCAGTGGATGCAGCGCTGTGGCGTGCATACGCTTGCCGTGGTGCTGCCCCACGATATGGGTAGCCTGCCCCAGGCTTTGAAGCAGGGGCTGGCCAATCTCAATGAGCAAGGCGTAGCTGCGCTGGGCTTCGAGCGCCTGATTTTTGTGCGCTCGGCCAGAGAAGCCCAGAAAATCAATGCAGGCCATTGGCTGCAGCGCACGGCAAAGACCATGCTGTCGGCGCTCAGCTATATGCTGCCGCAGACGGAGCGACCGGTGCGCGCCATGCATGTGGCCCGCCTGGTGGAGGCAGCCTTGCTCAAGGCACCACCGGGAATTCATGTGGCTCCGCCTGAGCTGGTCTGGCGTGCGGCACAGAAAGACGCCCTGCAGTCAGAGCTGCGGAGCTGGCTGGGTTTCTCATGAATTTCGAACAATTTCGCGCACCTTGGTGGCAGCCCGGAGGTCATGTCCAGACCATTTGGGCTGCACTCTGTGCGAAGGGCGGAGAGTCTCCGGCGTGGCGGCGCGAGCGCTGGGATACGCCCGATGGCGATTTCATCGATATCGATTTTTCAAGCCATCTGGCAAGTGCAAGCGCTCCCACACTGGTGCTGTTTCATGGCCTGGAAGGCTCTTCCTCCAGCCACTACGCCAAGGCCCTGGCACAGGTCTGCGCGCAGCGCGGCTGGCATCTGGCCGTGCCGCATTTTCGCGGCTGCAGCGGTGAGCCCAATCACTTGCTACGCGCCTACCACTCCGGCGATGCGGACGAGGTGGACTGGATTTTGCATCGGCTGCGTCAAGGCGCGGGCGGAGAGTTGCTAGCCATGGGAGTGTCGCTGGGCGGCAATGCCCTGGCGCGCTGGGCCGGGCTGCAGCAGCAGGCGGCCGCAGAACTCGTCAAGGGCGCGGCAGTGATCTGTGCGCCGCTGGACCTGGTGGCCGGAGGCGTCAATCTGGGCCAGGGGCTCAATCGCTGGATCTACACCCCCATGTTCATGCGTACCCTGGTGCCCAAGGCCCTCGCCAAATGGCAGCAGTCGCCGGGGGTGTTCGACAGGGAGCGGCTGCAGCGCGCACGCACCCTGCATGACTTTGACGATGTGTTCACGGCCCCGGTCCATGGCTTCAGGGATGCCGATGATTACTGGCGCCGGGCATCGGCCAAGCCCCTGCTCAAGCAAGTGGCCGTGCCCTTGTTGCTGCTCAATGCGCGCAACGATCCCTTTGTGCCGGCGCACAGCCTGCCCAGGCACGATGAGGTCAGTGCCACCGTGCAGCTATGGCAGCCGCCGCACGGCGGACATGTGGGCTTTGCCAGCGGAGCCTGGCCCGCCCATGTGCAGGCCATGCCGCTGGCCGTGACCGAATGGCTGGAGCAGTGGCTCTGAGCGTTCGCAGAATAATCAGGAGATGAGTGATGGATGACATCGTGAAACAGGCCATGCTCAAGTGGCCCAATGTCCCGGCCTGCAGTGGCTGGCTGGGTCTGGATGCGCGCGGCCAGTGGTGGCTCAGGGACGAGCAGGCCCAGGTCTGCGGTGCGTTTGCCAGCGGCAAACCCGGCTCCAGGGGCAATCTGCTGCGCCACGAAAAGTTGGCCGAATTCATCGGTCGCAACTATCTGGTCGAGGCAGATGGTCGCTGGTATTTTCAGAACGGCCCGCAGCGCGTGTATGTGGAACTGGAGAGCGCGCCATGGATATGGCGTCTGCGATACGCGGAGCATGGCTTGCAGTTGCACAGTCATACGGGCCAGGAGCTGGCTGCCGAACAGGTGCAGCAGGTGCTGCTGGACGAGCTGGGGCGGCTGTTTCTGGCCCTGCCGCAAGGCCTGGGCATGGTGCACAGCCTGGACATGCTGGATGCCGCCAATGCGCTGGAGAGTGGTGCGCTGCCCGAGGCGCAGGAGATCGAGAGCGCCTTGCTGCCGTTGCAGTTCGGTTTTGTGCCCAGTCCTGAGGGCTATCAAGTTTGATAGCTGCTTTCGCTTGTGTGCAAGGGGTTTGAGGCCAAAAATAACAAAACCGGCCAAAAGCCGGTTTTTGCGGGGCAGAGGGGCGCCTACTTGGCTGCATCCACCATGTACTGGATGGCGGCCTTGAAGTCTGCATCCGATGCGGTGGAGCCGCCCTTGGGAGGCATGGCGCCCACGCCTTGGGTGGCCTTCTGCACCATATCGTCCATGCCCTTGGCAATGAAAGGTGCCCAGGCAGCCTTGTCGCCAAACTTGGGAGCCCCGGCTACGCCACTGGCGTGGCAGGCCATGCAGGTGGTGTTGTAGAGGTTCTTGCCCACATCGGAGGCCGCGGCAGCTGCGGGAGCCGGGGCGGCTGCAGGTGCTGGCTCGGCGGCTGCAACAGCTGCTGCAGGTGCAGCGGCGACGGGGGCCGCAGCTGCTGCTGCGGGGGCATCACCGGCTGCAGCGCCGGCTGCAGGCTGGGGCTCGGGGAAGTTGGCGCCGGCAGCATTGCTCATATAGACCACGCCACGGGCAATTTCCGTGTCATTGAACTCGCCGCCACCCTGGGCCGCCATCGCACCCTTGCCAGCCAGGGCAGAGTGCACCAGCGTTTCCAGGCCCTGCTTGATGCGCGGGCCCCAGGCTGCTGCATCCTGGAATTTGGGTGCGCCGGCTACGCCGGTTTCATGGCAGGCCGCGCATTGCGACTTGAAGACTTCCGCGCCGCCGCGCAGGGGGCGGTTGGCATCACGAATTTCCACCGTACCCACTTTTTGCAGACGCATGGCCTTGGCCATTTCGGCATTGGCCGTACCTGCGCCCGTGGTGTCGGACGAAGTCACGAACTTGACCAGACCGATGATGACGAAGATGGGAACCACAAACGAGAAGAAGACGGCAAGCAACAACTGCTTGGGTTTTTTAATGGGGCCTGTATGGGCTTCTTCGTGGTGTTGCTCGCTCATGAAGTCCTCTGAGATCGTGGGATGGGGATGAACAAACCATTATAGAAGTGAGGGTTAAGAACGCCAGTGCACGACGATCCGGGTTGACGGCTGCTGCATAAAGGAGTTGAGTTGGATCAACTTTGTGCAGCCAATTTGTGGCGTGCATGAAAAAAGGCGTCCGAAGACGCCTTGTGTGAGAGCGCAAAACTTGGCCCGATTACTGGGCTGTAGTTGCTGCCGCAGGGTTGTCGCTGGCGCTTGCCTGCGTCCAGCCGCCGCCCAGCACCTTGTAGAGATTGACCTGGTTTTGCAGCTGTGCCAGGCGGACCTGAACCACGGACTGCTCCAGTGCAAACAGTGAACGCTGCGCATCCAGCAGATCCAGGTAGCTGGCCACACCGTTGGTGTAGCGCAGGTCCGACAGCTTGTAGCGAACCTGCTCTGCCTCCAGCTGACGCGATTGGGCATCGAGCTGATCCTTGAGTGCTTGGCGATTCACCAAGGTGTCGGACACCTCGCGGAAGGCCGACTGGATGGAGCCTTCGTATTGAGCCACGGCAATCTTTTGGCTGGCTTCTGCAACCTGCAGATTGGCGCGATTGCGGCCTGCATTGAAGATGGGAAGATACAGCGAAGGCGCAATCGTGAACGCCGCAGAGTCCGACTTGAGCAGATCGGAGATGTCGGAGCTTGCGAAACCAGCCGAGGCGGTCAGGGAGATGTTCGGGAAGAACAGCGCACGTGCCGCACCAATGCTGGCATTGGCGGCGATCATGCTTTGCTCTGCCTGGCGGATGTCGGGCCGGCGCAGAAGCAGGTCAGAAGGCAGGCCCGAAGGCACATCGGCCAGGGCTGGCAGATCGCGCAGTTGCTTGCCTTGCATGCTGGTCAGCAGATCGGCAGGCAGGGTCTGACCCACGAGCAGGGTCAGGGCGTTGACGTCGCGCTCGCGCTGACCGGCTTGCTGGGCCAGCGTGGCGCGTGCGCTTTCGGTCAACGACTGAGCCTGGCGGTAGTCCAGCTCGGAAGCGACACCGGAGTCCAGTCGCAGCTTGGTCAGCTTGATGGACTGCTCACGTGTGCCCAGGGTACGACGGGAAATGGCCAGCAACTCCTCGTCAGCCTGCAGGTTCAGCCAGGTGTTGGCGACCGTTGCAATCAGACTGATCTGGGCCGCTTTGCGGCCTTCCTCGGTCGCCAGATACTGGGCTAGAGCTTGCTGCTTGAGGCTGCCGATGCGCCCCCAGAAATCAATCTCCCAGCTGGGCATGGAAAGGCCCACCATGTACGAGTTGGCATAGCGGCCCGTGGTGGCGCTGGGCTGGCGGCTGGCGCTGCCTGCGACACCGAATTCCGGGAACTGGCCGGCACGCTGGATCTGGTACTGAGCCTGTGCCTTTTCGATGTTGAGCACGGCCACACGCAGGTCGCGGTTGTTTTCCAGCGCGAGCTGGATCACCTGCTGCAGGCGAGGGTCCGTGTAGAACTGCTGCCAGGGGATGTCGGCAGCCGCCGTGGCGCCAGCCTGCTCGTCGGTGGCCGAGTAGTGCTCGGCCACCGGAGCTGCAGGGCGCTCCAGCGTGGGGATGAAGGAGCAGCCGCTGGCCAGCAGCGCGCCGGCCAGTGCTACGGGTAGCAAGGTTTTATTCATGTTGCGAGCCTCCCTGTGCTGCAGAAGTTGCCGCCGGGGGAGTGGCGTTGGAGTCCTGCTTGGACTTCTTGCCAAACAGATTGAACACGGCCACAAAGAACACGGGCACCAGGAACACGGAGATCGGCGTGCCGATCACCATGCCCCAGAACACGCCGGTGCCGATCTCCTTCTGGCTGGCAGCGCTGGCGCCGGAGGCGATGTACAGCGGCACCACGCCCAGAATAAAGGCCAGCGAGGTCATCAGAATGGGACGGAAACGCAGATGACCGGCTTCCAGCGCGGCCTCCAGCGCGCTCTTGCCTTCAGCATGCAGGTCCTTGGCGAACTCCACGATCAGAATGGCGTTCTTGGCCGACAGACCGATCACCGTGATCAGCGCCACCTGGAAGTAGATGTCGTTGGGCATGCTGCGCATCAGCATGCCGGCCACGGCGCCGAACACGCCCAGAGGCACGACCAGCAGCACGGACAGCGGGATGCTCCAGCTTTCATACAGTGCGGCCAGACACAGGAACACGGCCAGGATGGAGAACGCATACAGCAGCATGGCCGAGGAGCCCGCCTTTTTCTCGTCCAGAGACTGGCCGGTCCACTCGTAGCCGAAGCCGTCGGGCAGTTCCTGGGCCAGCTTTTCCATTTCCTTCATGGCATCACCGCTGGTAAAGCCGGGCTTGGCCTGACCGGTGATGCTCATGGAGGGGTAGCCGTTGTAGCGTGTCAGCTGCATGGGGCCGCTGATCCACTTGGCGCTGACCATGGTGGAAAGCTCCACCAGCTGGCCTTGCGCGTTGGGCACCGTCAGGCGCATCACGTCCTCGGGCTGCATGCGACGAGCCGCATCGGCCTGGATGGTCACACGCTGCATGAAACCGTTGTTGGGGAAGTCCGTGGAGTTGGACGAACCCAGAGCGGTCGCCAGAGTGGTGGCCAGATCGCCCATGCTCACGCGTTGGGCATAGACCGCATCGCGGTTGATATCGACCTGCCATTGAGGGGCGTCATCCACGCCATCAAAGCGCACGCCGGCCAGAACCGGGCTCTGGTTGGCCTTGGCAACCAGCTGGTTGCGGGCTGCCAGCAAGGCTGCATGACCCTTGCTGCCACGATCCTGCAGGCGGAAGGTGAAGCCATCGCTATTGCCCAGTTCCGAGATGGATGGAGGCACCAGGGTAAAGATGAAGCCATCGCGCAGCGCTGACATGGCGCCCTTGGCTCGGTCGGCGAAAGACTTGGCGTCCGAGCCTGGCGCTGTGCGCTCGGACCAGTCCTTGAGCGTGGTGAATGCCAGACCCACGTTCTGGCCCTGGCCCATGAAGCTGAAGCCCAGAATGCTCACGATGTGATCGACTTCGGGCTGGCTCAGCACAAACTTTTCCAGCTCGGCAACGGTCTTGCTCGTGCGTTCCAGGCTGGCGCCGGGAGGCAGTTGCGTCAGCGAGATGACATAGCCCTGGTCTTCCGTTGGCAGGAAGGCCGTAGGCAGTCGCATGAACATGAAGACCACGCCGGCAATCACCAGCAGATAGACGATAAAGGCTTGAGCGGAGCGCTTGACCACGCCGGAGAGTGCGGAAGAGTAGCGCTTCGTGCCTGCGTCAAACTTGCGGTTGAACCAGTTGTAGAACGGGCCGAGCAAGCCGGTCTTCTTGTCGTGCGCGTGGCCCTTGGGAATGGGCTTGAGCATGGTGGCGCAAAGCGCAGGCGTCAGCGTCAGCGCAAAGAAGCCCGAGAAGAAGATCGAGATGGCCATCACCAGCGAGAACTGGCGATAGATGTTGCCGGTCGCGCCGGAGAACATGGCCAAGGGCAGGAACACCGTCACCAGAATCACGGTGATGCCGACCACGGCGCCCTGGATCTGGCCCATGGCCTTGATGGTGGCTTCCTTGGGAGGAAGGCCTTCCTCGGCCATGATGCGCTCGACGTTTTCCACCACCACGATGGCATCGTCCACCACGATACCGATCACCAGCACCATGGCGAACATGGCCAGAATATTGATGGTCAGGCCGGCCACCAGCATCACGGCAAACGTGCCGAGCAGCGCGATAGGCACCACGATGGTGGGGATCAGGGTGTAGCGGATGTTCTGCAGGAAGATCAGCATCACGATGAACACCAGCACGATGGCTTCAAGCAGCGTGTGCACCACCTTTTCGATGGAAATCTTCACGAACTTGGAGGTGTCGTAGGGCGAGGACCACTTCACACCGGCAGGCAGGAAAGGCTCCATCTCGGCCATCTTGGCCTTGACCAGCTTGGCGGTCGCCATGGCGTTGGCCGTCGAGGTCAGCTGCACGGCCATGGCCACGGCGGGCTTGCCGTCCAGGCGGGACTCGAAGGCATAGCTCTCGATGCCCAGCTCGATGCGGGCCACATCCTTGAGGCGCACGGTGGAGCCGTCGGAGTTGGAGCGCAGCACCACTTCGCCGAATTCCTCGGGCGTGGTCAACTGGCCGGGCACCACGATCGTGGCCGTGGTCGTGGTGCCGGGTGTGCTGGGCAGGTTGCCCAGGGCGCCACCGGAGATCTGCTGGTTCTGCGCGGCAATCGCTGCGTTGACCGATGCAATCGACAGACCGAAGCCCTGGAGCTTGGCAGGATCCACCCAGACGCGCATGGCACGACCCGATGCGAACAGCTGTGCCTTGCCCACGCCGTCCAGACGCTGGATTTCAGGCACCACATTGCGGTTCACATAGTCGGCGATGTCGTCACGCGAGGTCTCCCCGGACTCGGCCTGGAAGGCCAGAATCATCAGGAAGTTGCTCATGGACTTGTCCACGCGCACGCCCAGGGCCTGAACCACCTGGGGCAGGCGAGGCAACACGCGCGAGAGGCGGTTTTGCACGTCCACCTGCGCCAGATCGGGGTTGGTGCCCGGAGCAAAGGTGACGGTCAGAGTGCCTTGACCGCCCGCAGGGGCGGAGGCTTCCATATACATCAGACCTTGCGCGCCGTTGATTTCGCGCTCGATCAGTTGCAGAACGGAGTCCGTCATGGTTTGTGACGTGGCGCCCGGGTAGGTCGCTGTCACGTTGATGGTCGGAGGTGCGACCGATGGGAACTGTGCCACCGGTAGCTTGGTGATGGAGATCACGCCCGCAATGATCACGAAAATCGCGATCACCCAGGCAAAGATCGGTCTGTGGATGAAAAACTTTGACATGGATCGTGCCTGTTACTTGGCTGCCTGGCCTTCGCCAGCACCTTCGGCTGGTGTGGCGGCTTTCTCTTGCGCAGGTGCGGCGGGGGCCGCAGCAGAGGGTTGTGCTGGTGCGCCGGCAGCCGCATTGTTGATCTCGACGGGCTTGACCTTCTTGGCCCCCATGCCCACCTTGATCAGGCCGTCCACCATGACTTTTTCTCCCGCTTTCAGGCCGGATGTGACGACCCAGTTATTGCCACTGGACTGACTGATCTGAACGGGGCGCGGTGCCACGGAGCCATCCTCGGCCACGATCATGACGAAGTTGCCCTTTTCGTTGCGGGTCACGGCTTGTTGCGGAATCAGCGCGGCATTCTCGACCTGGGCCTGCTCCAGGTGCACGCGCACATAAGTGCCGGGCAGCAGCAGTCCGTCGGGATTGGGCAACTCCGCGCGCACGCTGACCTGGCCGGTAGTCGGGTCCACGGTCAGGTCGGTGAACAGCAGCTTGCCGGTGTGTGCGTACTCCTTGCCATCGTCCAAATAGACGTGGACCCGCGCGGCGTTGTCACCTACCTTTGCTAACTTGCCGGAACTGAGCGCTTCGCGCATGCGCATGATGTCGGAAGAGGACTGGGTCAGGTTCACGTACAGCGGGTTGACCTGCTGAATGGTCGCCAGCTGCGTGGCTTCGCCCTGGCCGACCAGAGCGCCTTCCGTCACCAGGGCGCGGCCGATGCGTCCGGAGATGGGGGCGGTCACGCTGGCATAGCCCAGGTTGACATTGGCATTGGTGACAGCCGCCTTGCCTGCCGCAACTTGTGCCAGTGCCGCCTTTTCGTTGGCAATGGCGGTGTCGTACTCCTGCTTGCTGATGGCATTGGCTTCCACCAGGGGCTTGTAGCGGCGTGCGGTGGCAGATGCCTGAGCGAGATTGGCTTCGGCCTGTGCCAGGGTTGCCTGAGCGCTCTGCAGGTTGGCTTTGTACGGGGTGTTGTCAATCTGGAACAGGGCTTGGCCAGCCTTGACATCCGAGCCTTCCTGGAACAGGCGCTTTTGCACGATGCCGGCAGCGCGCGCGCGAACCTGAGCGATGCGCGATGGCTCCAGGCGGCCTGGCAGATCGGAGATCAAAGGCACGTTCTGCATGGATACCGTCACCACACCAACTTCGGGTGGCTGTGCCTGAGCGGCTGCTTGTGCTTTTTGAGCTTCCGCGTTTTTGTCACTGCATGCGACTAGGCCCAGTGCAGCAGCCAAGCTCAGGCCTATGACCATGGAGCGGGTGCCGGATGCGGCTGAATGGGACTGATTGTCGGGAGCCTGGTTTGCTTCATACATCGGGTGCATGAACGTCCTTCCGGTTGACATTGTGAAAACGAGAAAAGAGCGCTGTCCGCAGTGGAGCGCTCATTCGGGTGGAAACCCTAGATGGTTTCCTGCATATCGGTGCTAGGGAAATTATACATACATGCATAAATGTATAATTGCAAACGCTGCGTAAAGCAGCTGAGAAATGGCTTTTCTCGCGGCGAGCTATCGCCGGCGATTGATGGAGAGGGTGAGTGATGGCTCGAAGAACCAAGGCTGAAGCGGATGAGACGCGCACCAAGCTGCTGGATGCGGCTGAAGAGGTGTTTTTCGAGAAAGGTGTATCTCGAACCTCTCTGGGCGATATCGCCCAGCGTGCAGGGGCGACACGCGGAGCGGTGTACTGGCACTTCAAGGACAAGATGGATGTCTTTGTTTCCATGCTTGGGCGCATATGCCTGCCTTTCGAAGAAATCTGTGACGACAGGTATGGTGACCTGTTGCCGCTAGAGCGCATTCGTCACTCCATCCTGTGTGTGTTCGAGAGCTTGGACGAGGATGAGCGCAGACGCAAGGTGTTTGAAACGGCGCTATTCAAAATGGAATACGTGGGCGAACTGGCTGATGTGCGTTTGCAGCATATAGAAAGTTCAGGCTTTGCTCGGGAAAAATTTGCGCACGACCTGGCGGCTGCGGCACAGGGGCAGTCCGTGCGGTTGTCGGTATCCCCGGAAGAGGCTGCCCTCGGTTTGCACTCTCTTTTTGTGGGTCTTATACATGGTTGGGTATTGACGGAAGGGAGTTTCTCATTGGTCAAGGTCGGTTCGATGTCGGTGGATGTCTACTTGTCTGGTTTGGGATTTCAGGTGAATTTGTGATTTGGGTGTCCAAACCCGTGCAATAATTGCGGCTGTTGAATTGTTGTTGGCCGTGCGAGCGGCCTGACGGATTCGCGGCTGTAGCTCAGTGGATAGAGTATTGGCCTCCGAAGCCAAGGGTCGTGGGTTCGATCCCCGCCAGCCGCGCCAGCATCGATCTTCGGTAAGAAAAAAGAAATTTCAAAATTTCTTTTTAAGCTGGAAATAGATGCTACAATTCAAGTCTCTTCGGAGGGGTGGCCGAGTGGTTAAAGGCAGCAGACTGTAAATCTGCCCGCTAACGCGTACACAGGTTCGAATCCTGTCCCCTCCACCAGCAATGGTTGAGAAGAGCGATTGCTAGAAATAGCAGTCACGTGCAGTAGTAAATCTGTGCGGGAGTAGTTCAATGGTAGAACCCTAGCCTTCCAAGCTAATGACGCGGGTTCGATTCCCGTCTCCCGCTCCAGTTTGCGAGCAAAGATTTTAGAAGTTGTTTTTGCAGCTTCTTTGCCCATGTGGCTCAGTGGTAGAGCACTCCCTTGGTAAGGGAGAGGTCGCGGGTCCGATTCCCGCCATGGGCACCATTTTCTGGTGCGCTCGCTTGATAGGGTTGCGCCGAAATCCTCTTGCAGTGAATTAATTTTTTCGGAGTCGGAAAAATGGCAAAAGAAAAATTCGAGCGCACCAAGCCCCACGTGAACGTGGGCACCATCGGTCACGTTGACCACGGCAAGACCACCCTGACTGCTGCTATCGCTACCGTGCTGTCCAAGCACTTCGGCGGTGAAGCCAAGGATTACTCGCAGATCGACAACGCCCCTGAAGAAAAGGCTCGTGGTATCACGATCAACACTTCGCACGTTGAGTACGAAACTGCCAACCGCCACTATGCTCACGTGGACTGCCCCGGCCACGCTGACTATGTGAAGAACATGATCACTGGTGCCGCTCAGATGGACGGCGCTATCCTGGTTTGCTCCGCTGCTGACGGCCCCATGCCCCAGACTCGCGAGCACATCCTGCTGTCGCGTCAGGTGGGCGTGCCCTACATCATCGTGTTCCTGAACAAGGCCGACATGGTGGACGACGAAGAACTGCTGGAACTGGTCGAAATGGAAGTGCGCGAGCTGCTGTCCAAGTACGACTTCCCCGGTGACGACACCCCCATCATCCGCGGCTCCGCCAAGCTGGCCCTGGAAGGTGACCAGTCCGACAAGGGCGAGCCTGCCATCCTGAAGCTGGCCGAAGCTCTGGACACCTACATCCCCACTCCCGAGCGTGCTGTTGACGGCGCCTTCGTGATGCCCGTGGAAGACGTGTTCTCCATCTCCGGTCGTGGTACCGTGGTGACCGGCCGTATCGAGCGCGGTATCGTCAAGGTCGGCGAAGAAATCGAAATCGTCGGTATCAAGGACACCGTCAAGACCACCGTCACCGGCGTGGAAATGTTCCGCAAGCTGCTGGACCAAGGTCAAGCTGGCGACAACGTGGGTCTGCTGCTGCGCGGCACCAAGCGTGAAGACGTGGAACGCGGCCAAGTGCTGTGCAAGCCCGGCTCCATCAAGCCCCACACCAACTTCACTGCTGAAGTTTACGTGCTGTCGAAGGACGAAGGCGGTCGCCACACTCCCTTCTTCAACAACTACCGTCCCCAGTTCTACTTCCGTACAACTGACGTGACCGGCTCCATCGAACTGCCCGAAGGCAAGGAAATGGTGATGCCTGGCGATAACGTGTCGATCACTGTGAAGCTGATCTCCCCCATCGCCATGGAAGAAGGTCTGCGCTTCGCTATCCGCGAAGGTGGTCGTACTGTGGGCGCCGGTGTGGTTGCCACGATCATTGCATAATTGATTTGTAGGGGTATAGCTCAATTGGCAGAGCGTCGGTCTCCAAAACCGAAGGTTGTAGGTTCGATTCCTACTGCCCCTGCCACCTCTTAATGGTGGAATCAACAAGAGCCCGCCTTTGGCGGGCTTTTGTGTCTTGAAATTGCACATTTTTGTGCATTTGAAACAAAATATGGCCACTACTCAGGTTGAAACAGTCAGCTCTGCTGCTGACAAAGCAAAATTAGCCGCTGTTGCGGCTTTAGTTGTTGCTTCTATTGCTGGCTTTTATCTGTTGAGCAAGCAAGGTGCGCTGGTTCAGTGGGCGGCTCTGATTGTCGGCCTGGTGCTGGCTGCTGGCGTGTTTCTGATCTCTGAGCCGGGCAAGCGCTTCATTGGCTTTGCTCGTGATGCTTGGCGTGAGGTGAAGAAGGTGGTCTGGCCCACCCGCAAGGAAACCATGCAGATGACACTGTATGTCTTTGCGTTTGTGGTGGTGATGGCCTTGTTCTTGTGGTTCACCGATAAGACGCTTGAATGGGTCTTGTACGACTTGATTTTGGGCTGGAGGAAGTAATGGCTGATGCAGTCGAAACAGATGTGAATGGTGGAGCAGCGGGACCCGCCAATCCCGATCTGCGCTGGTATATCGTCCATGCCTATTCGGGTATGGAGAAAGCTGTCGAGCGCAATATTGCGGAGCGTATTGCTCGCTCGGACATGCAGTCCAAGTTTGGCCGCATCCTGGTGCCTTCCGAAGAAGTGGTGGAAATGCGCAACGGTACTCGCCGCACCACAGAGCGCCGCCTGTTCCCCGGTTATGTGTTCGTCGAAATGGTGATGGATGACGATACCTGGCACCTGGTGAAGCACACCAGCAAGGTGACCGGTTTCGTTGGCGGTGCCAAGAACCGTCCTGCCCCCATTTCTGAAGAGGAAGTTCGCAAGATCGTCGACCAGATGCAGGAGGGCACCGAAAAGCCCCGCCACAAGGTCGAGTTCATGGTCGGCGAAATGGTTCGTGTCAAGGAAGGTCCGTTCGCGGACTTCAATGGCTCCGTCGAGGAAGTCAACTACGAAAAGAACCGTCTGCGTGTCTCGGTCACCATCTTTGGCCGCGCGACTCCTGTGGAATTGGAATTCTCTCAAGTTGAGAAAACTTGAGATTCGCAATAGAATCTAGGGCTTCGCATTTTTTGACTCGATGCGAAGCTTTTTTGTAGAGTCAGCAACCTCGGGGAGCTGTTTGCAGATATTGCAAATGGCGCTATACCCGTAAGGAGCTCAACATGGCGAAAAAAATCGTCGGCTTCATCAAGCTGCAAGTGCCAGCTGGTAAGGCCAATCCTTCTCCTCCCATTGGTCCTGCGCTGGGTCAGCGCGGCCTCAACATCATGGAATTCTGCAAGGCGTTCAACGCCCAGACCCAAGGTGTCGAGCCCGGCCTGCCTCTGCCCGTGGTGATCACGGCTTTTGCTGACAAGAGCTTCACGTTCGTCATCAAGACTCCTCCCGCAACCGTTCTGATCAAGAAGGCAGTGAAGCTGGACAAGGGCTCTTCCAATCCTCTGAAGAACAAGGTTGGCAAGATCACACGTGCTCAGCTGGAAGAAATCGCCAAGACCAAGCTGAAGGACATGAACGCCGCTGACGTTGACGCTGCTGTGCGTACGCTGGCTGGTTCTGCCCGTTCGATGGGCGTGATCGTGGAGGGTGTGTAAATGGCCAAGTTGACCAAGAAGCAAAAAGCTCTCCAGGGCAAGGTTGATTCCAACAAGCTGTACTCTTTCGCTGACGCCGTGGCGCTGGTGAAGGAAGCTGCAACTGCCAAGTTCGATGAATCCATCGACGTGGCCGTGCAACTGGGCGTGGATGCCAAGAAGTCGGACCAAGTGGTGCGTGGCGCCGTGGTGCTGCCTCACGGTACCGGCAAGACTGCTCGCGTGGCTGTGTTCGCACAAGGCGCCAAGGCTGAAGAAGCCAAGGCCGCCGGCGCTGACGTGGTCGGCATGGACGACCTGGCTGCTCAAGTCAAGGCCGGCGACATGCCCTTCGACGTGGTGATCGCTGCTCCCGACGCTATGCGCGTTGTGGGTCAGCTGGGTCAGATCCTGGGCCCCCGCGGCCTGATGCCCAACCCCAAGGTTGGCACCGTGACTCCTGACGTCGCTACGGCCGTGAAGAACGCCAAGGCTGGTCAGGTGCAGTTCCGCGTGGACAAGGCTGGTATCGTGCACGGCACGATCGGTCGCCGTTCGTTCGATGCCGACAAGCTGCAGGGCAACCTGGCTGCTCTGATCGATGCACTGAACAAGGCCAAGCCTGCTTCCAGCAAGGGTCTGTACCTGCGCAAGGTGGCTGTTTCGTCGACCATGGGTGTGGGCGTTCGCGTCGATACACAATCCATCTCGGCGTAATTGCTAGAAATCGTCAGATGAGCTTTGCTCATCTGGTGTGGTGGGCTGCGGGAGTTGTTGCTCCTGCAGGTCATCCAAGACCGTTGGTGTGATTTGATCACTTAATCACGAAGGCCAACGCAGATGGCGATCCCGCTGCAGATGGAAATTTTCCTAAACAGTTGGTCGCTGCAACAAGAGCGTGTATGCAGGGCTTGCCTTGCATATGCATTTGAAGGAGTAGACCTTGAGTCTTAATCGCAGTGAGAAAGAAGCGGTCATCAACGAAGTGACCAGCCTCGCCGCTAAAGCTCAAACGCTTGTGATCGCGGAATACCGTGGCATCACGGTCGCCGACATGACCAAACTGCGTGCCGATGCTCGCAGCAAGGGTGTGAGCCTGAGCGTGTTGAAGAACACCCTGGCCCGCCGTGCTGTTGCCGGTAGCGCGTTTGACGTGGTGGCTGACCAGATGACTGGTCCCCTGATCTATGGCTTCTCTGAAGACGCAGTGGCTGCCGCCAAGGTGGTGGCCGACTTCGCGAAGACCAACGACAAGTTGGTGATTCGCGGTGGCGCGTTCGGAGGCAAGGCCCTGGACATCGACGGCGTTAAGCAACTGGCAAACATCCCCTCCAAGGAAGTACTGCTCGCACAACTGTGCGGCTTGCTCATGTCGCCTATCTCGCGTACAGCCGTTGTGCTGGGCGCTCTGGCGGCCAAGAAGGGCGAAGGCTCTGCCGAAGCGGCAACAGAAACAGCCGCAGCCTGAGTGCTCGGCAAAACCAACCAATTTTAGGAAATCAAAATGGCATTCGATAAAGACGCATTCCTGACCGCCCTGGACAGCATGACTGTTCTGGAACTGAACGACCTGGTCAAGGCTATTGAAGAGAAGTTTGGCGTGTCCGCCGCTGCTATGGCTGCTCCCGCTGCTGGCGGCGCTGCTGGTGGCGCTGCTGCTGCTGAAGAAAAGACCGAGTTCAACGTCGTTCTGACCGACGCTGGCGCTAACAAGGTGTCCGTGATTAAGGCTGTGCGCGAAATCACCGGCCTGGGTCTGAAGGAAGCCAAGGATCTGGTCGACGGCGCTCCCAAGACCGTGAAGGAAGCCGCTCCCAAGGCTGACGCTGAAGCCGCTGTGAAGAAGCTGGTTGAAGCCGGTGCCAAGGCTGAACTGAAGTAATTCAGTGAAATCAAGGGCTGGAGACTCGTAAAAGGGTCTCCAGCCTTTGGCGCTTGTGGAGTGCGCTTAAAGAACACACCAAAAAGCAGGTTTCCTAGGGAGTCTGCTTTTTAGTGTCTTCTGACAATCCGACAGCAGAAGATGCCTTGGTTCGGGCGATGTGCAACGCATCGCCGTCAGCCATGGTTGGTAGTGGCCAACCGCCAAGCCCGCAGGAGAACCCTGTGGGGCAGTCGTCGCAGACCCAGGACTCATGTCTTTGCCCGGAGATCTCATGGCCTATTCTTATACCGAACGCAAGCGAATCCGCAAAAGCTTCGGGAGCCGCGATAGCGTGCTCGAAGTGCCTTATCTGCTGCAGATGCAAAAAGATGCCTATACAGCATTCCTGCAGGCAGATGTAGCCCCCAAAAAACGTACCATTGATGGCCTGCAAGCGGCCTTCAATTCCGCCTTCCCCATCGTCTCCCACAATGGTTTTGTGGAGATGAAGTTTGTCGAGTACAACCTCGCCAAGCCCGCTTTCGACGTGCGTGAATGCCAGACCCGTGGTCTGACCTTCGCCTCCGCTGTCCGCGCCAAGGTACAGCTGATCATCTATGACCGCGAGTCCTCCACGGCTCAGTCCAAGGTGGTCAAGGAAGTGAAGGAACAAGAGGTCTACATGGGCGAAGTGCCCCTGATGACCGACAAGGGTTCGTTCATCATCAACGGTACCGAGCGCGTGATCGTGTCTCAGCTGCACCGTTCGCCTGGCGTGTTCTTCGAGCACGACAAGGGCAAGACCCATAGCTCGGGCAAGCTGCTGTTCTCGGCTCGCATCATTCCTTACCGCGGCTCCTGGCTGGACTTCGAGTTCGACCCCAAGGACCTGCTGTACTTCCGCGTCGACCGTCGCCGCAAGATGCCTGTGTCGATCCTGCTGAAGGCCATCGGCATGACGCCCGAGACCATCCTGGCAACGTTCTTCGTGAACGACAACTTCCGCCTGATGGACAGCGGTGCGCAGATGGAATTCGTGGCCGATCGCCTGAAGGGCGAAGTCGCGCGTTTCGACATCACCGACAAGTCCGGCAAGGTCGTGGTCGCCAAGGACAAGCGCATCACCGCTCGCCACACCCGCGAGCTGGAGCAGTCCGGCACCAAGTTCGTCAGCGTGCCCGAAGACTTCCTGCTGGGTCGTGTGCTGGCCAAGAACATCGTTGATCCCGATACCGGCGAAATCATCGCCAAGGCCAACGAAGAACTGACCGAAGCCCTGCTCAAGAAGCTGCGCAGCGCCGGCGTGCAGGACGTTCAGTGCATCTACACCAACGAACTGGACCAGGGCGCCTACATCTCGCAGACCCTGCGCACCGATGAAACCGTGGACGAGTTCGCTGCCCGCGTTGCCATCTACCGCATGATGCGTCCTGGCGAGCCTCCTACCGAGGACGCCGTGCAGGCCCTGTTCCAGCGCCTGTTCTACAACGCCGACACCTATGATCTGTCGCGCGTGGGCCGCATGAAGTTCAACGCCAAGATCGGCCGCGAAGGCGCGACCGGTCCCATGGTGCTGTCCAACGAAGACATCCTGGCCGTGGTCAAGATCCTAGTGGACCTGCGCAATGGCCGTGGCGAAGTCGACGATATCGACCACCTGGGCAACCGCCGCGTGCGTTGCGTGGGCGAACTGGCCGAAAACCAGTACCGCACCGGTCTGGCGCGTATCGAAAAGGCTGTGAAGGAACGTCTGGGTCAGGCCGAGCAAGAGCCTCTGATGCCCCACGATCTGATCAACTCCAAGCCCATCTCTGCGGCCCTGAAGGAGTTCTTCGGTGCCTCGCAGCTGTCGCAGTTCATGGACCAGACCAACCCTCTGGCAGAAATCACGCACAAGCGTCGTGTTTCCGCCCTGGGCCCAGGCGGTCTGACCCGCGAACGTGCCGGCTTTGAAGTGCGTGACGTGCACGTGACCCACTACGGTCGCGTCTGTCCTATCGAAACGCCTGAAGGTCCCAACATCGGTCTGATCAACTCGCTGGCTCTGTACGCCCGCCTCAACGAGTACGGTTTCATCGAAACCCCGTACCGTCGCGTGGTGGACGGCAAGGTGACGATGGACATCGACTATCTGTCGGCCATCGAAGAAGGCAAGTACGTGATCGCCCAGGCCAACGCCGATCTGGATGCCGAAGGCAATCTGGTAGGCGAGCTGGTGTCGGCCCGTGAAGCCGGTGAATCGACCCTGGTGTCGGCCGAGCGCGTGCAATACATGGACGTGTCGCCTGCGCAGATCGTGTCCGTGGCCGCCTCGCTGATTCCCTTCCTGGAACACGACGACGCGAACCGTGCCTTGATGGGCGCCAACATGTCGCGTCAGGCCGTGCCTGTGCTGCGTCCTGAAAAGCCCATGGTCGGTACCGGCATCGAGCGCGTTGCTGCCGTGGACTCCGGCACCGTGGTCACTGCCAAGCGCGGCGGTATCGTGGACTATGTCGATGCCACCCGCATCGTGATCCGTGTGAACGACGACGAAGCCGTGGCCGGTGAAGTCGGCGTGGACATCTACAACCTGATCAAGTATCAGCGTTCCAACCAGAACACCAACATCCACCAGCGCCCCATCGTCAGCCGTGGCGACAAGCTGGCCAAGGGTGATGTGCTGGCGGACGGCGCTTCGACCGATCTGGGCGAAATCGCCATCGGCCAGAACATGCTGATCGCGTTCATGCCCTGGAACGGCTACAACTACGAAGACTCGGTGATGATCAACGAGCGCATCGTGGCTGACGATCGCTACACCTCGATCCACATCGAAGAGCTGGTGGTGATGGCTCGCGACACCAAGCTGGGTGCCGAAGAAATCACACGCGACATCCCCAACCTGTCCGAGCAGCAACTGAACCGCCTGGACGAGTCCGGCATCATCTACGTGGGCGCCGAAGTGCAACCCGGCGATGTGCTGGTGGGCAAGGTCACACCCAAGGGCGAGACCACGCTGACGCCTGAAGAGAAGCTGCTGCGCGCCATCTTCGGCGAGAAGGCTTCCGACGTGAAGGACACTTCTCTGCGTGTGGATCAGGGCTCGCAAGGTACCGTGATCGACGTGCAGGTGTTCACGCGTGAAGGCATCCAGCGCGACAAGCGTGCCCAGCAGATCATCGACGATGAACTCAAGCGCTTCCGCCTGGACCTGAACGACCAGCTGCGCATTGTTGAAGCCGACGCATTCGACCGTATCGAGAAGCTGCTGACCGGCCGCGTGGCCAACGGCGGTCCTCAGAAGCTGTCCAAGGGCGCCAAGATCGACAAGGCCTATCTGGACGGCGTGGAGAAGTTCCACTGGTTCGACATTCGCCCTGCCGAAGACGATGTGGCCGCTCAGCTGGAGTCCATCAAGAACTCCATCGAGCAGCAGCGTCACACCTTCGACCTGGCGTTCGAAGAAAAGCGCAAGAAGCTCACGCAAGGCGACGAGCTGCCTGCCGGCGTGCTCAAGATGGTCAAGGTCTACCTGGCCGTCAAGCGTCGTCTGCAGCCCGGCGACAAGATGGCCGGCCGTCACGGCAACAAGGGTGTGGTCTCCAAGATCACTCCTGTGGAAGACATGCCTTTCCTGGCCGACGGCACCACTGCCGACATCGTGCTGAACCCGCTGGGCGTGCCTTCGCGTATGAACATCGGTCAGGTGCTGGAAGTGCACTTGGGCTGGGCCGGCAAGGGCCTGGGCCAGCGCATCGGCGACATGCTGCAAAAGGAAGCCCGCGCTGCTGAAGTGCGTGCCTTCCTGGAAGAGATCTACAACCGCAGCGGCCGCAAGGAAGAGCTGTCTCAGCTGGACGACGGCGAAGTCATGTCCATGGCCAAGGAGCTGACCACGGGCGTGCCGTTCGCAACGCCGGTGTTCGACGGTGCTTCCGAAGCCGAAATCAAGGACATGCTGAAGCTGGCCTACCCTGACGACATCGCTGCCGCCAAGGGTCTGACCGAGACACGCACTCAGGCTTATCTGTATGACGGCCGCACCGGCGAGCGCTTCGAGCGTCCGACCACCGTGGGCTATATGCACTACCTGAAGCTGCACCACTTGGTCGACGACAAGATGCACGCCCGCTCCACCGGTCCTTACTCGCTGGTGACGCAACAGCCTCTGGGCGGTAAGGCCCAGTTCGGTGGTCAGCGTTTCGGTGAAATGGAAGTGTGGGCGCTGGAAGCTTACGGCGCCGCCTATGTGCTGCAGGAAATGCTGACTGTGAAGTCCGACGACGTGGTCGGTCGTACCAAGGTGTACGAGTCCATCGTCAAGGGCGAGCACTCGATCGAAGCGGGCATGCCCGAATCGTTCAACGTGCTGGTCAAGGAAATCCGCTCTCTGGGCTTGGACATCGAGCTCGAACGTTCTTAAGCCCTATTAAACAGAGAGCTGCAACCGCTTTAAAACAAAGGATTTGCGCTTGGTTCGTTGCTGAAACCAAGGCAAATCCAGCGGTGGCTGCAATGATTTTTGACGAAAAGGAAAGAGTTACATGAAATCGCTACTCGACCTGTTCAAGCAATTTACGCCTGATGAGCATTTCGATGCCATCAAGATCGGCCTGGCCTCGCCCGAGAAGATCCGTTCCTGGTCTTTCGGCGAAGTGAAGAAGCCTGAAACGATCAACTACCGTACTTTCAAGCCCGAGCGTGATGGTCTGTTCTGCGCCAAGATTTTTGGCCCGATCAAGGACTACGAATGCCTGTGCGGCAAGTACAAGCGCCTCAAGCACCGCGGTGTGATCTGCGAGAAGTGCGGCGTTGAAGTCACACAGACCAAGGTGCGTCGCGAACGCATGGGTCACATCGACCTGGCCGCGCCCTGCGCCCATATCTGGTTCCTGAAGTCCCTGCCTTCGCGCCTGGGCCTGGTGCTGGACATGACGCTGCGCGACATCGAGCGCGTGCTGTACTTCGAAGCCTATGTGGTGACCGATCCCGGCATGACTCCGCTGAAGAAGTTCAGCATCATGACCGAGGACGACTACGACGCCAAGCAACTCGAGTACGGTTACGATGAGTTCACCGCCAAGATGGGCGCGGAAGGCATCAAGGACCTGCTCGAAGGCATCGACATCGACGTCGAGATCGAGCGCCTGCGCAACGATCTGACCGGCTCCGAAGTCAAGGTCAAGAAGAACGCCAAGCGCCTGAAGCTGCTCGAAGCGTTCAAGAAGTCCGGCATCAAGCCCGAGTGGATGGTGATGGAAGTGCTGCCCGTGCTGCCTCCCGATCTGCGTCCTCTGGTGCCTCTGGACGGTGGCCGTTTCGCCACTTCCGACCTGAACGACCTGTACCGCCGCGTCATCAACCGCAACTCTCGTCTGCGTCGTCTGCTCGAGCTCAAGGCTCCTGAAATCATCGCGCGCAACGAAAAGCGCATGCTGCAGGAAGCCGTGGACTCGCTGCTGGACAACGGCCGTCGCGGCAAGGCCATGACGGGCGCCAACAAGCGTGCCCTGAAGTCTCTGGCCGACATGATCAAGGGCAAGAGCGGTCGTTTCCGTCAGAACTTGCTGGGCAAGCGCGTGGACTACTCCGGTCGTTCCGTGATTACCGTGGGTCCTTACCTCAAGCTGCACCAGTGCGGTCTGCCCAAGCTGATGGCGCTGGAGCTGTTCAAGCCCTTCATCTTCGCGCAGCTCGAGCAGCGCGGCATTGCCACGACCATCAAGGCTGCCAAGAAGGAAGTGGAAGCCGGTACGCCCGTGGTGTGGGACATCCTTGAAGAAGTCATCAAGGAACACCCCATCATGCTCAACCGTGCGCCTACGCTGCACCGTCTGGGTATCCAGGCTTTCGAGCCCATCCTGATCGAAGGCAAGGCCCTGCAACTGCACCCGCTGGTCTGCGCTGCCTTCAACGCCGACTTCGACGGTGACCAGATGGCTGTTCACGTGCCTCTGTCTGTGGAAGCGCAGATGGAAGCCCGCGTGCTGATGCTGGCCTCGAACAACGTGCTGTTCCCCGCTTCGGGCGAACCCTCCATCGTTCCTTCCCAGGACGTGGTGCTGGGTCTGTATCACGCCACGCGTGAAAAGATCAACGGCAAGGGCGAAGGCATGGTGTTTGCCGACCTGATGGAGCTGCAACGCGCTCTGGATGCCGGCGAGACCGAGCTGCACGCCAAGATCAGCGTGCGCCTGACCGAGTGGAACAAGAACAAGGAAACCGGCGAATTCGAGCCCGTGACCTCGCTCGTGGAAACCACCGTGGGCCGTGCCCTGCTGTCTGAAATCCTGCCCAAGGGCCTGGCTTTCAGCAACATGAACAAGGCGCTGAAGAAGAAGGAAATCTCCAAGCTGATCAACGCCTCCTTCCGCAAGTGCGGTCTGAAGGCCACGGTCGTGTTTGCCGACAAGCTGCTGCAAAACGGTTTCCGTCTGTCCACGCACGCCGGTATCTCGATCTCCATCGACGACATGCTGGTGCCTCCGCAAAAGGCCGACATCCTGGCCCGCGCAGAGTCCGAAGTGAAGGAAATCGAGCAGCAGTACGTCTCGGGTCTGGTGACCTCCGGCGAGCGCTACAACAAGGTGGTGGACATCTGGGGCAAGGCCGGCGACGACGTGTCCAAGGTGATGATGGACCAGCTCAAGGTCCAGAAGACCACCGACCGTCACGGCAACGAAGTCGATCAGGAATCGTTCAACGCGATTTACATGATGGCCGACTCCGGCGCCCGTGGCTCCGCAGCGCAGATTCGTCAGCTGGCCGGTATGCGTGGTCTGATGGCCAAGCCTGACGGCTCCATCATTGAGACGCCTATCACCGCGAACTTCCGCGAAGGCCTCAACGTGCTGCAGTACTTCATCTCGACCCACGGTGCCCGTAAGGGTCTGGCCGACACGGCGCTGAAGACGGCTAACTCCGGTTACCTGACTCGTCGTCTGGTGGACGTGACGCAGGATCTGGTCGTGAACGAACAGGATTGCGGTACCTCCAACGGCTATCTGATGCGCGCCATCGTCGAAGGCGGTGAAGTGATCGAATCCCTGCGCGACCGCGTGCTGGGCCGTTCGACCGCCGAAGAAGTGCTGCACCCCGAAACCCGTGCCGTGCTGGTGCCTGCTGGCACCCTGCTCAACGAAGACACCATCGAAGAGCTGGAAGCCCAGGGCGTGGACGAAATCAAGGTGCGTACGGCTCTGACCTGCGAAACCCGTTTCGGCCTGTGCGCAACCTGCTACGGTCGCGACCTGGGCCGCGGCGGCCTGATCAACCTCGGCGAAGCCGTGGGTGTGATCGCTGCCCAGTCCATCGGCGAACCCGGCACGCAGCTGACCATGCGTACCTTCCACATCGGTGGTGCCGCTTCGCGTGCCGCCATCGCCTCGAGCGTGGAAGCCAAGTCCAATGGTGTCATCGGCTTCAACAGCACGATGCGCTATGTGTCCAACACCAAGGGCGAGCTGGTGGTGATTTCGCGTTCCGGCGAGATCGTGATCAGCGAAAACGGCCGCGAGCGCGAGCGTCACAAGGTGCCTTACGGCGCCGTGCTGACCATCAAGCCCGATGAAGCCATCAAGGCCGGCAAGATCCTGGCGAACTGGGACCCGCTGACCCGACCCATCATTACCGAATACGCCGGTCAAGTGCGTTTCGAGAATGTGGAAGAAGGTCTGACGGTGGCCAAGCAGGTCGACGAAGTGACCGGTCTGTCCACTCTGGTGGTGATCGACCCCAAGCGTCGTGGCTCTGCCAAGGTGGTGCGTCCCCAGGTCAAGCTGATTGACGCCAACAACCAGGAAGTCAAGATCCCTGGTACCGACCACGCCGTGACGATCGGCTTCCAGGTCGGCGCCCTGATTCAGGTGCGCGACGGCCAGGACGTGGGCCCCGGCGAAGTGCTGGCCCGTATCCCTGTGGAAGGCCAGAAGACCCGCGACATTACCGGTGGTCTGCCCCGTGTGGCCGAACTGTTCGAAGCCCGTACGCCCAAGGACAAGGGCACTCTGGCCGAGATGACCGGTACCGTGTCCTTCGGCAAGGAAACCAAGGGCAAGATCCGCCTGCAGATCACCGATCTGGAAGGCAAGGTCTGGGAAGAACTGGTGCCCAAGGAGCGCAACATTCTGGTCCACGAAGGCCAGGTGGTGAACAAGGGCGAGTCCATCGTTGACGGTCCTGCCGATCCTCAAGACATCCTGCGTCTGCTGGGTATCGAAGAGCTGTCGCGCTACATCGTGGACGAGGTGCAGGACGTTTACCGCCTGCAGGGTGTGAAGATCAACGACAAGCACATCGAAGTGATCGTGCGTCAGATGCTGCGTCGCGTGATCATCGAGAACTCCGGCGATACCACCTACATCCAGGGTGAACAGGTCGAGCGTTCCGAGGTGCTCAACACCAACGAACAGATGCAGAAGGAAGGCAAGCTGCCTGCCACGTACTCCAACGTGCTGCTGGGCATCACCAAGGCTTCGCTGTCGACCGACTCGTTCATCTCTGCGGCTTCCTTCCAGGAAACCACCCGTGTTCTGACCGAAGCTGCCATCATGGGCAAGCGCGACGAGCTGCGTGGCCTGAAGGAAAACGTGATCGTGGGTCGTCTGATCCCCGCCGGTACCGGTCTGGCCTATCACCAGGCTCGCAAGGCCAAGGACGAAATGGACGATGCCGAGCGTCGTGCCATCGCCGAAGCCGAAGAAGCCGAGCTGGCCGGTGTGCTGGCTGATGACGTCGAAGCACCTGCTGGCGACGCCTCTGCCGACTAAGCATGGCACTGGGCCGCGGCCGGCAACGGCTGCGGTTCGCTGCTGATGCACCGCGCTCCCGCTCTGCCTTGTGCAGACGGGAGCGTTTTTCATTGATCAAGACACGACTTGCGCAAGCTCGGATCAGACATGGTGTTTTCTCGATAGAAATGCCCGCTGTGCATCCTGGTCTGCGTCAGTTCTACAAGATTTTCAGGTCTGCTCTTCATGACTTCCAAGCCTTCCCAACCCAAGAACGCCGCTGCAGGTGCTGCCGTGCCCAACGCTCCTGCCCTGTGGCAACAGCTGGATGCAGTGGCCAAAGCCTTGCACGGCATCCTGGGTGGTCAGTCCAGCAAGGCTGTGCTGGCACAGGTGCCGCAGCGCTTGCGTCCGGGAGTGCAGGCCTTGCTGTTCCAGGTGCTGCGCAATCTGGGGCGTGCCCAGGCGCTGCAAAAGCAGCTGGCGCCGCGCCCACCGGCACCCAAGGTCAGTGCCTTGCTGAGCACGGCGCTGGCACTGGCCTGGGATGAGACCCAAGCCCCATATCCGCCCTTCACCCTGGTCAACCAGGCCGTGGAAGCCGCCAAGAACGGCGCGGCACGCGCGCAGTCCGGCTTCATCAACGCCTGCCTGCGCCGCTTTCTGCGCGAGCGTGATGCCCTGGTGAGCGCGACCGATAACGATCCCGTGGCCGTCTGGAATCACCCTGCATGGTGGATTGCCCGGCTCAAAAAAGAC
The DNA here is from genome assembly GCF_053615495.1 of Comamonas sp. HJ-2. Classification (NCBI taxonomy): domain Bacteria; kingdom Pseudomonadati; phylum Pseudomonadota; class Betaproteobacteria; order Burkholderiales; family Comamonadaceae; genus Comamonas; species Comamonas sp. HJ-2. Next base: position 119,712 of record NZ_JBSIFD010000009.1, on the reverse strand, counting down.
CATCCCCAAGACTGGCAGACCATTTTGGCGGCCAACAACGCCCAGCCGCCCATGACGCTGCGGGTGAATGCACAGAAAAGCACTCCAGCCCAGTATCAGAATGCGCTGCAGGCGATGAACCTGAAGTCGACCGCAGTCGCCGAATGCGGTCTGCAGCTGGAGCAGGCGGTGCCTGTGCAGGAGCTGCCGCAGTTTGAAGAGGGATGGGCCTCGGTGCAGGACGGCGCGGCGCAGGCCGCTGCACCGCTGCTGCTGGCCGGCTTGCCCGAGCCTCAGGGCCGCCCGCTGCGTGTGCTGGATGCCTGTGCTGCGCCCGGCGGCAAGACTGCCCATCTGCTTGAGCGCGCTGCGCCCGGCGGCATCGAAGTCACGGCCCTGGAGATCGACCCCGAGCGGGCTCGCCGCATCGGTGAAACCTTGTCGCGCCTGGGCCTGAAGGCCAAGGTGCTGGTGGCCGATGCGTCCGCTCCCCAGGCGTGGTTCGAATCGCAATGTGGCGGTCAGCTCTTCGATGCGATCTTGCTCGATGCGCCTTGCACGGCATCTGGCATTGTGCGTCGCCAGCCCGATGTGCGCTGGCTGCGCCGTGAGAGCGATGTGGCCCAGCTGGCAGACATCCAGTCCAGGCTGCTCGATACCCTGTGGCCGCTGCTGCAGCCCGGCGGCCGCATGGTCTATTGCACCTGCTCGGTCTTCAAGGCCGAGGGCGATGCCCAGATGCAAGCGTTTCTTGCGCGCAACACTACGGCGGCCAGCTTGCCTGCTCCGGGTCATTTAATTCCCGGCAAAGCTGCCAAACACGATTCCGTGGCAGACAATCCCCTGGGTGACCACGACGGCTTTTTTTACGCTCTGCTGGAAAAATTGCGCTAACGCTGTAGCGGGGGCCTTGCGGCGTGCGGCCCGTGCAGCTTCGCTGGTGCTGGCGCTGTCCCTGGTTTTCGTGCTGGCCCGGGCCGATACCGTGCCGCCGGATATCAGCTCCATGCAGGTCACGCGTACCGACGAGGGGGTGTTTCTCTCGGCCAATCTGCAGTTCGAGCTGCCCGGTCAGGTTGAAGATGCCCTGCGCCAGGGCATTCCCATGTATTTCATTGCCGAGGCTCAGGTGCAGCGCGAGCGCTGGTACTGGTCCGATCAGCAATTGGGCGTCGCCACCCGCTATTACCGCATTACGCACCAGCCGCTGACCAGGCGCTGGCGTTTGCATATCTCCAATTCCGCCTTCACCGGCGGCAGCGGCACCGGACTGGCGCTGGGCCAGTCCTACGAGCAGCTGGAGGATGCCATCGCAGCCATTCAACGCATTTACCGCTGGAAGATTCTGGACTCCGGCCAGCTCGGCTCCACTTCCGGCGTCTCGGTGCAACTGCGCTTTCGCGTAGATCTGTCGTCCCTGCCCAGACCTTTGCAGATTGGGGCTCTGGGGCGCTCGGGCTGGAATCTGCAACTGTCGCGCACCCAGACGCTGGAGGCCGCTCCCTGATGGCTGACATCAAGCTCCCGGACGGCGAAGCCGGCGGCTCTTCTGCCGCGCGCTGGTCGCGCGCCACACGCTGGGCCGTTGGCACGGGCGTGGCGCTGATGGTGGTGGTGGGGGTGCTGCTGCTGTTCCTGCTGACCCTGGCCACGAATAACCGGCTGGCCTATGAGCGCAACTACAACTGGCTGTTTGCCGCCAATGTCGTTGTGGCCGGATTGCTGCTGCTGGTGCTGTTCTGGGGCGGCTTGCGCCTGGCTCTGAGGCTCAGGCGCGGGCGTTTTGGCAGCAAGCTGTTGCTCAAGCTGGCGGGCATCTTCACCCTGGTGGGTTTGCTGCCGGGCTTGTTGATCTATGTGGTGTCCTACCAGTTCGTCTCACGCTCCATCGAGAGCTGGTTTGACGTCAAGGTCGAGGGGGCCTTGTCTGCGGGCGTGAGCCTGGCCAGTGCCACACTGGATACCGTGGCCAATGACATGGCCAACAACACACGCACGGCAGGCCTTCAGCTGTCTCAGACTTCGGATGCCGGGGCGGCACTGATGCTGGAGCGCATCCGAGATCAGATCGGTGCCTCCGATGTGGTGCTCTGGAATGCATCAGGCAAGGCCATTGCCAGTGCCGGTCAGTCTCAGTTCAGCCTCGCGCCGGAGCGGCCCAACACCCAGCTGCTGCGCAACTTGAGGGAGCAGGGCGGTCAGCGTGCCGTGGCCAGCATCGAAGGCCTGGATGATGCCGGCGACGTGCCTGCCGATCAGGCCGCGGCCAACGCCAAGGTGCGCACACTGGCGCTGGTGCCCAGCTCGGCAGTGAATCTGTTGGAGGAGGCGCGTTATCTGCAGGCCACGATTCCCTTGCCGCAAGCCCTGGTCAGCAATGCCCTGGCCGTGCAGGAGGCTAATCGCGAGTATCAGGAGCGAGCACTTGCTCGCGGTGGACTGCAGCGCATGTATATCGGCACTCTGACGCTGGCGCTCTTTCTGGCCGTGTTTGGGGCCGTGGTGCTGGCCGTGGTGCTGGGCAACCAACTGGCCAAGCCCTTGTTGTTGCTGGCCCAGGGCATGCGGGATGTGGCGCGTGGCGATTTGCGCCCCAAGCCTGCGCTGCAGAGCAAGGACGAGATTGGCGGGCTGACGCGCTCTTTTGCCGTCATGACCCAGCAACTGGCCGACGCACGCTCCGACGCTAACCGCAATCTGCTGCAGCTCGATGCGGCGCGGAGCAATCTGCAGACCATTCTGGACAACCTTACTTCGGGCGTCATCGTGCTCGATCGCTCCGGACGCATCGTGCTCAGCAATCCCGGTGCAACACGCATTCTGCGCGCGCCCATGGCGGTGTTCCAGGGCAAGCGCCTGCGCGATGTCTCGGGTTTGCAGGACTTTGCGCGCGTGGTGCAGGAACAGTTCGAGATCTTTCTCGGCGATGCTTCGGCCGAGCAGGGGCGCGACCGCTGGCAGCAGGTCTATGAGCTGGACGCGGGCAACGGCAACGGTGATGTGGTGCACAACACCACCAGCCTGGTCATGCGCGGCGCGGAGCTGCCCGACGACCAGCGCCTGCTGGTGTTTGACGACATCTCGGAGATCGTCTCTGCCCAGCGCGCACAGGCCTGGGGCGAGGTGGCGCGCCGCGTGGCGCATGAGATCAAGAATCCGCTGACGCCGATTCAGCTGTCTGCCGAGCGTCTGGCGATGAAGCTGACCGACAAGCTGCAGCCTGCGGAGCAGGCGCTGCTGGCCAAATCCGTGAAGACCATCGTCGATCAGGTGGGGGCCATGAAGCGTCTGGTCGATGAGTTTCGTGAATATGCACGTTTGCCGGCTGCCAATCTGCAAGCGCTGGATCTGAATGCACTGGTCGCTGAGGTGCTGCAGCTCTATGGCGAAGAGAATGCGGCGGTGCGTGTGGAGGCATCGCTCGACGAAGCCTGTCCGCTGATTCAGGGCGATAGCCAGCAATTGCGTCAGGTCATCCACAATCTTTTGCAAAATGCGCAAGATTCCACGGCGCAAAGAGCGCAGGAAACAGGGCAGACTCCAGGATCCGTCACCATCGAAACCCGCTGGATGGACACGGCCCAGCGTGTGCGCCTGAGCATCAGCGACAGTGGCACAGGTTTTGCTCCCAATATTCTTCAAAGAGCCTTCGAGCCCTATGTGACCACCAAGTCTCGCGGCACAGGTCTGGGTTTGGCCGTGGTCAAAAAAATCGCCGACGAGCATGGCGCAAGAGTGGACCTGGGTAATCGAGAGGAAGACGGGGTAGTGCAAGGCGCGCGAGTGTCGCTATCATTTGTACCTAACGACCGTGCGGGGGCGGCTTGATCCCACTTCGCACAAGGCATAGCAACAGGCTTTAGACACATGGCAAACATACTAGTGGTCGACGACGAACTGGGGATCCGGGATTTGTTGTCGGAAATCCTCAACGACGAAGGTCATAGTGTGGACGTGGCGGAGAACGCCACGCAGGCACGCGTATCCAGGGCAACCCACAACTACGATCTGGTGCTGCTGGACATCTGGATGCCGGACACCGACGGCGTCACCCTGCTCAAGGAATGGGCCACGGCCGGTCAGCTCACCATGCCCGTCATCATGATGAGCGGTCATGCGACCATCGAAACGGCCGTCGAGGCAACGCGCATCGGTGCACTGTCATTCCTCGAAAAGCCCATCACCATGCAGAAGCTGCTCAAGGCGGTGGAGCAGGGGCTGGCGCGAAGCACGGCCAGCCAGGGCTCGGAAACTGCAGCGCATGCCAGCAACGGCACGGCTCCATCGGCCGTGGTCAGCATCACGGCCCAGGCGGCGGAAGACAATCTGCCCAACTCGCACCAAGGCTTCGATCTCGACCGCCCCCTGCGCGAGGCGCGCGACGGCTTTGAAAAGGCCTATTTCGAATTCCACCTGGCACGCGAAGGCGGCTCCATGACGCGCGTGGCCGAGAAGACCGGCCTTGAGCGTACCCATCTGTATCGCAAGCTGCGCCAACTGGGCGTGGACCTTGGACGCAATCGCCGCGGATAATTTCCAAAAAATTCGCAGTTTTCGATTTGGGCTCCAAAAGTGTGCCTATAATCGTGGCTTCAGCACTCAAGGGTGTTGAAGAAAAGGCCCGGTAGCTCAGTCGGTAGAGCAGAGGATTGAAAATCCTTGTGTCGGCGGTTCGATTCCGTCCCAGGCCACCAGATTCAAAGCCCCGGATCAGCAATGATTCAGGGCTTTTCTGCATCCGGACCTGCTTTTTCGGTGGCATTGCAGACCAAGCGAATGCTTGGGGCTGGAATGCCCAGGTGGGGCAGGATGCAGAAAAATATGCCTATAATCGCCGCTTCAGCAAATTCAAGTTGCTGGACAGCACAGGCCCGGTAGCTCAGTCGGTAGAGCAGAGGATTGAAAATCCTTGTGTCGGCGGTTCGATTCCGTCCCAGGCCACCAAACATGAAGCCCCAGATCAGCAATGATCTGGGGCTTTTCTGTCTGTACCTGAGGAAAGAAATCCTCGGTTCCCGGTGCAGTGCCGAGAAAGGCGTGCTCTACGCCACGACTGCATTGCAGCGATTGCTGCCGGTGGTCGTGGGCCACCAAATGAAGCTGCCCGGCGAGAAACAGCCATTCGGCCTGGAGACAGGCTCCGCTCTGAATGGTTGCGCTACGAGGTGCTGCGACCGTAGGACATAAGATACCGGTTTGCGCTGTGCTAATGGCAGCTTCTTTTCTTAATGACCTCACATTCCAGGTGCCACTGCAGATGCCCCCGGAAAGGTGGCTAGGAGGCTTAGCCAATCGCCCTGTTGCGGGTCATTCCGAACCGGCGGCTGCCGAGCGCTACCTTCCAATAGCTCTCCCGCGCTTCGGCCTCCGGCTTTGTGATGCCCAGGTGCAGCGTCTCCAGCAAGGTGAACCTGAACTCGCTGTCACAACCCGGCGCCTCATGCAGCTGTCGAATTAATTCCTGGTTGTCGCCATGCCCGGTACGGGCGTAGTCGCTCCAGCGCTGCCGCACGCCGCACTCACCGCTGGCGGATCCGACATACTGCTGGCCTGTGCGCTCGTCCGTGATCAGGTAGACGCCACAGACATTGCTAAGCTCCCGCTGCTAGGCAACATCCTGCATCGCGAGCCGTAGTTCTGCCATGATGAGGCTGACGCTGCTCAATGCCTTGAACGGAACCGGAGGCGCCTTGGATAGCGCAACCGGATAGTTGTTCTCCCGACGAAGGACCCGACGCCAGCTGACGGCAGGCTCGCCCCACTTGATCTCCAGCTTGACCGCTTCAACCTTGAATTCCCGGCTGAACTGTCGTCTCGTCCCCATAAACCACCTCCGGTTTCATCTTCCACCTTAACAAGGTGTCTTTGAAACCGGCAGCAGCCCACTGATGACTCCTGATGATGAAAGATTAAGCGAGAGCGAGGCGCTTTTGCAATGGCTGCAACGGCAAAGCTGGAATACGTTTGCCTTGCGCGATGTGTACAGGCTCGGTCCAAAGTTTGTACGTAGTGCATTCAAGGCGAGAGCGCTGTTGCAGACTCTGGAGCAGCACTTTGGGGTCATCAAATCGGATGAGGAAATCATGAGCCTTGACGGGAAGGCGTGCAAGGAAAGTTACCTGCTTCGGCCATAGCACCGCCTAGAAAGAGCCTGAGGGGGCGACATCGCGACATGCGCGACCTCTGGCTCTCCTGCTAGAAACGATGGCGCTTATGTATTCGGTTGCGGATGTCCTGCGAGAGCTTCTCAGGGCTTGGATTGCCACCGCAGCTTCAAAACCTCAAGACGCGGGTCTTGAATGAGCAGGGCAAACGCTGGCTCAGCCTCAATGTCTTTCCATTGAGCTTCTGTGTTTTCGAGGGCCGAGGAGAGCGCTCGAATGGCTTCATCTGTGCGGCCTTGTTGCACCAAATCAAGCGCACGGGTGAAGTTTGTGAATTTTGTAGGGTGGGGAGTGAGACCTGACGAGGGTGGGAGTGAGGCCGTAAAGGGGAGAGAAGTTGGCTCGGTGTGATTGAGTGCACGAGGCGTTTGAGGTGGTGCGTCTGCTTGGTTCAGTCGGTGTTTGGTGGATGACCTCTGTTGGACGTCGCTTTGTGCAACAGACGGAGTGAGTTGGCGCTGATAGTAGATGCGGTCACCCAAGATCGGCATGGAGAAGTACATCCTGTTCTCGTTTTCAAAATTGAAAACGAGGCCGACCCCTAAAGACGTTTGAAGAGTGACTTCGTTGCCATCAACCTCTACAGCAGTTAAAGGAATCGGCTCCAAGTCAGTGCTCAAGCGTAGACTTTTGGCGTCGATTTGCAGATCAGGGCCAATAGGTAGCTTGAGACCGTAAAGGCGAAAGTTCTCAGCTACCCAGTGACCTTCAACTACGCGAGAGTCAAGGCCTTTCCCGCAGGCCGCCAGAGCCAGTAGGATGGTAAGTGGCAGCGCATGCAGGAGTTTTTTCATCACACGTTTTTGCGGTAGATAGTCAACAGTTCTTGAAACTTTGGCAATTTGCGAAGAGGGTCAATGTCGGTATCTTGATCCATGGCGTCAAAGTGCTTGAAGCCAGCCATGAACGAGGCTTCCATGTGCCGCAGCGCTTCTTCTGGGTGGTTCTGGCGCAGATGTACGATAGCCAAGTTGTAGTAGATCAATGGCTCAGTGGCATCGCGCTCCTTTGCTTGTTGAAGCTCCTTCTCTGCTCCGCTGAGGTCACCTTGTCCCATCTTGGCGACTGCAGTTTTGATCATTTCGAGAGCTGCCGAACGAGCCGCTTTTCTCTCAGCTTCGCTGAACTCACCATGGCGCAACTTTTCATCAGCTTCACGGCGCGCCAATGATGTTTCTGTATCAGATGGTGCCAGGCCGCCAGAAGATGCTTCCGCAGTGGGTATTGCCACTTTTTCGTCTACAACGACTTCAGGGGGAGGGGGGGCTGCGGTGATGCTCTGGGCAGGTTTGCTGCCCAGCAAATACCATGCGGCTCCGCCAGCGATAGTGACGACAGCAAGGCCTGCTGCAATCATGGGGCCTAGCTTCGTGGAGGACCCGCCTTTCTTGCCACTCCCACTGCCGCCACTTCCTTCGACAAGCTCTAGTGCGCAACCGCAGTCGCTGCACTTCGGGTCGTTGAGCATGGTTTCGCTTTTGACATACTCGCCGCTATTAGCCACAGAGCAGTCACCAATGGACTTGCATTTGTATTGATACATGATTTTCTTTTGTAATGGATTTAGGCAGTGGCTTCAGCACGGATGCCGGCCAACTCCTTGATTTGGGGAATCATGGCGCGCAGTTCTTGATACTGGGCATCTTCTGCGTTGTGGTTGGCCTGCTCCAGGCGCGCATTAACGTGCTTCACAAACTGCTGGTAAAGCTCATCTTTTTGATCTTTGTGAACGAAGTCGCGGGTGATGCCGGCCTTGACGGCTGCTTCAATGCTTTGTTGCAAGGCGGGCGACTGTTCGTTTTCCCAAACCTTTTCCCAAGAGCTGCCACCGTCCAAGACATTGATGCAGATGAGGCCGTCAGCGTCGGTGGTTTGAATAAACCACTCTGGTATGCCTGTTGTGGGGTTCTCGCGGCTCTTGAGCAAGCCCATCAAGCGTGCCAGCATCAAAAATGGCTTGCGCTGTCGGCGTGCTTGCAGTTGCACGCCTGTAGGGGCGAAAAGAGGAGGGAGTTTGCTGCCGTCACCTTCACCATGCAGTAGCACCTGTTCGTCAGGAATCTTGCATAGGCCGTCGTAATGGCTCTTCAGGAAGCTCATGGCATCCACAAAGCGAGCGGGCATGAGGGACGATACTTTGATGATGACAATCTCGTTGCTCAGCGGGCCTTCAATAACTGCCGCGTTGGAAGCACCTGCATCTTTCTGATCAATAAAGAGCTTTTGTAGGTGATGGCGGAACTCGCGCTGTTCCTCGCACTCTGGCAGCATCACGCAGATTGCTTGTTGAAGCCCCGCACTAGCGGATTCGTTGCCAGGTACGCGGCGCTCAATTTCTGCCTTATTGAACGTCACCATATTGCCGGCTTCGCGGTACAGGTCGGCAACAAAGTGGTTCAGCGGTTGAGAGTCCACAGCGTACTGGCGAGAGAGGCGCTCAATGATGTTGACATGCATCACGGGAGAGCTTTGCGCCAGTTCAGTGTGCGCGGCATCGGTGATCTCACCGGCTTGCTGCGACAAGGTGGCAATCAGGTTATTAAGGTTCAGGCGAGCGGCCAGCTTTTCAAAGCTATCTACCTCGACACCTGCCAGCGCCACAATAGCTTTACGTACGCGTTGCGTGCGCTCAATTTGGCCGCGCTCATCCAGAGTCATGCGGCGCAGCAGATCGCGCACGGCATTCATTTCAAAGATGCGGGTTTGGCAGACCTCTTCCTTGTCGGTGCGCAGACGGTTGTTTTGCTCGGTACGGATGCTGTCGGTAGCTTCGCTCAGTTGCACATGAATTTGATCAATCTTGCCGCGCAAGACAGTCAACTCATCGAGCAGAAGGGGGATGAGACGGTGCCCGAACATATAGCCTTCGCGCCAAGTGTTCTTGGAGAAAAGCAGTTGCAGTTTTTCGCGTGCTTCTGCGAAGCGCGTATCTCGTTTGTCGGTGAAGAGACGCCCCAGCGTGCCAACGTCGTTGAAGTCTTTGACCAGGCGCTGCAAATCTTCTTCGAGGCGTTGCATGGCCGCCAAGCTGGTTTGGGCCTTGTCTTCAAACTCCTTCTTGCGCTGCGTCAGGTCATTCAAAATCGCATCGACGTACTGGCGCAGTTGAAGCAAAGACAACTCGCCAATATTCCAGCGGCTGAAGAAGTCACGCTCAATTTGTCTGGCGATGTGGCGAGCCATCTCCAGGCGTGCTTGAGACTTGATTTCGTAGAACTTGCGCACGCCGCCCAAACGACGGAAGGTTTCGTCATAAACACTCGACAAGCGCACGCGAAGTGAGCGAATCCACTCTGCTTCCTTGATGGTCTTGTCGGCCTTAATCTGCTCCTCCAAGGTGGCGGCGACTTGGGGCCAGTACTCGTCAATCAGTTTCCAGCCAGCCTTGGCATCGTCTTCCAAAATGCCTCGATCCAGCGTGAGGTGAGCATCACTGATGAGCAGGTTTTCGCGGGCATCAGGTTTGCGAACTTCAGCTCCCCAGTCTTTGTAGACGGGCTCGTCGGCAAAGCCTTCTCCTTGGCGGAAGTTGTTGAACATCAGCTGTCGGGTTGCTTGCTCGGCAAAGCCGTAAGCCAGATATTCCTTGATTTCGTGCTCAGGAACCACGACGCGCTTGATGCCAAAGCTCATAAATAGCTTTGCACGCGCGGCTTGACCGTCATCCATTTCAATGAAATTGGTGTCGTTCTCGCCCTTCTCAATACGGTCTAGGGCTTCCCAGCGCTTATTAAGCGTTTTCTGGTACAGAAACTCCGCAATGATGTGAGGTACATCATCTTGTACGCCGAAGCGCACACGGTTTTCATTGATGTTATTCACCAAATAACAGCCATTGAAGTACTTCGAAGCGCTCATGCGCGAGCCGTCGAGAACGTTGACCGGGTGGTAGCGGCGCGCAGCCATGGCGTTGAGCTCAGAAATCGCCGCATAGCCGTTAGCGTAGTAAGTGCCAAAGCCAGAAACAGATTTGACCCAAGTCGATCCCTCGTCAGGCAGCAGTGCGTACACGAGGATGCGGAAGTCTGCATCATTGGGACGTAGGCGGCGCAATTGAGCCACGGTGTCCGCTACAAATCCACTACCTGTGCCGCCTGCCAGACCGCAGATGACGTGGATAGTGGCTTGCGCAGTTTTACTGCTGCTTTCCAGTGATTGCAGGCGCTCTTCCAGCAACTGCGAAATCATGCGGGCGTTTTGAGCAAACACCAAACGGCCAAGCTTACGCTTTTGTGCAGCCCCTGCTGTGCCTGAATCAATGAAATCAAAAACCTTGCGCGGTTCAATCCACTCCTTCATGCCGGGATAGGAGTCTGGATCTTGCAAGATCGGGCGTACGCCGCTGGCGGTATATATGCCAATCTGAGCGCGCGCCAGCGAGCAGTCTTGCCCCAGAACGGTCCATTGATCGGTTTCGTGAAGCAGGCCTTCAGAGGTGTCTAAATAGACGTATTCAAAGTTGGCTTCCGAGGGGCTAACGCCATTTTCATCAGTATGGGTCTTGACGATTTTGCGAAGTGCGCGGACGACTTTGCCGCCGGTGCCGCCCAAGCCAACGATGAGGTGATTGTTTGACATGTGTTTTTAATAGAGATGCACCACTGCAAAGCAGGGCGTTAAATGCATGGGGCGTGGAGTGTTGATCAGTGATGAGCGAGCTGAATCTTCAGCAGCAGAGGCTCTTGCCCTTTAGTACCTTCGGGCTTGACTACATAGCTGGCCACTTGCTGACCTACCGTCGGTTGTGGGTCATCGGCAAAAACAATGGCTTTTGAGGCAAATGCTGGTGCGGTATGCATTTGGCAGTTATTCGCCAGCTTAGTGTCGTGTGACTCTTCTGTGAACACGATGGCTTTGCTGGCATAGTTGCCTGCATCTGCCACGGTGTAACTGCAGTTGTTCTGTGCTGGCGCTGCCGTGTTTACTGCCAAAGCATTGACCTGGGAAGGCGACGGCTGTGGGGCTAGTGGCAACACTGCGCGCGTGACAAGGTCGGGCTTCATTTGCTGCAAAACTGTATTGGGCTGGAAAATCTCATCGGGAGACATTAGAACCAGCAGCTTTTCCGTGCCGGGAGGCCCATCAAATTGGAAGTTGCCGTTGCCAGGTAGAAATACCGTGCCCATGGCATCAATCGCGGCACTCTGGCCGGGGCGCGGATGAAGCATGGCGATCTGACCATCGGGCGCTTCGTTGAAGATGTAAACAAAGCTGGGTCGGTTGACTTTCAACCCTACTTGAAATTTGTCGCCCGTTTGGAAGGCGTGCGTCGCCAAGACATCTTGTGGCGCAGCGTTTTCGCGCTTAAGGCGCACAAAGTAGGCCGCCCCAATGGGCTGGGCTTTCGTGGATTTTTTCGCAGCAACATTTTTGCGCTCAACTTGCTTCTTCTCGGCGGTTGACACTGCTATAGCCTTGCCTTCTTTCGAGGCAGCTACATTGGGAGTGCTTTCAACTTTGCTTGTTGCAACAGCCTGGACGTTGCCATCTTCGCCAAAGAACAACGATTTGGCTGCGAATGCGGGCTCTTGTGCTTGTGCGCCTATGCAGGCTGTTATGGTAGCTATGGCCAGCGCTTGTTGAATGAATTTTTTAGACATGAATTTCTCTTGGGTTAATTGGAGACGATGTTGTCCAAATTGACTGCGATAGTGCTGAAGCGCTGAGGTGTTTGTTTGAGGTTCTGTGTGAGGACCTTGGAAGTTGTGAAATTGCGGGAGGATTCAAAGGCCTTGGTAACATCCCCTGAGTAATGTTTCAGATAAGCCATGAACGATTGAGTGAAGAAAGAGCCCCGTAGCGCATCTGATTGATTCAGTGGGCTATTAAAGGTACCAATACTTGGTGTTGGGCCATAAGAAAGTTCCCCAGCACTGGTTGCGGTAATAAAAGTGTAATTTTTACGAGAAGAGAAATCGGCAGTAGTTGCTGGTGATTCTTTTGATGATTTAGAATCATCAATAAAAGAAATGCCTTTGCTTGTGAATTTCTCACCGCTCCAAGATGCGATGGAAACAGACTCGGTTTCAAATCGACCGGAGCTTATGGAATTCTGGTAGTCTGATCCAATGGAGGGAGTGTTTTTGAGGATTTCTCCGCTATAGCAGGTGTCCACAATCACGCGAGTTACAACCGTTGGCTTTTGAGCCAAGTTTTGAATAAGTGTGTCTTTAACGGACGTTCTTTGCAGATTTAACAAATAAGAAGTCTTATCTTGCCCAACTGACTGGCTTGGGTGTGTATTACCGGAGTCATAGGCAGCAATAGACATTCGTCGGTCATCCTTACCCCCAGGTGTTGGTGTGGGAGGATTTCCGTGGCTTGAGACGTAGATGAAAAGACTGTCATTAGGCTGCAAGGAACTATTGATCTTCGCAATCTGTGCCTCAATGTTGGCTTTGGTTGCCTGATTTCCCAGGACTGAGGTAACCTCATAGCCATAGTTTGCAAGAATCATTCCCATCAAGCGAGCATCATCCTCGCCTTGAATCTCATTTAGATGTGAGCTATCCAAAAATTTATTAATTCCAATGACAATAGCTTTCTTCTTTCCAGGGCCTAAGTCTTGCTGTAGTCTTTTATTTTTAAAAAAACTGGAAAGAGCCGATGATGCTTCGCGATTCCACGTGGATTGCTGAACGCCTTCAGGATAGAACGGGGACGTTGATTTAATGCCAACAATCGACTGGGCTATGATGAAGGCTTTTTCTACCTCATCATCATTTTTATAATTCCCGACTAATCGCAAGCGACCAACAGAATCTCGCGAAACCTTTGCGGTTGTGAGCCCCTCTGCTTTGAGTCGAGCCTGCACGCTTTGCAACAGGGTATCTGGGATCTGGTAGCTCTGATAGACCTGCTGGTAGCCTGGCATCGACTGGTTGGCGCAGCCTGCCAAGGCTGCGACCACCAAACTGATCAGAGCAAATTTAGTGGTCTTCTGCATTTACTTGACTACCGTGATACCGCTGGCGGAATTAGCGGGAAGGCCCTTGAGAGAGACGCTGTAGGAAAAACGGAATTTTGAACCTGTAGGAACATCAGGTCCCATGGGGATGTGGATCAACTCTTCATGCTCGCCGTTCTCAAGCACGCGATCAGTTGTGCTGTGACCAGGGAAGGGCACCTCGGTTTCTTTGTCGCCCTCGACAATAAAAAGTTTTCGAGTGATTTGAGCCTGTGCTTCGCCGCCATCTGGTGTCAGGACCACAAATTTTGCTGGAAATTCGAGGTTTTGGCCTTGCGCGATAGTTGCAGGCATTTTCAGAGGGCGAACCGTAAAGACATCACCTTGGGCCGGCTTGTACTTGAACTCCTTAACAATGGCTTTGTAGTTGCCTTTGCGTTCTATGCTGGACTCGGGAATCCAAGCTGGGTTTTTCTTCATGCAAGTTGCAACTGCGTTGTAGTAGGCATTTGCATACCCTGCAATGCCGCCGACCGCCGCACCAGCCAAGGCCAATTGAGCCGCCTTGTCCTGCTTGCCTGAAGCAAGAGCACCGAGAAACCCTGTCACAGCGCCAATTGCAGCACCTTTGGCAGTGGAGCTCATTTTCTCGGAATTGATACAGCTATCCAAATCAGCAGTCACAGCTTCTTGCGCTTGAACCGATATTGCACAAAGGAAAATAGAGACTGTGAGTGCTTGCTTAGTAAATTTTTTCATTTTTGGAAATCTAGCTTTGAAGTAAACAAGTAGTTTCCAAATGATACATTTTATTTCTGACAATGTTGCGGCATATATCCAGCTTGAAGCGAACTTGGCGAAGTCCACGTGGAGTTATGTCATGACGGTCGTCTTGGAGGGCTAGTTCGCGGAGTTCGTTGAGGATGGCAACACGAAGCTCATGGCGTTCAAGTGCGCGAAATTTCACCCTTTCCCAAGTCGCTTGACGAGGTTCATCTCGGTTTTCTCCAGGCTGCGGCTGTCATATACGCTTTGACTTATGCAGAAAATTTTGCTCAGCCTAGTGCATCTGGCGATAGTCACACTCGCGCGGCATTTTGCGTGGAAATCAACACTCAATAGGGAGCGATGCTTATGCCAAGAAAAAAGGCTTGCGGTGTTCTTCCGGAGATATTTTGATGCTCACATCGGTAAGGCTAGCGATGTGAGCGAGCAAATACTTATCAATTAATAGGAAAAGGATATGTGACCAAAAAATGTCCGGTTTGCTGCTGGAAGTTGGCGCTGTTTTCCCGCTCCAAATGGGTACAAATTGCTCAGACGTAGCGAGGCCCTTTGTAGCGCGAATTGAAGATTTTTGTATGCCTCCCATGACACTAGGCAGATCGGTGTCGGGGCCGAAACCTGCTGCGCAAGTGTTCAAAAAATTGAAAACCCTTGTGTCGGCGGTTCGATTCCGTCCCAGGCCACCAAATTTAAAGCCCCGGATCAGCAATGATCCGGGGCTTTTCTCATTGCAGCCTCGGAATGTCCGCGATGGGCTGTGGGTAATAAAAAGCAGAGCGGATTGCGCTTGTCTTTGCTTGATTTCAAAGCGTTTCAGCTCCAGTTCGCTTTGTTGGTATACGCAACCAGCTTTCCATTTGATAGCGCCTGCATGCTGCCGTTAAGCTTGCAGCTTTCATCGTGCACAGACAGGCACAGGAGCGCGTGTGACAGCAGAGCAGCAATCAAGGGCGTCGCAACCGGCAGCTAACTGGCAGCCGGGCCTGATCGCCATTCACGGCAACCAGACCGAGGCGCTGGCCGATACCGTGCTGGCCTGGCTGGCGGCGCATCCCTTGCAGGCGCTGGAGCCCGAGATCGTGCTGGTGCAAAGCAACGGCATGGCCGAGTGGTTCAAGATGCGCATGGCCGAACAGCAGGGCGTGTGCGCCGCTGCACAGGTCGAATTGCCGGCGCGCTTTGTCTGGCGCAGCTACCGGCAGATTCTGGGCAGGCATGAGGTGCCGCGTGAATCGCCGCTGGACAAGACGCCCATGATCTGGCGCCTGATGCGTCTGCTGCCGCAATGCCTGGGCGAGCCTGCGTTCGCACCGATTGCCAACTTTCTGCGCCCTGGCGAGCCGCAGCGTCTGCTGCAGCTGGCCGAAAAGCTGGCCGACCTGTTCGACCAGTACCAGATCTACCGCGCCGACTGGCTGGCCGCCTGGGAGCAGGGCGAGGATGTGCTGCGCACGGCGGGCCGCCCCGATGCGCCCGTTCCCGAAGGGCAGCTCTGGCAGCCCCAGCTGTGGCGCAAGGTGCTGGCCGAACTCGATGAGCAGGAGCGTGCCGCCACCCGCCCGGCCCTGCTGGCTCGGATTCTGGACGCGCTGCAAAGCGGTCAGCCGCCCGTCACGCCGCTGGCGCGCCGTGTGGTGGTGTTCGGCATGAGCCAGATGCCGTTGTCGCTGATGCAGTTTCTGAGCGGCATTGCCCAGCACAGCCAGGTGCTGATTGCCGTTCCCAACCCCTGCCGCTTTCACTGGGCCGATGCCATCGACGGGCGCGAGCTGCTGCGCCAGCAGCGCCGCCGCCATGCCGACAAGGGCGGCAAGGACCTGGCGCAGATTCCGCTGGCCGCCATGCACGCCCATGCCCATCCGCTGCTGGCGGCCTGGGGCCGGCAGAGCCGCGACTATGTGCGCCAGCTCGATGCCTTCGACACCACGGGGGACACGGCCGTGCAATGGGGCTGGCCGCGTGTGGATGTGTATGACGAGGCCGACGCGAGCGAGCTGATCGACGCACCGCTGCTGGTCCAGGTGCAGCAGCGCATTCGCGATCTGGTGCCCATGGCGGAGCACCCTGCGGTCGAGATCGCGGCGGCCGACCAGTCCATCGTCTTTCACAAGGCCCATGGCCTGGTGCGCGAGCTCGAAGTGCTGCACGACCAGCTGCTGCAATGGCTGGCCGAGCCTGCCGCGGCGGGCCGCGCAGCGCTGGCGCCGCGCGAGGTGGTGGTCATGCTGCCGTCGATCGAAGAGGCTGCACCCGCCATCCGCGCCGTGTTCGGCCAGTACGGCCGCCACGATGCGCGCCATATTCCGTTTGATATCGCCGACGTGGGCGCGCGTGCCAGCAGTCCGCTGGTGACGGCGCTGCAATGGCTGCTCAAGCTGCCGCAGCAGCGCTGCCGTCTGAGCGAGTTGTGCGACCTGCTCGATGTCCCCGCCGTGGCGGCGCGCGTGGGTCTGGCGGCAGACGATCTGCCCCAGCTCACGCACTGGATGGCCGGTGCGGGCATTCGCTGGGGGCTCAACCATGCGCAGCGAGCACAGTTGGGCCTGGCGGCCTGCGGTGATCCCAACAGCGCCTGGTTCGGCCTGCGCCGCATGCTGCTGGGCTATGCCAGCGGGCCGGCGCTGGAGGCCGCCTTCGACGAGGCACAGGTGTTTGCCGGCATGGAGCCCTATGACGAAGTGGGCGGCCTGACGGCCGAGCTGGCCGGATCGCTGGCCAGCTTGCTGGGGCGCATGCTGCAGTGGTGGCAAACGGCTGCTACGGCTGCGGCTCCCGAGGTCTGGGCCCAGCGTTTTCGCAGTCTGATGGACGACTTCTTTGTCGCGCAGGGCGATGAAGACCAGGCCTTGTGCGCCGCACTCGACACGGCCCTGGTCGGCTGGCAGGGCGCCTGCGAGCAAGCGGGCTTCGATGCCCTGATTCCGCTGGAAGTGGCGCAGGAGGCCTGGTTGCAGGCCCTGTCCGAGCCCGCGCTCAACCAGCGTTTTCGCGCCGGCGGCGTGACTTTCTGCACGCTGATGCCGATGCGCGCCATCCCCTTCGAAGTGGTGTGTCTGCTGGGCATGAACGATGGCGACTACCCGCGCCGCGCCACGCGCGTGGACTTCGATCTGATGGCCTTGCCCGGGCAGCAGCGCCCCGGTGATCGCGCGCGCCGCGACGATGACCGCCAGCTGATGCTGGATGCCTTGCTGTCGGCCCGCAGCAAGCTCTATATCAGCTGGGCCGGTCGCCATGTGCGCGACAACAGTGAGCAGCCCCCCTCGGTGCTGGTCTCGCAGCTGCGCGACTATCTCCGCCAGGGCTGGCAGGGGGAAGGCAGTGCAGGTCTTTCCGCCAGCGAGCGCGGAGATCTGCTGCTGGCCCAGCGTACCCGCCAGCATCCTTTGCAGCCCTTCAGTCGCCGCTATTTCGAGCAGGCTTCGGGGCTGTCGACCTTCGCGCGCGAATGGTATGGCGCGCATGAAGAGCGGGCAGCGCAGGTGCTGCCGGTCGTGGCTGCCTTCGAGCCCGACCCCGAGGTGCCGCTGACGCTGGCGCGACTGACGGAATTTCTGCGCCACCCTGCACGCAGCTTTTTGCGCAATCGCCTGCAGGTGCGCTTTGAGCAGGACGAGGAGCTGCTGGAGGACGATGAGCTTTTCAGCGTCGATGGCCTGACCGCCTACGGCCTGATTCAGCAGCTGCAGCAAGGCGTGCGCACGCAGCTGGCGCATGATGCGGCGCTGGATGTGGGCATGCAGGTGCAACTCCAGGTGCAGCGTCTGGGGCGTGCCGGCGTGCTGCCGCTGGCAGGTCTCGGCAGGCGCGAGGCCGAGGCCTTGCAGGCGCAGGCCACGCCGTCGCTGCTGGCCTGGCAGCAGCAGATGCGGCTGTGGCCCCATGCGGCGCCGCGCGAGCGGCTGTTGCTGCACTCCGGAGCGGTCACGCTGGATGACTGGATGGATGGCTTGCAGGAGCGTGAAGAGCCGTCTTCGGACGCGGGCCACAGCCGTTGCTGGTTCGCGCTGGAGCCGCGCACGCTGCTGAACAAGAGAGGCGAGCTTCAGGCCCACAAGCTGCTGCCCATTTATGTGCGCAGTCTGGCGCTTTCAAGCACGGGCAGCGACACGCTGATGTGCGTGATCGCACGCGACACCCTGGTCTGGGTGCAGCCGCTGGAGCCGGAGGCGGCCACGCAGCGTTTGCAAGCCTTGATGCAGCTGTGGCTGGCGGGCCAGAACGAGCCCTTGCCGCTGCCTCTCAAAGCCGCCATCGCAGCCGGTCGTGACGATCCGAGCGCCGCCGCGCAGGCCTACGAGGGCGGCTACATGCTGGGCGGCGAATGCGAAGACCCCAGCTGGGCGCGCTGCTACCCCGACTGGGCGGCGCTGACGGCCGATCTGCGCTTCCACGTCCTGGCCAAGCAGGTCTATGGCCCGCTGCATGACTGGCTGGCCGCGCAGGTGCAGACCGAGGATCTGCCCTTGTTGCATTGCGCAGACCAGGACGAACAACCAGGAGAGCCGGCATGAGCGCGCCCGCCAACCCCATGAAGCCCGGCAGCCAGGCGCTGCAGCCCCTGCATTTCCCGCTCTGGGGTTCGCGCCTGATCGAAGCCAGTGCGGGCACAGGCAAGACCTGGACCATTGCAGCCCTCTATCTGCGGCTGGTGCTGGGCCACGGCGCAGAGAACGGCTTTGCCCGAGCATTGATGCCGCCCGACATTCTGGTCATGACCTTCACGCGGGCCGCCACGCGCGAGCTGTCGGACCGCATCCGTGCCCGCTTGATCGAGGCCGTGCAATGCTTTCGCGGCGAGGCCGAACCGGCGGCGCACGACAGCTTCCTGCGCGACCTGCGCGATGCCTATGCCGAAGGCGAGCTGCGCGACACCGCTGCCTGGCGGCTGGACATGGCTGCGCAGTGCATGGACGATGCCGCCATCCACACCATAGACGCCTGGTGCCAGCGCATGCTGCGCGAGCATGCGTTTGACAGCGGCAATCTGTTTGATGAAACGCTGGAGGCCGATGAAAGCCAGCGTCAGACCGAGGCTGCACAGGATTACTGGCGCCAGCAGTGCTATCCGCTTTCGGGCGAGGTGCTGGAGGCGGCGCTGCAGGTCTGGCCCGATGTGCAGGCCCTGGTCAAGGATATGCAGTCGCTGCTGCGTGAAAACATAGCCGCCACGGCGGGCGCCGGAACCTTGGGTGAATGCATTGCGCAGACCCAGGCTGAGCGTGCGCAGCAACTGCGAATGCTTGGCGATGGCTGGGAGCAAAAAGCGCAGCAATTGGAAGACTGGCTGGACGGCCAGTTGGCCACCAACAAAAGTGCTTGGAATGGTTTGAAGCTCAAGCCTGCCAACTACAAGAACTGGCTGAAAGCTTTGCGGGAGTGGGCTGCCGCGCCGCACGATGGTTTGGCGGCTGCAATGAAGACTGGGGCTACCCGTTTGGTGCCTGCCGGGCTGGATGAAGCGCGCAAAGGTGATGCGCCGGTGGAGCTGCCCCCCGCATCTGCCGAGTTGGAGCAACTGCTTCAGGCCCTGGCGCAGATGCCGTCCCTGCATGTGGCGCTGCGCCTGCATGCGGCAGTCCAGGTGCAGCAGCGCCTGCTGTGGCTCAAGCGCCAGGCCGGCACTTTCGGTTTTGCCGATATGCAGCAGCGCCTGGATGCGGCTCTGGCTGGCGATAACGGCCCCGCGCTGCAAGCCGGCATCCTGGCCCAGTATCCGGTGGCGCTGATTGACGAGTTCCAGGACACCTCGCCGCTGCAGTACCGGCTGTTCGACCAGATCTACCGCACGGCAGACAACAGCGCGGGCAGCGCACTGCTGCTGATCGGCGACCCCAAGCAGTCCATCTACGGCTTTCGTGGTGCGGACATCTACAGCTATCTGCAGGCCAGGCAGGCGACCGAGGGCCGCCACTATGTGCTGGACACCAACTTCCGCTCCACCGAGGTGCTGGTCGATGCGGTCAACCAATGGTTTGTGCAGGCTGAAGTGCGCGAAGGCGAGGGTGCGTTCATGTTCCGCGCCGGGCAGAGCAATCCGCTGCCGTTCGAGAGCGTCAAGGCCAATGGCCGAAAGGAGCTGCTGATGCAGGGCAGCCAGCGCATGGCCGCGCTGACCATTGCCTGGGATGGCAGCAGCGATGAGCCGCTGAGCAATGACGACATCCGCCGCCGTGGGGCGGAGTTCTGCGCCAGCCAGATCGTGCAGTGGCTGATGGACGGTGCCACGGGCTTTGCCGAAGCCGGCCAGCCGCTGCAGCGCCTGCGTCCGGCCGATATCGCGGTGCTGGTGCGCACTGGCAAGGAGGCCTCAGCCGTGCGCCGTGCACTGGCGCGGCGCAATGTGGCCTCGGTCTATCTCTCCGATCAAGACTCGGTCTTCGCCAGCGTCGAGGCGCAGGATCTGCTGCTGTGGCTGCGTGCCGTGGCAGCGCCTCTGGACGGACTGGCCGTGCGTGCCGGTCTGGCCACGCCCATGATGGGTCTGTCGTTTGACGAGCTGGCCTGGCTGGCCAGCGATGACGAGGCCTTCGATGCGCGCAGCGAGCTGCTCAAGGAACTGCACAGTC
Organism: Comamonas sp. HJ-2; assembly: GCF_053615495.1. Classification (NCBI taxonomy): domain Bacteria; kingdom Pseudomonadati; phylum Pseudomonadota; class Betaproteobacteria; order Burkholderiales; family Comamonadaceae; genus Comamonas; species Comamonas sp. HJ-2. The sequence goes on along the minus strand of NZ_JBSIFD010000009.1, from coordinate 99,307 downwards.
TCTGGCTGCGCCTGGGCGTGCTGGCCATGCTGCGCCAGACGCTGTACCGCTTTGAATTGCCGGCGCGCTGGCTGAAGGACATGGGCGGCGAGCGCCGTCTGACCAACTATCTGCACCTGGCCGAGCTGCTGCAAGGCGCGAGTGCCCAGCTGGAAGGCGAGCAGGCGCTGATCCGCTGGCTGGCCACCCAGATCGAGAGCCCGGGCGCGGCCGGCGATGCACAGATCGTGCGGCTGGAATCGGATGCCGATCTGGTCAAGGTCGTCACCGTGCACAAGAGCAAGGGGCTGGAGTACCCACTGGTCTGCCTGCCGTTCGGCGGCAGCTTCCGACCTGTGGACGGCAAGGCGGCCTATCTTTCGCTGCCCGTGCAGATCGATGGCGTACCCGCGCGCGAGCTGGTGCTGGACTACGACGATGCACAGTTGACGCAGGCCGACAAGGAACGCCTGCGCGAGGATCTGCGCCTTCTCTATGTGGCGCTGACCCGCCCGCGCCATGCACTGTGGATGGGGCTGGCCCCCATGAAACGCGGCAACAGCAAAAACTGTGTGAACGAACAGGGTGCGGCAGGCTATCTGCTGGCCGGAGATGTTTCGCAGGCCGCAGCCGGCTGGCGCGCCAGCATCCAGGCCCTGAGCGAGCGTTGCACGCAGATCGCCGTGGTGGATCTGCCGGCCGAACTGCCCGTGGCCTCGCGCTATGTGGCCGCGCAGGCCTTGCCCGCCCTGGCCGCCGCGCCCGTGTACGAGGCGCAGTTCGACCGCCGCTGGGGCATTGGCAGCTTTTCGTCGCTGACCCGCGCCATGGCCGCACCCAGCCTGCCGGTCCTGCCGGTGGCCGCACAAAGTCCCGCCGAGGACGAGCGTGCGCTGCAGGCCCAGGAAGCGGGTGAAGCTGCGCTGGACCTGGGCGTCATCAACGAGGTCATGACCGCCCTGCCTAACTTGACCGGATTCGCCGCCGGTGCGCGCAGCGATGCTGCGGTGTGGCACCGCTTCATGCGCGGCCCGGTGGTGGGCAATTTCCTGCACGACCAGCTGGAATGGCTGGCCGCAGAGGACTTTGCGCTGCAGCCCGAGGATGATCCCGGCAACAGTGAACCCCTGGCGGCCCGACTGCTGCGCCGCTGCGAGCGCGCGGGCCGCAAGGAGCAGGCCGCCGATGTGCTGCAGTGGCTGCGCGCCGTGGTGCACCAGCCGCTGGCGCCGCTCGGCGTCTCGCTGGCGCAATTGGGCGAAGGTGATGCGCTATTGCCCGAGATGGAGTTCTGGCTGCCGGCGCGGCGCCTGTCGGCACCTCGTATTGACGCGCTGTGCCGCCGGCACATTCTTGCCGGCCAGCCGCGCCCGGTGCTGCCCGAGCGCGAGCTGCACGGCATGCTGATGGGCTTTGCCGATCTGGTGTTTCACCATGGCGGCCGCTACTGGGTGCTGGACTACAAGACCAACCACCTGGGCCAGGACGGCGCGGCCTACGCCCCTCAGGCGCTGGAGCAGGCCATGCTAGAGCACCGTTATGACGTGCAGGCTGCGCTGTATCTGCTGGCTCTGCACCGCCTGCTGCAAAGCCGGCTGGGCGCGGCTTACGACCCTCGCGAACAGCTGGGCGGCGCGCTCTATTTCTTCCTGCGCGGTCTCGATGGCGAGGCCGCCGGCATGCATGTGCTGAAGCCGCCGCTGGCGCTGCTGGACGGGCTGGAGGCGCTTCTCGGAGATAACGAAAAGGAATTGAAGGAGGAGCAGCCATGAAGGGGCGCCGCAAAGCCGATCTGCAGACGCTGGACCTGTTTGCAGCTCCCGCGGATGGCGACACGATTGCACCGGGCACGACGGACTGGCTGGCCGCGCTGGAGCGACTGGCCGATGCGGGCCTGCTGCGCCGCCTGGACAGCGCCCTGGCGGCCTTTGTCGCCGCGCAGGACGCAGAGGCCGGGCCTGCGCTGCTGGTGGCCACCGCCGTGCTGGCGCAGATGGAGGGGCGCGGTCACAGCTGCCTGCCCTTGAAGGCGCTGGCTGGCGATCCCAATCAGATTCTTGCCTGGCCCAAAGAGGCAGAGCGCCTGCAGCAATCGCTATGGGAGCAATTGCCCGGCCGGTTGGCTGACTGGCTGCAGGCCCTGCGCCGCAGCCCCGTGGTGCGTGTCGTGCAGCCGGGAACGGTAGCGGCAGACCGAGGTCAGCCGCTGGTGCTGCTGGACAGCGCTGCGCCCTTGCTGTATCTGCGCCGCTACTGGGACTATGAGCGCAGCGTGGCCGCCCATATGGCGCAGCGTACGGCGGCCGATGCGGTGGCGCTTGACGAGCCCAGGGTGCGCGAATGGCTGGGGCGGCTTTTCAGCTCGTCCGCAGCTGCCGCAAATGCGGTGGACTGGCAAAAGCTGGCTTGCGCGCTGGCGCTGCGGGGGCATATGTCCGTCATCACCGGCGGGCCGGGCACGGGCAAGACCTATACCGCTGCCCGCCTGCTGGCGCTGCTGTTTGCCACGGCGCCGGATGCCGCGCAGCTGCGCGTCGCGCTGGCTGCGCCAACCGGCAAGGCGGCGGCGCGGCTGAAGCAGTCCATCGATAGCTCGCTGCTGGAGCTGAAGGAGGCCGTGGGCCGAGAGCTGGATCTGGAAGCGCTGGTCAAACGCATGGGGGCGGCACGCACCCTGCATTCGCTGCTGGGGGCCAGGCCTGACACGCGGCGCTTTGCCCACCATGCAGGCAATCCGCTGGATGTCGACGTGCTCATCGTCGATGAGGCCTCCATGATCCACCTCGAGATGATGGCCGCGCTGCTGCAGGCCCTGCCGCCCACAGCGCGCCTGATTCTGCTGGGCGACAAGGATCAGCTCGCCTCGGTGGAGGCCGGTGCCGTGCTGGGCGATCTGTGCCGCGATGCGCAGCGGGGCAATTACGCGCCGGACACCGCTGCCTATGTCGAGCGTGTGACGGGCCAGTCCCTGCCTGCACAGTACCTGGCGCCGGCCAGGGCCCTGCCGCTGGCCCAGCACACCGTCATGCTGCGCGAGAGCCGCCGCTTTGGCGGCCCTATCGGTCTGCTGGCACAGGCCGTGAATGCCGGCGATGCACCTTCTGCCATGGCGCTGCTGCGCACGCAGACCCAGGCCGGCCTGCATGCCGAACTCTGGGCGCGCGAAGGCGGTGAGGTCGAGGCCGTGGTGCGCAGCGCCGTGCAAGGCCGTGGCGGAATGGCCAGCTATGCCGCCTATGCCGAGGTGCTGGCACAACATGGGCAGGGCAAGGGACGCGGCTTTGCCACCGAGGCCGAGCACCGGCAATGGGTGAGGGAGGTGTTGGCCGCCTTCGACCGCTACCGCCTGCTGTGCGCCGTGCGCGACGGCAGCTGGGGCGTGGCGGGCCTGAACCGCGCGGTGGAGCAGGCCTTGCAGGCCATGGGCGCCATACGCAAGGAGGGCGAGTGGTATATGGGCCGTCCGGTAATGGTCACGCGCAACGATGCGCAGCTGGGCGTGTTCAACGGCGATATCGGCATGGCCCTGCCCAGCTTTGGCGACCCGGCGCGGCTGCGCGTGTACTTCATGCAGGGCGAGCTGCTGCACCATGTCAGCACGGCGCGCCTGGCCCATGTGGAGACCGCATTTGCCATGACGGTGCACAAGAGCCAGGGCTCGGAGTTCGAGCATACGGCGCTGGTGCTGGCCGCGCAGGGCGGCAATGTGCTCAGCCGCGAGCTGGTCTATACCGGCATCACGCGGGCGCGCAAGGCGTTCTCGCTGTGGACCGAAGTGCCCGGCCTGCTGGTGTCGGCGATGGGCAGTCCCACGCAGCGCAGCAGCGGTTTGCTGGGATTCATGGAACGTGCTCAGTAGCCTAGGGGTGAGGCTCTGCTTTGATAGCGGTGACCGCAATCCAGGTAACACTGGAGGCTGATTTCGCTCAACCTATAAAGGCTTCCCATCCGGCTTTGCTCGAAGTGATGAGCCAGTGACACTGGCGCAGTCCAAGCGCGAGACGGCCAGCTAGGTCCGCCCCGCAGCCAAGGTCGTCGTCCCCCTTTGGGGGAAGACGCGAAGCGGCTCAGAGGGGATCAGTGTTCGTAAACCGCGTCCCAGTTGGCAAATCCCTTGACCTCGATCGGATTGCCGCAGGGGTCGGTGAAGAACATGGTCCATTGCTCTCCGGGCTCGCCTTCAAAGCGCACTTGCGGCTCCAGAATGAAGGCGGTGCCGGCGGCTTTGAGGCGTTCGGCCAGGGCCAGCCAGTCGGGCTTGAGCAGGATCACGCCCAGATGGGGCATGGGCACCATATGGTTGCCGACCTTGCCGGTGTTGCTCACGGCAAAGGGCTGACCCAGATGCAGGGAGATCTGGTGGCCAAAGAAGTCGAAATCGACCCAGGTGTCGGTGCTGCGACCCTCGCGACAGCCGAGCACGCCGCCGTAGAAACGGCGGGCCTGGTCGAGATCGGTCACGTGGTAGGCAAGATGAAAAGCGCTTTGCATGATGGGCCCAAGCGTAGCATCACCGGGCCCGTACCCGGCACGCTTCAGCGCGCAGCCTTGGCCTGCATGCGTGCCATCAGCTCCTCGGTGTTTCGCTTGCGGTCGGCGTTGACCTTCTGCACCGTGGGACGCTCGCTCATGCGCGCCAGATAGTCGCGCACCGGCAGCTCGGCCAGCAGATCGCTGCCGCCCAGGATCTTGCTGGCGCTGCTGACCAGCGGCAGATGCACGATGGCGCTGCAGTCGGCCAGCGTGAAGCTGTCGCCCGCGATGAACGGGGTATCGAAGCGGGCCAGCTTGGCAAAGGCTGCGATGTTCTTTTTCAACTGCTCCAGCGTCTTGTCGCGTGTGCCATCACTGATCTTGCCGCCGAAGAAGGCCTGGGGATAGAGGTTGCGCGCCACCAGCTCCAGGTGCAGGTTCAGATAGACGCAAAGCTCACGTACCTTGGCGGCAGCAAAGGGGTCTGCGGGCAGCAGCGGCACCTTGCTGGACAGCGCTTCCACATATTCGATGATGGCGTCGGACTCGCTGATGGCGCCATGCTGGGTGCGCAGATACGGCACCTTGCCCAGCGGAGATTCCTCGGGGTTGGTGCTGCCCAGCCAGGCCAGCTCCTCGGCGAAGGGAATCTGCTTTTCCATCAAGGCCAGCTTGACCTTGTTGTAGTAGTTGCTGGCCGAAAATCCGCACAAAGTCAGCATGCTTGTCTCCTGATCGGTGGTTGTGAATAGGTATCCGTGGCCAGTCATCGTAGAGGCAAGTGGCGCAAGCCCTGCGTCGCCAACCGGATAGCGGGCCGGCTTCTACAATCGCTCCATGCATTGGCGCGCACACCCTCCTCGGCACAAACCGGCAGCCCTTCTGGCTCGCAGGGTGCTGGGTGCGTGGTTCTGCGTGCTGCTGGTCAGCATGCTTACGCCCTGGGCGCGCGGCACGCCGCCTGCCGGCTGGGAGGCAGTATGCACGGCCAGCGGCAGCACACACTGGGTGCCCAGCCCCGCCAGCGACGATGCCGCTACCCCACATGGGCTGGATTGCGCGCTGTGCCTGCCGCTGCTGGCGCCGCCGCCAGCGCAGCAGGCAGATCCTGGCTGTCACCGCGCCGTTGTCGATGCCCGGCCCTGGGCCGATGTCGCTCACAGAGCTTTTGTCTCCACCCTGCCGCCCGTACGTGCGCCGCCCTTTGAAACCCTGAAAAACATAGCTGAGGGCGCTTGATGGTCAAGCGTCTCAGATCGATTTGAGATTGACACGACTTATGCAAATCGGGCTCAAGCAAGGGCTTGGTTTCAAGGGGGCCATCTTGATGCACCCTTGTTTGCGTAAGTCCAGACTGAATTTGAATGGAGATGGTTTCATGAATACGCGTCGTTTTACCGTGATGGCCCTGGGTTCGCTGGTCGCTTCGCTGCTGGTTTCGGGGGCCGCCTGGGCTCATGCCGATGCGGCCCATGTCAAGGTCGAGAACGCCTGGGCCCGCGCCAGCGTGGCGGGTCAGCAGGCTTCGGGGGCCTTTATGCGCCTGACGGCCCAGGAGCCGCTCAAGCTCGTCGGTGTGGAAACCACGGCCGCCGCCGTGGCCGAGGTGCACGAGATGAAGATGGAGGGCGATGTGATGCGCATGCGCGCCATCGAGGCCCTGGATCTGCCTCAGGGCGTGGCCGTGGATCTCAAGCCCGGCGGCTATCACCTGATGCTTCAGCAGCTCAAGGCCCCGCTGGTCAAGGACAGCCAGGTGCCCGTGACCCTGGTGTTCAAGGATGCCAAGGGCGCAGTGTCGCGCCTGAGCCTGCAGCTGCCGGTGCGCGTGGCCGCCCCTGCTGCGGCCGGTGCCGGGCACCAGCATATGGGTCATGGTGCTCATCAGCATTGATGGCTTGAGCCAGGCGCGCGACCTGCTCCCTTGTTTGCAGCAAACATCGCAAGTGCAGTAAGCTAGTTCCGCATCCGGTCTTGTCCGGATGCGGATTCTGGTATCCATCCCTGCAGTGGAGAGCACTATGAGCGGCGACGCATCGGCATTTGGTTTCGGCAAGTTCATTCCCGGCTTTGATTTTCTGCAGGGGCTGGCGCAAAGCGCTGGCGCTGCGGCCAATCCCATGGGCCGCGTGCCGCAATGGGTGGCTCCCACCGTAAGCGTGGAAGAGGTTGACAAGCGCATTGCCGAGCTGAAAGCCGTGCAGTTCTGGCTGGAGCAAAACAGCCGCGCCCTGGCTGCCACCATCCAGGCGCTGGAAGTGCAGCGCATGACGCTGTCCACGCTCAAGGACATGAATGTCAGCATGAGCGAGCTGGCCAAGTCCTTTCCTTTCCCTGGTGCAGCGCCGGCAGAGCCCGCAGCGACCGGCAATGCCGGCTGGCCCATGGGAAGTGCCACGGCCAAGGCTGCGGTTGCAGAGCCGCTGGCAAGCCCTGCGCCCGAGCCTGAAGCACAGGCTGCGGCGCAAGAGGAACAGAACCATGCCAAGGCTCAGGCAGAGCCGCCTTCTCAGGCTGCCTTGAACCAGGCCATGCAATGGTGGGGAGCGCTGACCCAGCAGTTCCAGCAGATTGCGGCCAAGGCCATGGCAGAGCCCGTTCCGCCCGAGACGCTGGCCGCTGCCCAGCGCGCCACCGAGATGGCCAGCGGTTTTGCCAAGTCCACCATGGAAAAAGTGATGGCACAGGCAGGCGGTTTTGGCGCTGCAGCCGCAGCGAAAAGTTCGGCAAATAGTGCAGCGGCAGCCGAGCCCAGGCCTGCACGCAAGGCGGCGGCCAAGACCGGTCAACCCAAAACGGCAGCCAGCAAAACGGCAGCCGCTAAAAAAACTGCTGCCAAGCAGCCTGCCGCCAAAAAGACTGCAGCCAAAACCTCTGCTACCTCGCGCAAGCCCTGAGCAATCCCTTCCCGCTAAGGTGGAAAATCGTGGTTGAAAGGCATCCACGCTCCAGCAAGAACAGGAGGGCTTATGTCACTGTTTCCCGTCGCTCATGCCAGTCATGAAGACTGGCGCGCTGCGACTGAGCAAGTCGTGCTGCAGCTGCGTGGGCAGTTGCTGCGCCAGTCACTGCAGCCGCACCGGCTGGGTCTGGTCTATATCGCGCAGGGGCTGGTGCCCCATGCGCAGCCCTTGCTGGCGCTGCTGGCGCGCGAGTTGCCCCAGGTCACCGACTGGGTAGGCAGCTCCGGTCACGCCGTACTGGCCATGGAGCACGAGTATTCCGAAAGCTCCTCGCTGGCGGTCATGCTGCTGGACCTGCCCGCCGCCCATTACCGCGTCTATTCCGGCGTGGCACCGCTGGCGCAAAGCGGCGCCGAAGCCGGATTCGAGGCGCATTCGGCCCTGGTGCACTCCAGCATCGATCAGCCTGATCTCGCTGAGTTGCTGCTGGAGCTGTCCGAGCGCATCAGCTCTGGAAATCTGTTCGGGGCGCTCAGCAGCGAGCAGGGCGTGCAGTTCGCCTGTCGTGCCGAAGACCTGCCCCGGCTGAGGGCCCAGGCCAGCGTCGGCATTTTTCATGCCGGCTTTTCGGGGGTGGCCTTCGATGCCGATGTAGCCTGTATCTCAAGACTGGCCCAGGGCTGCGCGCCCTTGGGCGCGGGATTGGAGATTACCGAGGCCAGAGGCCCGGTGGTGCTGGAGCTCGAAGGCGAGCCCGCCTTGCCCCGACTGCTGCAGATGCTGGATGTGGAAGCCAGCCCCAGCGCCGGAGGCGGCTGGCAGGCTGCGCTGTCGCAACTGCGCAAGACCCAGGCCGCGATTGCCCCGCTGGGCCGGGGTCTGGAGCGCGGGGCGCTCACCGACGAGGCCCAGGTGCTGCATATCGTGGGGCTGGATCCGGTGCGCCAGGGCGTTGCGCTGTCGTCGCCCGTGGAGGCCGAGCATACGGTGATCTTCTGCCAGCGCCAGAGCAGCGCGGCCCGTCATGAGCTGATGCAGATGGGCGCGGCCCTCAAGGATGCGCTGCAGCCCGACTTTGCCGACGCAGGTCCCGAGACCATGGCCGAGGCGGCCCAGCCCCAGCATATACGCGGTGCCATCTATGTGAGCAGCAAGGGCCGGGGCAGCGAGCTGTTTGGCGGCGCCGATGCCGAGCTCAAGCTGCTGCGCCATGCGCTGGGGCCGGTGCCTCTGATCGGCCTGGTGGCCGAGGCACAGCTGATGGATGCGCATGTGCATCAGCTGGCCGGCGTGCTGACGGTGTTCACCGGTAAATAGCCTGAAATTTGATAGCTGCTAACGCTTGATTCAAATGGTTTTCAAAATCAATTGACTCTGAAGCACCGAATTAACTGGCACAAGCAGCTATCAAAAAAAGTCGCCCCAAAAACTGGCGCGGCCTGAAATCAGCGATGCCGAGCAAGAGCCGCGTCGCGGCGATGGCATCGTCCCCCTCCGCGAAGCAGAGAGGGGGAAGCGGCGGGGCCGCTCAGGGGGTGGAATACAGTTCCACGCCCAGATTCAGCATCAGGCGATTGGCCCAGCCGAACAGGGCGGCCGAGTGCAGCATGTCCAGAATTTCCAGATCGGTCAGACCTGCATCGCGCAGCGGCTGCAGATTTTGCGGGCCAAAGCCGCCCGGCGCACGCGTCAGTGTCAGCGAAGCCTGGATGATGGCGCGCTCGCGGGCATTGGTGCCGGCGGTCTCGGGCTCGTCAAACAGCTGAGCCATCACATCGTTGCGCTTGGCCAGCTGCTCGAAGCGTTGAGCGTGCACCGAAGCGCAGTACACGCAGCCGTTGGAGCGAGAGACGGCCGTGGCCGCCACTTCGCGCTCGGCGCGGGACAGGCCGCCGGGCGCATACATGATGGCGTTGAAGGCCTGGGAGCGCTCCAGCAGCACCTGGGGCTGACGGGCCAGCAGTAGATAGAAGTCCATGCTCTTGGCCTTGGGGTGGCTGACCTCCAGTACCTGCTGCTGCTCGGGCGTGGCGGTGTCGGGGTTCAGCACCTGCAGCCAGGCCTTCCAATCCAGGGTCTCGCTGGTAAAGCCGTTGCGGCGCAGCGGCTCGCCGGGCGGCGGCAGGTTGGCAGGGTGGACAAAGGGCGCGGCATCGACAGGCTGGGCGGCAGGCGCTTCGGTCACGCCGCCCAGCTCGCCCATGGCCCTCACACCCGCCAGTAGGCGGGCCTGATAGGCCACAAAGCCGATCAGCTGGGCCAGCAGCACGGTGTCGTTGAGCGACAGGCCTGCGGCAGGAATGGCGAGCAGCGCGGCCTGATCGCTTTGGGCTGGGTTCAGGGCCAGCGTGCGCACAAAGTGCAGCATGGCGTCCAGGCGCGCATTGCCGGTCTGGGCGCCGGGCTGATCGAGGATGGAGCGCAGCTCGGGCGTGATGGCGTCGCCCAGGGCCTCGGCGCGCGCACGGTATTCGGCTTCCAGCACGGTCACGCCGCTGACGCGGGCCTGCTCGGCAGCCAGCACCAGGCGCTCGGCCTGGGTCAGCGCGCTGTCCAGTTGATTGCCCAGCAGCAGGTCTTCGCAGGCCTGGGTGGCCAGAGCGACTTTTTCGCGCTCGTGGCGGGTGGTGAATGTGGGGCTGTCGCTGCCAATGCCTGCCAGGCGGTCGATGGTGTCGAGGGTGATATCTGTCATGTGCGTCTCTTATTGTTGAAGTTGGCGAATGCGCGCGGCGCTGTCGGCGGCGGTCCATTCCGTGCCGTCCAGCTCGGGCTCGGCATAGGCCTTGAGCTTGTCGAAGTGCTGCTCGATATCGTCCAGATAGAACAGCGAGGCCAGACCTTGCGCGAGTTTGCGCGCTCCGTCGCTGATGGCGGGAATATCGCCCGACACCGTGCCGTGCGAGAGCGCAGCGGGGTAGCAGAAGCAGTGAATCCGGTCGAGACCGGGTAGCTCGCCCTGGAACTCGAACAGCGGCCCCAGATCGGGCGATGCCGACAGCTCGGCATCCTCATCGCCGGACTCGGGCGTGAAGCGGCTGTTCCACAGCTTTACATGCGGCGCGATGTCCGCAAACTCGGGACGCAGGCTCCAGTCGATGGCAAAGCCCGTGGAGACGATGAGAAAGTCCAGCACGAACACGCCGGCCGAGGTCTGCACCTGCAGCTTGTTGCCCGCTTTTTCCACACTCTGCACGGCGCAGCCCAGGTTGAAGAAGGCGTTGTCATGGCGCGAGACGCGCAGCGTGCTGCCGTGCGGTGGCGGCACCTGCTGGGCGTTGATGTAGTGGCGGATGCGCCATTTCCAGGCATCGGGCAGCAGATACTGGCCGTGGGTCAGACCGGGCACGCCCGAGCCCTTGGACTTGTTGATCAGCGGCAGCTGCGGGCGGCGGATCAGCATGTCCACGCTGGCCGCGCCGTTTTCGAGAGCCGTCGCCGCGCTGTCCATGGCCGAAGCCCCGGCACCGACCACGCCCACATGCTTGCCCGCCAGCGTGGCGTAGTCCATGGCATCGGAGGAATGGGCCCAGAACTTCCTGTCCACGCCCCGCATGAAGGCGGGAACCGTGGCGCCGCCCAGGCCGTCGCGGCCCGTGGCCAGCACCAGGCGGCGGGTTTGCCAGGTGGCGGTCACGCCATTGGCCTTGACATCGACTTCCACCACGCCATCGGCCTGTGGGCGCACGGCAATGACTTCATGACCGTTGCGTACATCGGCGTTGGTCACGCGGCGGTACCAGCGCAGATAGTCCATCCACTGCAGGCGCGGGATCTTGTCCAGCGCCGTCCAGGCATCGAGTCCGAACTGGGCGATGAACCAGGCGCGAAAGGACAGGGCTGCAACTCCCATGGCGGGGCCGGTCAGCTCCTTGGGCGAGCGCAGGGTTTCCATGCGCGCCGTGGTGGCCCATGGGCCTTCGAAGTCCGGCGCAGACCTGTCCAGCAGCACGGGCTTGATGCCGACCTGCTGCAGCGCCATGCTGAGCGCGAGACCGGCCTGGCCGGCGCCGATGACGAGCACGTCATGCACCGGCAGTCCCTTGCGCGCGGAAGGGGGAATCCAGGCCTTGGCAGGCCAGCCCAGAGTGACGAAGTCGTCACGCAGGCGTTCTTCCAGCGTTGCCAGTCCCGATGTGGCGGCTGTCGTAGAAGGTGAGATTGACATAGCTAAAACCCAAAAGCGCCTGAGGCTTGAGCCGCAGACGCATCAAACAAACACCGATAACTTAACACTGCTTGAACTCGAAGCAGGACCAAGCGAGAGACTCCGAGGAAAGTCCTGGGCGGCCCCGCCGCCCCGCACCGAGGGTGTCGTTCCTCTCCCTTGGCGCGCAGCGCGTAGAGAGAGGGGGAAGCGGCAGGGCCGCTCAGGGGGTGTTAGTCAATACTGATTTTGGCATCCTTGACCACCTTGGCCCATTTGATGCGATCTTCGTGTACGGTCTTCTTGAACTGCTCGGGTGTCTCTTCGCGGATGGTGTTGCCCTGGGAGACAAAACGCTCGCGCACCTCGGGCTGCTTGAGCACGTCGTTGACAGCCAGGTTGAGCTTCTTGACGATGACCGGGTCCGTGCCCTTGGGCGCGAAGATGCCGAACCAGATGGAGCTGTTGAAGCCCTTGGTACCGGGCAGGCCGCTGGCGGCAATGGTGGGCACTTCCTTGACGGCTTCCACGGGCTTGGCCGTGGTCACGCCCAGCAGGCGCACCTTGCCGGCCTTGTAGTGGCTCAGCACGGTCTGCACCTGGTTCATGATGCAGCAGGTCTCGCCGCGCAGCACCGAGGTGATGGCTTCGGGGCCGCCCTTGTAGGGCACATGAACCATGTCCAGGCCCAGACGCGAGTTGAACTCGGCAAACGCCATATGGGTGCCTGCACCATTGCCGGTGGAGGCGTAGTTGTACTTGCCGGGATGGGCCTTGACCTCGTCAACGAACTCCTTGAGGTTCTTGACGTTGATCACATTGGGATTGATGGTCAGCACATTGGCCACGTCCACCAGCGGTGCGACCGGCACAAAGTCGGCCTCCACATCGAAGGGCAGCTTTTTGTAGAGCGCGGCATTGCTGCCATGGGTGGCGGCGGTGCCGAAGTAGATGGTGTAGCCATCGGGCTTGGCGCGGGCCACGAACTCGCTGCCGATATTGCCGGCGGCGCCGCTCTTGTAGTCAATGATGACGGGCTGACCCAGAATCTTGCCCAGCGGCTCCTGCGCCACGCGGCCGATCACGTCCACACCCGAGCCGGCGTTGAAGCCCATGATCATGGTGATGGGCTGGTGCGGATAGCTGGCGGCACCGGGGTCGGCCGCCTGGCTGGCCAGGGGAAACAGGGCGGCGGCCGCCGTTGTGGCAACAAGACCGGAGATGAAACGGGGCAGCAAACGCATGATGGGACTTGTCCAGAGGAACCTTGAATGCTGTGAATTGTGTCCGTAATTTAATGATTTGCTTCTATATGCTTATGCGGCATTAAGCTTGTGGGGTTAATGCAAAAAAGCCCAGATCTCTTGCGAGACATGGGCTGAAATCCGCTGGAAAGTGATGACTCGGAGGGCCAGCGGAGGGAGCGATCAGGGCTTAAAGCTTCAACAGGCTTTTAGCGGCGATAGGGGTTGTGGGGGTTGCGGTCATGGCGGTTGGGCACGCCGTCGCCATCCCTGTCCCAGCGGCTGGCGCGGTAGTCCCAGCGGTTGCCGTGCTGTACCCAGATGGGCTGGCGGTACACATAGCCGGGGCGGTTCTGCACCCAGTGGCCGGCGCGCCAGACATGGCGGTGGCCGCGCGGCTCCCAGTAACCCGGAGCCCAGACATAGCCACGGCGCGGAGCGGGCACGGCTTCATAGCGGACCGGGGGCGGTGCGTTGAACTGCACGTTCACATAGGCGCCCTGGCTGGCACCCGCCCAGTAAGCGCTTTGGGCCTGTGCACTACCGGCAAAGCCCAGCAAGGCGAGTGCGCCTGCGGCAGCGACGGTGTGGATGGTGTTGCGGATTGTCAGCATATACGCCTCCTTCATGGGTAGCGGGCTGTCTGTGGGTCCAGGCATCCCTTGGGCTCCATGTTGGAAGGCCAGCGTCAACCGCGGGTTGCCGCTGTGCGAAGTCTTGCAATCTTGTGTGTCTGTTTGGTGAAGAATGTATAAAACAGGCGAATAACGCAGATGCAGCAAGCGCATTTAGCTACATATTTTGGAGTGACAGTCTACCGGCGCAAGGCCGCAAAGGCGGGCAGCTCCCATTTGCGCATGCCCAGCACCAGGGTGTAGCCCTCGATCTTGTTGGGCCCCAGGCGCTGATCCTGCAGATGCTGCTGCGAGAAGTCCTGACCGATGCGCTGGATGCGCTCCACGAAGCTGGGCGCCAGGCTGGGGGCGATGGAGCCATGCACCAGCAGCATGGTCTCGTCCTCGCCGGCAAAAGTGCCGCCAAAGTAGTCCAGCACAGCGTTCTCGCGGAAGAAGTCCATCACCGGGCCGTTGGTCTGCCAGCGGAAGGTCTTGGCCAGGCGCAGCTTGTAGCGGTTGCCAGGACGCAGCTCGATGATGCCGATGCGGTCCAGCTGCGCCAGATAGCCGATGCCCTCGGGCTCGCTGATGCGGTAGGTGGCGACTATCTGCTCCAGCGTCCACTGGCTGAGCACGCAGATGGCCGTGAGCAGCAGCTTGCGGTCGGCAACCACGGCAATCTCCTGCTCGCGCGTGATCTGCTGCAGCAGCGGCCGACTGTCGGCCACATTGCGGGCCAGATCGGCAAAATCCAGGTGCAGGGCACGGCAGATCTCGTCGATGCGCGACAGCGGCATGTCGCCCTTGGCCAGCATGCGCTTGACGCTGGATTCGGCCATGCCTATGGCCTGGGCCAGGTCGGCATAGGTCATCTGCGCGGCCTTGAGTTCTTTCTTGATGGCGGTGACGAGATCGGCAGTCGTGCTCATGGTATCGGTTGGTAGTACTGGCAGTGCAGCGGTATGGGGCAAGTTTAGAAGATTGATGCCGCTGCTTCGGCGGGTTTCCATACTGCGCGGCAATCACACAAGGAAGCGCCATGCAACTGCATACCTCATCGATCACGACCGTGGAAATGACGAACCCCGAGATCTCGGGCACGTTGGAGCAGCGCTTTGCCTTGTTCGGGGGCATGGCCTTGCTGTTCACGCTGGCGCTGCTGATGCCTGGCATGGCTCAGCCCGAGCACTACCACGCCTTTGCCGACCGGCGCGGCTGGCTGGGCGTGCCCCATGCGGCCGATGTGTTGAGCAATCTGGGGTTTGTGCTGGCGGGACTGGCGGGCTGGGTCGCACTGGCGCGTGCCGACTATCAAAAGCTCAACGGCACGGCGCGTGCCCTGTGCGCCCTGTTCTTCACGGGCCTGCTGTGCTCGGGGGCAGGGTCTGCGTACTATCACTGGGCACCGCAGGATTCGAGCCTGGTCTGGGACCGGCTGGGCATGAGCCTGGCTTTCGCCGGCTTGCTGGGCCTGGCGGTACAGACGCGTATTGACGACATCAGCGCCCGCATCACTGCCGGAGTATTGCTGGTGGCCGCACCTGCCAGCGTGGCGGTCTGGGCGCAGACCAGCAATGTGCTGCCCTGGGTGCTGGTGCAAGGCGGCGGCATGCTGACTCTCCTGTGGCTGGCCTTTGTGGCACCGCGTCGTCATGCGCTGCCCATGGAGCTGGGCTGGGTTCTCGGCTTGTACCTCGTTGCCAAGCTGCTGGAGTTCTCGGACGGCGATGTCTTCGATGTGACCGCGCACTCAATCTCCGGCCACAGCCTCAAGCATTGGATGGCCGCCGCCGCCGCATGGCCTGTGCTGCGTGCCTTGAAGCAGTGGCGTGAGTCGTAATATTCATAGCGGCTGGCGCATGTTCAACAAGCGTCAGCCGCATAAAACCTACAAAAAAATCCGGGCAAGTTGGCACAATGCCAGCAGCGCCACAGGGAGAGATCCATGAATTCCACGCCGACCGTGCATACGGCCGCCGCTGCACAGCAGCATGCCCACCCCAACCAGTTTGCCCTGCTGGGCCAGCGTCGCTTTGCGCCGTTTTTCTGGACGCAGTTTGCCGGTGCGGGCAATGACAATCTCTTCAAGTTCGCCTTCACGGTGATGGTTACCTATCAGCTCAGCGTCTCGTGGCTGCCGCCTTCCATGGCCGGCCTGGTGATCGGTGCGCTTTTCACCCTGCCTTATCTGCTGTTTTCGGCCACTTCGGGTCAGCTGACCGACAAGTGGGACAAGACCCGCATGTTCCGTCTGGTCAAGAACCTCGAGATCGCCATCATGCTGATTGCGGCCTGGGGCTTTGTCCAGGCCAATGTGCCGGTGCTGCTGCTGTGCGTGTTCCTCATGGGGCTGCACTCCACGCTGTTCGGCCCCGTCAAGTTCGCCTATCTGCCCCAGGTGCTCAACGACCGCGAACTCACGGGCGGCAACGGCATGGTGGAGATGGGCACTTTTGTCGCCATTCTGCTCGGTCAGGTCGCTGGCGGCCTGCTGATCGCCGTGCCCGAGGTCGGTCATATGCAGGTCGCCATGGCCTGCGTGGCCGTCGCGGTCGTGGGCCGCATCTGCGCGCAGTTCATCCCTCATGCGCCCGCGACCGATCCGGGCCTGGTCATCAACTGGAACCCGTTCACCGAAACCTGGCGCAACCTCCAGCTGGCACGCCAGCAGCCCGTGGTGTTCCGCTCGCTGCTGGGCATCAGCTGGATGTGGTTCTTCGGCGCGGTGTTTCTCTCGCAGTTCCCCAGTTTCGCCAAGGAGGTGCTGCATGGCGACGAACATGTGGCATCGCTGCTGCTGGTGATCTTCTCGGTGGGCATAGGCATCGGCTCGCTGCTGTGCGAAGTGTTCAGCCGTCGCCAGGTGGAGATCGGCCTGGTGCCGCTGGGCGCGATTGGCATGAGCGTGTTTGCGATTGATCTGTTCTTTGCCACACGCGCGCTGCCGCCCTCCGAGCTGATGGGCGTGAACGCCTTTTTTGGAGAGGCCAAACACTGGCGCGTGATGCTGGATCTGGGCCTGCTGGCGCTGTCGGCGGGCATCTACAGCGTGCCCATGTATGCGCTGATCCAGATGCGCAGCCAGCCCACGCACCGCGCGCGCATCATCGCGGCCAACAATATCCTGAACGCGCTGTTCATGATCGCCTCGGCCGTGCTGGCCGGTGCCCTGCTGGCCGCAGGTTGCAGCATTCCCCAGGTGTTTCTGATCACCGGCATTGCCAACGCCATCGTGGCGCTCTATGTGTTCCTGCTGGTGCCCGAATATCTGCTGCGCTTTGTGGCCTGGGTCATCACCCACTTTGTCTACC
Organism: Comamonas sp. HJ-2; assembly: GCF_053615495.1. Classification (NCBI taxonomy): domain Bacteria; kingdom Pseudomonadati; phylum Pseudomonadota; class Betaproteobacteria; order Burkholderiales; family Comamonadaceae; genus Comamonas; species Comamonas sp. HJ-2. The sequence continues at coordinate 82,633 of NZ_JBSIFD010000009.1, read as the reverse complement.
GCTTCAAGGTGCGTGGCGACGAGCATATTCCGCGCGATGGCGCGGCCGTGCTGGTTTGCAACCATGTGAGCTTTGTCGACGCCATCTTGCTCATGGCGGCCAGCCCGCGCCCCATTCACTTCGTGATGGATCACCGCATCTTCCAGACGCCGGTGCTGGGCTGGCTGTTCAAGCTGGCCAAGGCGATTCCGATCGCGCCGCACAAGGAGGACCCTGCGACCTATGAAGCCGCGTTCGCACGGGCCGCGGAGGTGCTGCGCGAGGGCGATCTGCTGGCCATCTTCCCCGAGGGCGGCATCACTTTCAATGGCGAGCTGCAACCCTTCAAGGGCGGCATCATGAAGATTCTCGACCACGCGCGAGACGACGGCCTGCAGGTTCCCGTCATTCCCATGGCGCTGACCAATCTCTGGGGCTCCTACTTCAGCCGCATCGAGCTGCGCGGTGGCAGGAATGTGGCCATGGTCAAGCCGCTGCGCCGCGGCCTGTTCAATCGTGTGGGGCTGGAAGTGGGCGAGCCCGTGGCGGCTTCCTCTGTCACGCCGGCCCTGCTGCAGCAGAACGTGGCGGATTTGCTCCGGCGTTGAGGCTGGAAGATCAGGGCAGAAGCCGGATATCACCCATGTAGGCCAGTCCTTCGCCATGGGTGTTGTCCGAGTCCGCCGAGACGGTGACGCCGATGATGGTGGGCATGGCCTGGGACTCGTCGCCAAAGGCGTGCAGATAGTCGGACGCCAGGTTGCGCTGTTCCGCCACCCACTGGCCTTTGTGCGTGCTGCCGCTTTGCAGCACGATATAGCGCATGCGATGCGTGAACGCGTTGTGCATGACCGTGCCTGTGGGTTGCTTGTTGTCCCAGACATAGCACAGCGTCTCGGCCGGAATATCTTCTCCGGTGCTGATTTTTCCCAGGCGCAGCTTGGCCCGTTCACCAAAGCTCAGCTGCGATTTGTCAAAGTCGAATGATATGCAGAGCTTGAGCGCCGCATCGTCACCGGCTCTGGTTTTGATATCGGCCTTGTCGATCAGCTGATCCACGCGCCAGCGCCACTGCAGTTGCAGATCGGGCGAAGCAGTCAGGTGCAGCGTGTGAACCATATTGCCATAGGCGTCCTGTGTGCTCACGCGCAGCACATGCCCGCCATCCTGGTCCACCACATTGAATGCCGTCGGGTTCTTGTTGGGCAGGGTGGCAAAGTGCCAGGGCCCTCCCAGAGGGCCCGGCGGCATCTGCGAAAAAGCAGGAATGCTGCTGCCCTGCGCCAGTGCCGAGACAGCTAGCGTGGACATGGCCGTGGCAAGCGCTGCTGCAAGCCGGCTTTGCCGGCGTGAAGGTTGGTGCAGGGCGAAGGTCTGAGAGTGAAGCCGCATGGATTGCCTGATGATTTTTGAAAGTTGTGGGCGCGGGAGTGGGGCAAGATGTGCAAGCTGCAACTGGTTTGAGCACTGGCAGCGGGCGGGAAGTATCGCTTCTCGATACTGCGAGACCTGCCGCTTGCTGATTTTGACAAAACACAGGGCCGAAGTTTCGGGCGCATGGATGATTCGTTCGTCGCCGCATGCAAATCGCGGCCCATTTCAACAACCACCGGGAGCCATTTGTGATCAACGTCCTGACCTTTATCCGTCCTCTTCGCAACAGCTTGTGCGCCCTGGGCGCGGCCTTTGCCTTGCTGGGCGGCAGCGCAGTCCACGCCCAGAGCGAAGCCTCTCTGGTGCTGTCGGCCCTGCCTGTGGCATCGGTGGTTGCAGCGGTATCGGGTGGCGCTTCGGAGGAAGTCGTGGCAATCCCCCTGTTTCTGTCGGCGGCAGGTGCATCCGTGATCGTTGAGGCCGTGGAAAGCAGTGCCACAGGCGTGACCTATGTGCTCAAGAATGTGGCCGACGGCACCTCGGCCGTGGTCAAGGTCTCCGGCCAGGCCGCAGGCGCGCTGTCGGTCGGCGTGGGCACGGTGGTGCAAACCAGCGCCACGGCGGCCGGCGTGATTCTGTCCACGGCAGGCAAGGTGCTGGCTTTCATCCCCAACGAAATCGGCAAGGCGCTGATGCACAACGAGCGTCTGTAATTCAAGAAGCTGGAGGCTCGCATGATCAAGGAAGCTACAAGCGTTGTACAAGCCATGGCGCCCGCTCGACGCGCCGGCATGCCCATTCACGGCCCTGTGGCGCTGGCGCTGGGCGCCGCGTTGATTGCCTGGGCCGGCTCGGCCGAGGCCGGCCGCAGCTGTGAAGACCGTCCGCTGACCGCCGATGTGATGGCCAAGGGGCTGAATCTGGCCGCGCGCACCGCCAAGGCGCTGGATACCGAATTTCAGAAGAACGGCACGCAGGTCGTGCTGCTGGCGCGGCAAGGGCAGGACCTGAGCAAATACGATCTCAAGTACTCGCACTATGGCTGGGCCTACAGAACGCCTGCCGGCCCCTGGCGCGTGGCCCACAAGCTCAACGAGTGCGGCACGGCATCCGGCCATATCTACCGCCAGGGCCTGGGCGAGTTCTTTCTTGACGATATGTGGCGCTATGAAGCCGCCATCCAGATCCCGACACCGGCGGTGCAGCAGGCCCTGCTCAAGTTCCTGAACGCTCCCACGGTGCTGCGCCTGCAAAACGAGCCCTACAGCATGGTCAGCTATGTCTGGAGCAGCAAATACCAGCAGTCGAACCAATGGGCGACCGAGACGCTGGCAGCCGCCATGGAGCCGGCGGCGATTCAGAACCGCGCACAGGCTCAGGCCTGGTTGCAGTCCAAGGGCTATGAGCCCAGCGCGCTCATCATCCGGGCGTTCTCGCGACTGGGCGGGCGCATGACGGCTGCCAATATCGCGTTTGACGATCATCCGAATGAAAAGCGCTTTGCCAGCCGCATCGAGACGGTGACGGTGGACTCCGTGACCCAGTGGTTGCAGCGCACGCAACTGGCATCGGCCGTGCGCACCGTGCAGTGAGTTTGAGTCTTTTTGGCTTCAAGGCCTTGCTGAGTATGCGTATGGTGCTACGTTTTTGGAGTAATTGAAAATGAGCAAGTCTCTGCGTTTGCCCGAGAAATGGTTTCGCCGTGGCCTCTGGCTGGTCGCGTTGGTGTTTGCCTTCTTCCTGATCGGTCTGGGTGGGCTGGTGGTGGGCAACCTGCCGCAGCCCGATCGCTCGCTGGAGATCGAGTCTTTTATTCCTGAGGCTGATGCACAGCGTGTGCAGGCCCAAATCGACCAGGCCCGGAAGACGGCCGGCGTGACCCAGAAGGCCCTGGACAGGGCCCAGCTCAAGTTCGACGCCGAGCGTGCGCGCTACCAGTCGGCGCGCGACACCTTTGACAACTGGGTGGCGACCCGCCGGGCCACGGAGCGCCCCGAGCAGGACGCCGAGTTGGTCGCACGCAGCAAGGCGCTGGATGCACTCAAGCAGGCCGAAGACATGGCCCGCCAGGAGCGCGAGAAAGAGGCCCAGACCCATCTGGAGGCCAATCAGGCAGTCTCCAGCGCCGATGCCGAGATGAGCAGTCTGCGCGAGCAGGCCTATCCCCAGTATGAAGCCGCCATGCGCGCCAGCGAGCTGCGCGTGTTTCTGTTCCGTCTGGCCATCACTTTGCCCCTGCTGGGCGTGGCGGGCTGGCTGTTCGCCAAGAAGCGCAAGAGCACCTGGTGGCCATTTGTCTGGGGCTTTATCTTTTTTGCGCTGTTCGCCTTCTTTGTCGAGTTGGTACCTTATCTGCCCGACTACGGCGGCTATGTGCGCTATATCGTCGGCATTTTGGTGACGGTATTGCTGGGGCGCTATGCCATTCTGGCGCTCAACCGCTATCTGGAAAAACAGAAGCTGCAGGAGTCCTTGCCCGAAGAGCAGCGCCGTGAAGAACTGAGCTATGACGTGGCGCTGGAGCGGCTGTCCAAGAATGTGTGCCCGGGCTGCGAGCGCCCGGTGGATCTCAAGAACACCGAGATCGACTTCTGCCCTCACTGCGGTATCGGCCTGTTCGACCATTGCGGCAGCTGCAGTACCCGCAAGAGCGCGTTCTCACGCTTTTGTCATAGCTGCGGCACTGCAGCCGGCAAGATGCTGCTGCCGCGTACCGATGCGGCGGTTGCAGCACCGCCCGCCTCCGGGTCAGGCGAGCCCGGATGACCTTGGGGCGGGCTATCGGCTTGTCGGGGGCACAGTGGCGTGTCGCGCTCAGCAAAGCTGTGAACTGACGCGATTGCGCCCGGCGGCCTTGGCCTCATACAAAGCCTGGTCTGCCTGCTGCAGCAGCATGTCCAGGCTTTGATGCGCTTGCAGGCTTGCGGTATGGACCAGGCCAATGCTGACCGTGGCACTCATCGTCTTGTCATTCATGGGCACGCGCAGCTCCCGGATGGCGCGGTTGATGCGCTTGGCGATCTCCTGCGCAGCGGTTGCGTCCACCTTGGGCAGGGCCACGGCGAATTCCTCACCTCCCATGCGGCCCACGATGTCCTGAGCGCGCAGCACCTGGCTCAGGGTCTGGCTGAAGCTGCGCAGCAATTGGTCGCCTCCCGCATGGCCGAAGCTGTCGTTGATCTGTTTGAAATGGTCGAGATCCAGCATCAGAATGGCGAAGGGCTGGCCATCCTGGCGGCAACGCTCCAGTATTCTTTGCCCCTGCTTCATGAAGGCACCGCGTGCCAGCATATCGGTCAGAAAGTCGTGGTTGACGGCATGACTGAGCTTTTGCATCAGCTCGTTGCGCGCCATATGCGATCCGGCCACCGCCAGCGGGCCCAGCACCAGCATGCATAGCTCCATGCGAAATGACAGCGTTTCGAGAAAATGCGCGGGTGTGAATTCAAGCGTGCCCAGCGAAATGAAAATGATGCTGCTCAGGCAAAGTGTTGCCGTGATCAGCGTCAGACTGAAGATGCGATAGCTCAGCGCGCACCATATGAGAGCCGGCAGCGAGAACGCCAGCGAGCCGGGACCTTTGATCCAGTAGCTGATGGCTTCCAGCGCAATGACAGACAGCAAGGGCAGGATGCGGCGCAAGGGGGAGGGCTCGCCCAGATGCCCAACTGGCTGCTTGCGTGTCGGCCAGGCCAGGACAATGGGCAAAAACATCATGTAGTTCAGCCATTCGCTGCTCAGCCACATGGAAAAGGCCTGCCAGTGCGGCGTCCCGAAAACGGCGCTCAGCACCGGAGCTCCCAGCAGCGCGGCCGTCAGTGCGCCCAGACCACTGCCCACAAACAGCAGCAGGGCGGAGGACTGGCGTTGCATGAACAAAGTGGCATGGCGCTGCCTGTGCATCAGCGCCCAGGCCGCGCCCACACCGGCCATATTGGCGATGCTCAGCAGGATCGCCACATCGAGCCGGCTGCCTGTGAGCAGATCGGCTGCGATATAGGCCGCCGAAACCGCCAGCACCGAGCTCGGGCGCAGCCAGTCAGGGCGGTGCAGCAAAAGGCCCAGCAGCAGCGCGTTTGCGGGCCAGATCGCCGAGAGAAATCCCATGGGGCGCCCCAGTATGCCCAACAAGGCGGCTAGCAACACCAGGCCCCCAAGCCCGAGCGCCGCTGCCCATGTCCTGGGGGCAGCGGTCTGCGGCAGCGGCGTTGGCTTGGGTGCGGAGGCTTCGGTCATGGGAGAGGGGCCGCGAGCGTTTCGTGGAATTTTCTTCAGTGGCTCTTTGCGAATTCGATATCAATCGCCAAAAATGCCTGTTGTTGCCGTCAGATGTTGTGGTTCTAACAAAAACATATAGAAAAACGATTGCCAAAGCGGTTTTGCAGCGCGCAATTGACGATGTTTTTCATTTGACGGACTCCAGACAAACCGGATGTCAGCCGCCGAATGAAAAAAGCCAGAGACTCGCTCTGGCTTTTCGAGGTTCTGCTGTGGCAGATGATGGGTGGCTCAGACCCCGCGTGCGCGGTCGGCCTTGAATTGGGCGCGGAACTCGGCAAAAGTGCCTGCGTCCAGTGCGTTGCGGATTTCCTGCATCAGGTTCAGGTAATAGTGCAGATTGTGGATGGTGGTGAGCATGGGGCCCAGCATCTCGCCGCAGCGGTCCAGGTGGTGCAGATAGGCACGGCTGAAGCCTTCGCGGCCGCCATCGTCCCAGCTCACGCCGCTCTTGCCCGCGCAGGCGTGGCAGGTGCAGGTGGTGTCTATGGGCTGGTGGTCCACCTTGTGACGAGCGTTGCGGATCTTCAGATCGCCGTAGCGCGTGAAGATGGTGCCGTTGCGCGCATTGCGGGTAGGCATCACGCAGTCAAACATGTCGACGCCATCGGCCACGCCTTGCACCAGGTCTTCGGGTGTTCCTACACCCATCAGGTAGCGCGGCTTGTTGGCGGGCAGCAGATGCGGCGTGTGGGCCATGATCTCCAGCATTTCGTCCTTGGGCTCACCCACGGAGACGCCACCCACGGCATAGCCGGGAAAATCGATTTCCAGCAGACCCTGCAGCGATTCCTCGCGCAGATTGGTGTACATGCCGCCTTGCACGATGCCGAACAAGGCATTGGGGTTTTCCAGGCGCTGGAATTCCTCCTTGGAGCGCTTGGCCCAGCGACGGCTCATCTCCATGGACTTGCGCGCTTCGGCTTCGGTGGTCTTCTTGCCGTTGGTTTCGTAGGGCGTGCACTCGTCGAGTTGCATGACGATGTCCGAATTCAGAATCGTCTGGATCTGCATGCTGACCTCGGGCGACATGAACAGCTTGTCGCCGTTCACGGGACTCTGGAAATGCACGCCTTCTTCGGTGATCTTGCGCATCGCACCCAGCGACCAGACCTGGAAGCCCCCCGAGTCGGTCAGTATGGGCTTGTCCCACTTCTCAAAGTCGTGCAGACCGCCAAAGGACTTCATGATGTCCAGACCTGGGCGCATCCACAGATGGAAGGTGTTGCCCAGGATGATCTGTGCGCCCATTTCTTCGAGGCTGCGCGGCATCACGCCCTTGACGGTGCCATAGGTGCCAACGGGCATGAAGATGGGGGTCTGGACCTTGCCGTGGTTAAGCGTCAAGGTGCCACGGCGCGCGTGGCTGGTCGGGTCGGTCTTGAGAAGGTCAAACTGCAGCATAGCCCGCTATTTTCCCAGATGCCCGCAAGCACTGCTGCAATAGCCGGTGCTTGCCCCAGATTCGCAACCCGTCTTTGCAGCCTGGGCCTACACTGGTGCGCAAGACGAACAGGAGGTTGCCATGCTCAAGATCATGATTGCGGTGGATGGATCGGATGTCGCACTTGAGGCCGTACGCCACGGCATCAAGCTTTTGCAGAGCGGACTGGATGCTCACTTTGTAATAGCTCATGTGCAGAAGGAGGCCACGCTGCTGGAGCTTGCAACCACAGATTCAGATCTGATCGCCAACGCCAGCATCGAAGCCGGCATGGATCTGGTGGCGCCTGCACAGGATCTTCTCAAGGAGGCAGGGGCCTCCTATGAAGTAGAGATCAGCCTGGGCGAAGAGGCCAATACCCTGATCGATATTGCCGAGAGCAATGAATGCGATCAGATCATCATCGGTGCCACGGGCCAGAGCGGCCTGGGCAGCATTCTGATCGGCTCGGTCTCACGCGAGGTGGCCAGACACAGCCGGCTGCCGGTGACGATTGTGAAAATGCCCGAAGTGGCCGAGGCGGATGACAATTCCGCTGAAGATGCTGATTCCTGATTTGATAGCGCTATGCGCTTGACCAATAAGCACTGGAAGGAGATTTGATGGGAGATCAGGCCGCACGGCGCTGCTGGCCGGATTCGCGTCTTTGCCAGCTGCTGCGGCTGCCTGCACGATGGGCTGCAAATTTGCCATGCGGCATGCTGGCCAGACGCATCAGCATCCAGCGGCAATAGCCTTGCACGCTCAGGCATTTGTTGATTTCTTCTTCGGGCAGCGGGCCGGAGACCACGACCAGCCGGTTTGCGCCTTCCCAGTCTCCTGCCATGCGCAGACGGCGTTGCGCGCCCATGGCCCAGGAGTGAATGCGGGTGGGGTGACCATGCTGGTGCACGCGACCGGTGATTCGGTCAAACGCGATGGCGACCAGCTCGGTCTTGAGACGATAGGGGCGCTCTCCCGTGATGGCGTTGGGTGCATCACGCATGTCGTAGAGATAGTAGAACCCGGACTTGAGCCGATATCGCAGATGCAGTAAATCCATGAACCATGCCCCCCAAGCCTGTGTCACGCAGGACTGCGTGCAGGGCATTCTCCATGAAATTGTCACAAAACGGTGTTTTTTCGGGCTCAGGCACTTTCTGGCGAGCTCAGCACCTGTCTGAGCTTGCCCAGTTGTTCATACAGATCGCTGGCGTTTTTGCTGCCCAGCGGAGTCAGCAACTGCTCAAGCCATAGCTCATGCGCAGCAGCCATGGCCTTGAACTGCTTTTTGCCCGAGCGGGTCAGGCGCACGATCATGGAGCGGCGGTCTTCCTCGTCAGCCACGCGTTCCACCCAGCCTTCGGCCACCAGTTGATCGGTCAGTCCGGTCACATTGCCGCCGGTCACCATCAGATATTCCGACAGGGTCTTCATGCGCAGACCTTTGGGAAAGCGGCTGAGTTGTGCCAGGTAGTCAAAACGAGGCAAGGTCGTGCCGAACTCTGTGCGTAGCTGGCTGCGAATGACTTGCTCGATCTGTGTGCTGCAGGTCAGAAGGCGCAGCCACAGGCGCACGGCCTGATGGTCGGAGTGGGACAGGCCAGCCTCGCGTCCCGGGGCTTCGGGCATGTCGATGGAGAAATCCGGATTGTGTTGGGCCATGGTTGGCATGGTGCGCAAACTAGCGTGCTTTGGGTTCAGGGTTTGGCCGGATTCTAGTGAAAATTTCATGCATTAATAATTTAGATATAAAGTAATTTTTCAAAAGCCAGGAACGGATCACTGTCATGAAAATTGTCTGCATAGGTGGTGGCCCCGCCGGCTTGTACTTCGCTTTGCTGATGAAGCAGATGAGCCCTGCGCATGAGGTGACGGTGGTGGAGCGCAACAAGCCCTACGACACCTTTGGCTGGGGCGTGGTTTTCTCCGATGCCACCATGGACAATATGCGCGACTGGGACCCGGTGACAGCCGCGCAGATCGAGCAGGCTTTCAACCATTGGGACGATATCGAGTTGTTGTTCAAAGGGCGCAAGATTCGCTCCGGAGGACATGGTTTTGTGGGGATTGGCCGCAAGCATCTGCTCAATATCCTGCAAGCACGATGCGAACAGCTGGGTGTGAACCTGGTGTTCGAGACCGATGTGCAAAGCGACGAGGACTATCCGGATGCCGACCTTGTGATTGCCTGCGATGGCGTGAACTCACGCATCCGCAGCAAGTACGCCGACGTCTTCAAGCCCGATATCGTCACCCGCCCCAATCGCTATATCTGGCTGGGGACGAACAAGGTCTACGAGGCATTCACCTTTGATTTCGTGCGCACGCCGCATGGCTGGTTTCAGGCGCATATCTACAAGTTCGACGACAAGACCTCGACCTTCATCGTGGAGACCACGGAGGAATGCTGGAAAGCCAGCGGTCTTGACACCGCCGATCAAGAGCAGTCCATTGCCTTCTGTGAAAAGTTGTTCGCGGACAATCTTCAGGGCGAGAAACTGATGACCAATGCCCGCCATCTGCGCGGCTCGGCCTGGATCAACTTTCAGCGCGTGGTCTGCGATCAGTGGTGGTTGAAAAACCGCAAGGGCAGCCATGTGGTGCTGATGGGCGATGCCGTGCATACAGCACATTTCGCCATTGGCTCAGGAACCAAGCTGGCGATCGAGGATGCGATCGAGCTGGCTCGCCAGTTCAAGCTGCGGGGTGATGCGGCTGCGCATATTCCCGAGGTGCTGGCGGCCTATCAGGAAGCGCGTCGCGTTGAGACGCTGCGCATTCAGAATGCGGCCTGGAATGCGATGGAGTGGTTCGAGGTCTGCGGCCAGCGCTATTGCGACCAGCTGGAGCCCGAGCAGTTCATGTACTCCATGCTCACGCGCAGTCAGCGCATCAGCCATGAAAACCTGCGACTGCGTGATGCGCAGTGGCTTGGCGGCTATGAGAAATGGCTGGCCGAAAGAAGCGGTGTCGCGGTCGATGCCAAGGCGCCGCCGCCCATGTTCCTGCCCTATACCCTGCGCGGCATCACGCTGAAGAACCGTATCGTGGTCTCTCCCATGGCACAGTACTCTGCGGTTGATGGCGTGCCTGGTGAGTTTCACCTCGTTCACCTGGGTGCGCGTGCGCTTGGCGGCGCCGGTCTGGTGTTTGCCGAGATGGCCTGTGTCAGCCCCGAGGGGCGCATCACGCCTGGCTGCCCGGGTACTTATAGCGCTGAGCAAAAGCAGGCCTGGAAACGCATCAGCGACTGGATTCACACCAACACCGATGCCAAGTTCGCCATGCAGATCGGCCATGCGGGTGCCAAGGCCTCGACGCGGCTGGCCTGGGAAGGTACGGATCTGCCGCTGGAGCAGGGCAACTGGCCCGTCATGGCAGCGTCGGAGCAGCAATATCTGCAGGGAGTGAGCCAGATCTCCAGGGCCATGACACGCGCCGACATGGATGAGGTGCTGCAGCAGTTTGTGCATGCTGCGCAAATGGCGGCCGACATCGGCGTGGACTGGCTGGAGCTGCATTGTGCGCACGGCTATCTGCTGTCGGGCTTTATCTCGCCGCTGACCAATCAGCGCAGTGATGAATATGGCGGCAGCCTGGAAAACCGCTTGCGCTACCCGCTGGAAGTGTTCAAGGCCATGCGTGCCGTTTGGCCGCAGGACAAGCCCATGTCCGTGCGCATCTCTGCCCATGACTGGGTGCCGGGCGGCATCACGCCCGAAGATGCGGTACAGATTGCCAAGGCCTTCAAGGCCGCAGGTGCCGATCTGATCGACTGCTCATCGGGGCAGGTCAGCAAGCTCGAAAAGCCGGTGTTTGGCCGCATGTATCAAACCCCGTTTGCAGACCGCATCCGACAAGAGGCCGGTATTGCGACCATGGCCGTGGGCGCGATCAGCGAGGCCGACCATGCCAACAGCATCATTGCTGCAGGGCGTGCCGATCTGTGTGCGATTGCCAGACCGCATCTGGCCAATCCGGCCTGGACGCTGACCGAGGCCGCCAAGATAGGCTACACGCCTATCGTCTGGCCCAAACAATACTTCCAAGGCAAGCGCCAGATGGAAGCCTTGTTCGAGCGCGAAAAGGCCTTGAAATGAAGCACCCCCTGAGCCGCTGCGCGCCTTCCCCCCTCTCTCCACACGCTGCGCGCTATGGGAGGGGGCGGCACCCGTGGCGTGGGGTGGCTCTTCCTTGGTGTCCGTGTGGCGGTTCGCGCCAGTTTCGTGAGCGATGGAGAACTCAATGACAGGCGATCTGAACGATCAACATGCGCTGGTGACAGGCGCGGGCCAGGGCATTGGCGAGGCGATTGCACGCCAGTTGCTGGCGCAGGGCGCTCGCGTCACGGTGCTGGGGCGTCGCGCCGAGCCGCTGCAAAAACTGGTGGAAGAACATCCCGGTCAATGCCGGATGGTACTGGCCGATGTGGCGGATGAATCACAGGTGAAAACGGCGTTTGAAAAGGCAGTGGCTGCGCAAGGTGCCATCAGTATCCTGATCAACAACGCAGGTCAGGCCGGCAGTGCACCATTCATGAAGATGGATGCCGCGCATTGGCAGCAGATGCTGGCCGTCAACCTGAGCGGCACCATGCACTGCATTCAGCAAGTGCTGCCGGCCATGTCCGCTTCGGGCTGGGGGCGCATCGTCAATGTGGCCAGCACGGCCGGTTTGGTGGGCTATGCCTATGTCGCCGCCTATGTGGCGGCCAAGCATGGCGTGGTGGGTCTGACACGAGCTCTGGCGCTGGAGTACGCCAAGATCGGGATCACCGTCAACGCCGTCTGCCCCGGCTATACCGAAACCGAGATTGTCAAAACCAGCATTGACCGCGTCGTAGCCAAGACCGGCCGCACACCAGAGCAGGCAATGGCCGAGTTCGTCAAATCCAACCCTCAAGGCCGCCTGGTACAGCCGCACGAGGTGGCGGACGCCGTGCTGTGGCTATGTGGGCGAGGCGCATCAAGTATTACCGGGCAAGCCATAGCCGTCGCTGGTGGCGAAGTCATGTGAACCGGATCTTTGGAGACAGACATGAGCGAATATGCAATCGATCCAGCGCTGCAAGCTGGCAATCACAAGCTGCTGGCGGGATATAAGGCCACGCATTTCCAGTGGCAGGTGACAGATGGTGTGGCCACCATCACCCTCAATCGCCCGGAGCGCAAGAATCCGCTGACGTTTGATTCCTATGCCGAGCTGCGCGACCTGTTTCACCAGCTCAAGTGGGCGCAGGATGTGAAGGCCGTGGTGCTGGTCGGCGCCGGCGGCAACTTCTGCTCGGGTGGCGATGTGCATGAAATCATCGGTCCGCTGGTCGCGCTCAAGGCCCCCGAGCTTTTGATGTTCACCCGCATGACGGGCGAGCTGGTCAAGACCATGCGTGCCTGCCCCCAGCCCATCATTGCGGCAATCGATGGCGTATGTGCGGGGGCTGGGGCCATCATGGCCATGGCCTCGGACATGCGCCTGGGCACTGCGCGCAGCAAGACCGCATTCCTGTTCAACCGCGTGGGGCTGGCGGGCTGCGACATGGGGGCCTGCGCCATGCTGCCGCGCATCATTGGTCAGGGGCGTGCGAGCGAGCTGCTCTATACGGGACGCAGCCTGGGTGGCGAGGAGGGCGAGCGCTGGGGCTTCTTCAACCGTCTGTGCGAACCTGAGAGCGTGCTGGCCGAGGCGCAGAAGCTGGCTGCCGATCTGGCTGCCGGTCCCAGCTTTGCCAACGGCATTACCAAGACCATGCTGCACCAGGAATGGGCCATGACCATAGAGCAGGCCATCGAAGCCGAAGCCCAGGCCCAGGCCCTGTGCATGCTGACCGAGGATTTCTCGCGTGCCTATCACGCGTTCGTGGCCAAGCAAAAGCCAGTCTTTCAAGGAAACTGATATGGCAGACACCAGCTATCTGAAGTGGCCTTTTTTTGAAGCCCATCACGCTCGTCTGGCCCAGTCGCTAGATGCCTGGGCCAGGCAGAACATTGCGCATTCCCATGGCCCCGATGTGGATGCCGAATGCCGACAACTGGTCAAGGCCCTGGGCGAGGCAGGCTGGCTGCGTCATGCGGTTGCGGGTACGGCCTATGGCGGTGCGGGAGAGCATATTGATACAAGAGCCATCTGCCTGATCCGGGAGACTCTGGCGCGTCATAGCGGGCTGGCCGACTTTGCGTTTGCCATGCAGGGTCTGGGTTCGGGGGCGATTTCTCTGGCGGGCAGCGAGGAGCAGAAAAAACGCTATCTGAGCCTGGTGGCCAGGGGCGATGCGATCTCAGCCTTTGCGCTGTCCGAGCCCGACGCCGGCTCGGACGTGGCGGCCATGGCCTGCGAGGCCAGGCTGGAAGGTGATCACTATGTCATCAACGGCGAGAAGACCTGGATTTCCAACGGGGGGATTGCCGACTTCTATGTCGTTTTTGTGCGTACCGGCGAGGCTGCGGGTTCGCGTGGTCTGTCGGCACTGATCGTGGAGGCCGGCACCCCGGGCTTTGAGATTGCCGAGCGTATCAACGTCATCGCGCCACACCCGCTGGCGCGTTTGAAGTTTTCGAACTGCCGCGTGCCTGCCGCCCAGCTCGTGGGCGCGGCCGGCGAGGGCTTCAAGGTGGCGATGCGCACGCTTGATGTGTTCCGCACCTCGGTGGCCGCCGCATCGTTGGGCTTTGCGCGTCGTGCCATGGATGAGGCATTGCAGCGCGCGACCAGCCGCAAGATGTTCGGCGGCGTGCTGGCTGATTTTCAGCTCACCCAGGCCAAGCTGGCGCAGATGGCCACGCAGATCGACAGCGCGGCGCTGCTGACCTATCGCGCAGCCTGGTTGCGTGACCAGGGCGAGAACGTGACAAGGGAAGCCGCCATGGCCAAGATGACGGCGACGGAAAACGCCCAGCAGGTGATCGATGCCGCCGTGCAGATCTGGGGCGGCCTGGGCGTGGTCAGCGAGCAGCCTGTGGAGCGCCTTTACCGGGAGATTCGCGCCCTGCGCATCTACGAAGGCGCGACCGAGGTGCAGCAGCTCATCATTGGGCGTGACCTTATCAAAAGTCATAGCTGATGGCGCTTTTGTATCAAGCGTTTGATCCTGTTTTTGCCTGAAAGATCGGAATCATGTCGTACACCGCGCATATCGATACCTTTGCTGCCGACAACCTGCCACCGCCCGAACAGCAGCCCGAGTTCATTTTCGAGCTGCCCGAGCTGCGGTTCCCCGAGCGCCTGAACTGTGCTGTGGAGCTGCTGGATAGACATGTGAGCGAGGGGCGCGGCGACCGCTTGTGCATTCAGGCCGAAGGCCTGCGCTGGAGCTATGCGGATCTGCAGCTCAAGGCCAATCGCATCGCCAATGTGCTGACGCAGGAGCTGGGACTGCAGCCGGGCAACCGCGTGTTGCTTTGCGCACCTAACAATCCCATGATGGTGGCCTGCTGGTTTGGCGTCATCAAGGCCGGGGGCATTGCCGTGGCCGCCATGCCGCTGCTGCGGGCCAAGGAGCTGTCCACCATCATCGACATAGCGCAGATCAGCCATGCGCTGTGCGATGCGGCACTGCGCACCGAGGTGCAGGGTGCGCAGGAAAAAACCAGCACGCTCAAGGCCGTGCGCTATTTCAACAGTGTGGAAGCCGATGCACTGGAGCGCCTGATGGAGCGGGCGGGCGATGACTTCCAGGCCGTGGAAACTGCAGCCACCGATACCTGCCTGCTGGGCTTCACCTCGGGCACCACGGGCGTGCCCAAGGCCACCATGCATTTTCATCGTGATGTGATGGCGGTCTGCGCCTGCTGGCCCGTGCATACGCTGCGTGCCAATGCCGACGATGTGTTCATAGGCAGTCCTCCGCTGGCATTCACTTTCGGGTTGGGGGGGCAGGTGCTGTTCCCTATGTCCATCGGGGCCAGCATGGCCTTGCTGGAGAAAGCCGGCCCCGTGCAATTGGTTGATGGCATTGAGCGATTTGGTGCCAGTGTGGTGTTCACTGCGCCCACGTCCTATCGTGTGATGGCCCAGCAGGGCGAACGCATCCGCCGCACCCGGCTGCGCAAATGCGTGTCGGCGGGCGAGGCCTTGACCGCCTCCACACGCGCGCTGTGGAAGGAGGCGACCGGTATTGAAATCATTGACGGCATCGGTTCTACCGAGATGCTGCACATCTTCATCTCGCACCGCGAAGAGGAGGCCCGTCCCGGTGCCACCGGCAAGGCCGTGCCCGGCTATCGGGCCAAGGTGGTGGATGATGCGGGGCTCGAGGTACCGCCCGGCACCGTGGGCAGACTGGCCGTGCAGGGTCCAACGGGGTGCCGCTATCTCAACGACAGCCGTCAGACCAAGTATGTGAGCCGGGGCTGGAATCTGACGGGCGATGCCTATCTGATGGATGTCGACGGCTACTTCGTTTATCAGGCACGCACCGACGACATGATCATCTCGGCCGGATACAACATCGCTGCACCCGAAGTCGAAGAGGCCCTGATGCAGCACGGTTCTGTGGCTGAATGCGCGGTGATTGGCGTGGCCGACAGCGAGCGAGGCCAGATCGTCAAGGCTTTTGTGGTGCTGCGTGCCGGCCATGTGGCCAGCGATGCCATGGTCATGGAGCTGCAGGATTTTGTGAAGAGCCAGGTCGCTCCCTACAAATATCCACGGGCCGTACAGTTCGTCGATCAGCTGCCGCGCACGGCCACGGGCAAGTTGCAGCGCTTTCGCCTGCATCAAACCTGATTGCTATGTTTTTAAAAGCTGCATGCGCCCGATTGAAAAGCGCTGCAGGCAGATTTTGCCGAAGGAATTGCTTGGGTATGAATGAAGTGGCAATGGCTTCAAAACGCTTTGTGACGCAGATGCCGATTCGTTTTGCGCACTGCGATCCGGCGGGCATCATCTTCTTTCCCCAGTATCTGGTGCTGTTCAACGGGCTGGTCGAAGACTGGTTCAACCAAGCTCTGGGCCTGAGCTATGCGGACATGCTGCACAAGGACAAGGTGGGCCTGCCCATCGTGCATCTGGGGTGCGACTTTCGTGCCATCACCCGCATGGGTGAAACCGTGAGTCTGGGCCTGTCGGTTGCCAAGCTGGGCAATCGTTCGCTGACGCTCGATGTGGATTGCACAGGTCCTGAGGGACAGCTGCGCGTGACGGCGCAGAAAGTGCTGGTCTTCACCAGTCTCCAAACCCATCAGGCCATCACTGCGCCGCAACATATCCGCCACGCAATCGAGCGTTGGCAAAGTTCATCCAATCCAACAGAAAACAGGAGTTGAACATGCAAGTACTGCTGCCTCCGGGCTGGCCCCGGCCCAAGGGATATGCGAATGGCGTGGCCGTCAGCGGCCGCCAGATCTATGTGGCCGGCATGATAGGCTGGGACGCCGAAGGCCGGTTTCATACTGACGACCTCGCGGCGCAGGCCAGACAGGCTCTGCACAATATCGTCGAGGTGCTGCAGGCCGGTGGAGCCAGGCCTGAACATATCGTGCGCATGACCTGGTATATCACCGACAAGAAGGAATATCTGGCGCAGCAGGCCGAGATCGGCAAGGCCTATCGCGAACTGATTGGTTCATTCAGCGTGGCCATGACGGCCGTGCAGGTGGCTGCCTTGATCGAGGACCGGGCCAAGGTGGAGATCGAGGTGACTGCAGTCGTGCCCGACTGATTGGCAATCTGCGCA
This sequence comes from Comamonas sp. HJ-2, assembly GCF_053615495.1. Lineage (NCBI taxonomy): Bacteria > Pseudomonadati > Pseudomonadota > Betaproteobacteria > Burkholderiales > Comamonadaceae > Comamonas > Comamonas sp. HJ-2. Next base: position 65,906 of record NZ_JBSIFD010000009.1, on the reverse strand, counting down.
CGCATAGCCGCTGGGCCTTGGGCGCAGCGGTTTTTTACGGCTGCTGCTTTGCAGTCTTACCGTTGTGCAACGCGGCTTGCATGGAGGCGGCGGAGGCTGGGCTATCCTCGCGCAGTCCTCCAGCCGTTGCACACCCGCTGTTTTGCGAGATGCCATGAAGCCGATATTTGACCCGTACCGACGCCATGTTCTTCAATGCATGCGTGCCGCAGCATTGCTGACAGGTGGTGCCATGCTGCTAAGCGCCTGTGGCAAGAAGACACCCAAGGCCGCAGCCGTTCCTGCCGGGGCTACCGTGCTGGCGCTTGGTGACTCCTTGACGCAAGGTGTTGGAGCCAGCGCAGATGCCGGCTACCCCAGCCTGCTGGCCGAGCGCACGGGTTGGAAGGTGGTGAATGCAGGTGTTTCGGGCGAGACCAGCAAACAGATTGCGGACCGTCTGCCGGGGCTGCTCGATGAGCACGGGCCATCGCTGGCGATTCTGTGCGCCGGTGGCAACGACTGGCTGCAGCGCAGGAGCGAGCAAGTTGTGCAGGGCGAGATCACGCGCATGCTGCAGCTGTGCAAAGCCAGGGCGACGCCCGTGCTGCTGGTGGCCGTGCCGGAGCTGAGTCTGAGTGCAGCGTTGACGGGGCGCATGAAGGATCACTCCATCTACCAAACCTTGGCCAAGGACAACCGGGTGGCATTGCTGGCCGATGCCTGGAGCGAGGTGCTGGGCAATAGTGCCTTGCGCGCCGATCAGGTGCATGCCAATGCCGCAGGCTATGCGCGGTTTACCGAGTTGCTGGTGGCTCAGGCCCGGGCTTCTGGCTTTCTGGCGTAAATCACGGCTCGGCCCAGCGGCTGCGGACCAGGCCGGCTTCAGAAGTCCAGCAGGCTCAGGCCCACGCTGAGTACCGTACGCTTGTTGTTGTAGTCGATCAGACTGTCGCCATAGCCGCTGAACAGCTGAACATGCAGGCGCAGATTGCTCTTGCCGCCGTTCCAGCCTTCGCCCAGGGTGCGCAGCCACTCGATACGACCGGAGCCCTTGCCCTGGCCCAGCGAACCGCGTGCAGTCAGGCCCAGATAGTTCTGCTCGTTGACGTTCCAGCCCAGCTTGACTTCACCGCGACCGATGTAGTCCTGGATGTGGGGGTTGTCGTCCTCGAGCGCGCTCTCCTTCATGCGCTGCCAGGCCTTCAGATGCAGCTGCCAGCGGTTGCCCAGCTCGGCGCCGGTCATCAGATACCAGCGGTTCCAGCTGCGCGACAGCGGGTTGCTCTGGCCGTTCGACTGATGAGCTATGCCTATGCCCGAGTAGCGCCAGCGCCAGCCCAGCGGCAGCTGGGCGTCCGTCGGGTAGACGTAGAAGACCTCGGGCTCGTGGTCGGTGGTGCGGAAGGGCCGCGAGATATCGCCGTTGAACAGCTGCCAGTAGGACTGCTGGGTATAGCCGAACCACAGCGAATCCTTGCCCTTCGAGGTAGGGCCGGTCAGCAGGCCGGAGGCAATCTTGGTGCGGGCCGAGAGCTGCAGGCGCATCTCGTGCTTCTGGTGGGGCTGCTCGGTCGCCAGGCCGCGGCTGGGCGAATAGGGCTGCTGATTGACCTCGTCGCCCACGACCACGGAGACCGACATGGGACGGTAGCCGCGGAAGTTGAAGGTGCCGCAGTCCGTGCCGGGCTCCAGCTCGAAGTAGCGCGACACCTCGGTGTAGCGCGGATCGCGGCAGCCGCCGTTGTTGGGTGAGAGACCCAGGCCGCTGTCGGCGCTGGCGACAGTCGCCCCAGCCGCACTGGCGGGCGCGGCATCGTTCGCCGAGGCGGTAGCAGCAGTGAGAGCCGGCGCAGCTTGTGCGCTGGCTGCAGGTGCACTCCAACCGGTGGCCGGGGGCGCAGCCGCCGGGCCTTGCTTGTGTGCCCAGGCATCAAAGCAGGCCAGGCGGTCGTTGTTGCTGGTGGTGGCAGCACATTGCTGCCAGCTTTCGGGGGGCGGCAGTTCCGCGCTGCTGGCGGTGGTTGGGTTCAGGCCGCCGACCAGTGCCAGGCCGATGCTCAGGGTCAGGGGGGGCGGGGTGAAGAAGCGAATACTCATGGGGTCAATCAATGCACAGGCCGGTTGCGGTTGGCAACACCCAGCCCTGCTCAGGGTTGGGCCTTGCGCATGATGAACGCACGTGGTGGAACATTTTCTCCCTCCTGGTAACTGCCGTGAATTTCTGTACCGCAACTGCCCTCGACCACTTCGCCCAGCCAGGTGCCGGTGATGCGTGAGCCGTCTGCGCTTTCTTCAAGAGTGACCGTACCCTCGTTCACATCGCCCACCATGGGATGGCTGCTGCCCAGGCGGCTGACGCTGCCTTTGACATTGCCTTCCCATTCGGGATGCGGGCCCAGCACCATGCGGGCGGTTTCCTCACTGCCGGCGACGGAGCCCGTCCATACGCCTTGCAGCTGCTTGTCGCTCATCTGCCAGTCTCGCGCGCAAGTGCTGACAGGCTTGGAGTCAAACTGCGCGCAAGCTGTTATGGAGAAAGCGCTGGCAGCTATGAAAATCAAAGATCTCAAAGTCATGTGGAGTCATCAGTTGGCGGCGCCTGGCGCCGCCTGGTTCTTGCGCGCGGCAAATTCTTCGCGCAGCTTGCGCAGCTTCTCGCGCGGGTCTTCCTTGGCCGTGGCCGCATCGAGGCCCATTTCCTTGATGAAGCGGCTGGGCTGGCAGGCCACCATCTCGCGGCCTTTTTTGCGGCGCTTGGTCCAGCTCACGGCCAGCGTGCGCTGGGCGCGGGTGATGCCCACATACATCAGGCGGCGCTCTTCCTGCAGCCGCGCTGCCGTTTCATCGCTGACCTGCTGCTGCTTGCCATCGTCATCGTCCAGCTTGAATGGCAGCATGCCCTCGGTCACGCCGACCTGCATGACATGGAGCCATTCCAGACCCTTGGACGCGTGGAGGGTGGAGAGCACGACCATGTCCTGCTCCTTCTCACGCTCGCTGATGGTGGAGAGCAGGGCAATGTTCTGCGAGACCTCCAGCAGGCTCTTGACCTCGGTCTGGGTGCCGGCGCCTGCAGCATCTTCTATCTGGCCGCCAGCGCGCTGGGCCATCCAGTCACAGAACTCCAGCACATTGCTCCAGCGCGCGGCGGCGACGGACTCGCTGTCCTCGCTGTCATACAGATACTGTTCGTAGCCAATTTCCTTGAGCCAGTCGATCAGAAAGCTGCGCGAGGCTTCAAAGCCCAGGGTGTGGCGGGCACGGTATTCCAGGTCGTTGATATAGCGGCCGAATTCCAGCAGGCTTTCGAAGGCCTTGCGCGGCAGCGCCTCCTCCAGCATGGCATTGAACAGCGAGCCGAACATGCTGAGCTTGTGCGCAGCGGAGAACTCCCCGAGCTTGCCCAGCGTGGTGTGACCGATGCCGCGCTTGGGCGTGCCTATGGAGCGCAGAAACGCCGGGTCGTCGTCGTTGTTGATCCAGAGGCGGAACCATGCACACAGGTCCTTGATCTCGGCGCGGTCGAAAAAGCTGGTGCCGCCCGAGACCTTGTAGGGGATGTTGGCCTTGCGCAGCGCCTTCTCGAAGGGCTTGGCCTGGTGGTTGGCGCGGTAGAGGATGGCGAAGTCCTTCCACGCGGGCTGCGGGTTCATATTGGCGCGCAGGCTCTGGATGCGGGCCACGGCACGCTCGGCCTCGTGCTCTTCGGTGTCGCAGTCGACGATGCGCACGGGTTCGCCCTCGCCGAGTTCCGAAAACAGTGTCTTGGGAAATAGCTTGGGGTTGGGGCCGATCACATTGTTGGCGGCGCGCAGGATGGCGCTGGTGGAGCGGTAGTTCTGCTCCAGCTTGATGACCTTGAGCTGCGGAAAGTCCACGGGCAGCTTCCTGAGGTTGTCCAGCGTGGCGCCGCGCCAGCCGTAGATCGACTGATCGTCGTCTCCCACGGCCGTGAAGTGGGCGCGCTCGCCCACCAGGAATTTGAGCAGCTCGTACTGCGTGGCATTGGTGTCCTGATATTCGTCCACCAGCACATGGCCCAGCAGGCGTTGCCATTTTTCGCGCACCTCGGGGTGGCCGCGCAGCAGGCGCATGGGCATGCCGATCAGGTCGTCGAAGTCCACGCTCTGGTAGGCGGTCAGGCGCTCTTCATAGCGCTGCATGATGAGAGCGGTGCTGCGCTCGTTGTCGTCCTGCGCCATGGCCAGGGCCTTGCGGCTGTCCCAGCCCTGATTCTTCCAGCCGCTGATGGTCCACTGCCACTGGCGGGCCGTCGCCATATCGGTGGTGCCGCCCGCGCAGTCCTTGAGGATGCCGGTGACATCGTCGGTGTCCAGAATGCTGAACTGGGGCTTGAGACCGAGGATGTGGCCGTCCTCGCGCACCATGCGCACGCCTAGCGAGTGGAAGGTGCAGATCAGCACCTCCTTGGCCTGGCGGCCGATCAGACCTGCGGCGCGTTCGCGCATTTCGGCGGCGGCCTTGTTGGTAAAAGTGATAGCGGCAATGCGGCGTGGCGCCAGACCGGTTTCGATCAGACGGCCTATTTTGTGCGTAATCACACGGGTCTTGCCCGAGCCGGCGCCTGCCAGAACAAGGCATGGACCTTCGGTGTAATGCACGGCCTGGAGCTGAGCGAGGTTGAGACCAGCAGACATGAAGCAGAGTGACCCATCATCAAAAACAAGGACTGGGAGCATACCGCTTCGCTGTGAAGAGCCCTGATGACAGCGCTCACAACTGACAAAAATCAGGGACTCAGCGAGCGTTTCACCTACACGTGCGCTCTCCTGTTACTTGAATAATTGTTGTAATAAGGTGTTAGTTGTGTAGCGTGAATATTGCATCGTGTCCGGCCTTGATCCCGACAGCGCCAGCGAATTTTCGATGGTTGAGGGATTCATTGTCTTTTCCTCAACCCTCAGGGTGTTGTGCATGGCGAGAACCATCGGTGAAGTGAGCTTGGCCGCAGAACTTTGGACGCCTGCCGTGCAGCAGCGCTTTGAAGCGCTGTTCGCCGTGGCCGCGCGCAAGTCGCTTTCCGGCTGGCGTCAGGTTCCGCGCCATGCGGCCGAAGTGCTGGTGATCGAAGGGCTGGAGAGCCTGCTGGCCAGGGCCGAGGCGAGAGCTCCTTGCGTGGTCTATCTCGGCGGCGAGCCGGCCATGCAGCCGCTGGGGCGTTCTTCCCAGGGCTGGGCAGTACATCTTGATGTGGACTTCACGCTGTCCGACCTGATCGACATGCTCGACCGTGCCGCGGTTTTCCTCATGGACTGGAGAGCCCAGCACAGGGCCGGTGAGCCCCTGTCGCTACAGCGTGCCTTGCAAGAGCTTCAGTCGCGGGGAGTCGACTGTACGCATTGCTTTCAAATCAAATCCTGGGTCGCCTTGCCTGGCAGCGCCAACAGCGCGCAGAACATGCGTGTGCTGGCGCTGCTCGCGCGTGGGCCTATCGATGCCAGATCGCTGGCCGAGCACGCCGGCATTGAGATGTCGCAACTATCGGCCCTGCTGTCCCTGCCTCAGATTCAGGCAGTCCTGCGCTGTAGTCTGCGCGGCTCCGGGGAACCCTCCGCTGCGCAGAAATCAATTGCCCAGAAGCAGCCAGCCGCTTCCGTGACGCGTCAATGGCTCAGCAAGCTGACGGGCTGGATTACCCGTGGAGGACGTACATGACATCTTTCATGCCCATGCAGCCCGGCCAGGGTCTGCTGCGGGTGAGTCTGCTGGGGTCCATGGGCATAGGCAAGACCACGGCGCTGCGCAGCCTGTGCGGGGAATTCATGGCAGGCAGCGATGTGCGCAACCTGGACAAGGCGACGCACAGCAAGGAGTTCACCACGGTCGGTGCGGAGTTTGGCGAGATCGATCTGGGCTCTGGCGAGCGACTGCAGCTGGTAGGCAGCCCCGGTCAGGATCGATTCGATTTCGTGCGCCGCTGGGTGCTTTCTGCATCGGTGGGAGCGCTGCTGATGGTGGACGTCAACGATGCGGGCGCGGTGGACTACGCCTGCGAGATGCTGACGGGGATCGCAGAGCTGGACCAGGCACCTTTGATGGTCATTCTCAGTTGCCGTCCCGCCAGCGGAGCAAGGCTGGAGGCATTCAGCTCCGCCCTGGTTGCCAAAGGCCATGACCTCACCCCGCTTGTTGAGGCTGATCCACGTGATCGCCAGCAGATGCTGGATGCCCTGAGCGTGCTGGCATCGCTGCTCTCCTTGCAAAGTCAGACTCTATGAAGACCCATACCTCCCTCGTGATTCCGCCACATGCCGTGGAGGCAGGTCAGGAAATCCTGGCGCGTGTGGTGGCCCCGGTGGCGGGCGTCCACATCGCCTTGCTCTGTACCCCTGACGGTTTCGAGATTTCAGCGCTGCGCATTCGCAGCGATCTGCCGACCGAACGACTGTCGGCCATGGCGGGCTCGCTCATGGCCATGGCCAAGGCCGTGGCCAATGAGATCGGACACAAGGATTGCAAGCGCCTGACTTTCGAGACGGAGTCGGGTACGGTGGTCTTCCAGGCGGTGAACGGCTCCTTCCCGGCTGTTCTCTGTCTGGTGGTGGATCAGAACGCCTTGCTGGGTCGCGCGCTCTGGGCGGCTGGCGAGGTTGCCACAGGGTACCTGCCCTCTTGATCACAGGTTCACTGGAGTTCTGAGTCTGAGTGGGTGCGCATCTGGCGCACGAGTTCCTTGTCTTGCTTTTTCAAAAGGTGGATTTATGGCCTCTATCCAGGATTCTCTGAACGCTCTGATGACCGCAGACGGTGCTGTCTGCGGCGCCCTCGTGGACAGCGCCAGCGGCATGCTGATGGGCAGCGTAGGCGGCGGCGTGGACATGGAGCTGGCCGCGGCCGGCAACACCGAGGTCGTGCGTGCCAAGATCAAGACCATGCGCATGCTCAATCTCAACGACCAGATCGACGACATACTGATCACTCTGGGCAAGCAATATCACATCATCCGTCCCGTGGCCGCCAATGACGGCGTGTTCTTCTATCTGGTGCTGGACAAGGCTCGTGCCAACCTGGCGCTGGCGCGTCGCAAGACTGCAGATGTGGAAAAGGAACTCAAGCTCTGACGCGCTGTCCTTGTACCTGTCACAGCAGCCTGCCTTGCGCAGGCTTTGTTTTTGGATAGGTCTGCACTGAAAAATTTTCATCGAAGGCCGTGAGAGGGCTGGAGCCGGGCGCTGTCACAATTTGTGCGTGTTGTCCGTTCTACTCATCACCTTTCCCTTCTTTGCCCTGGTGGCTTGCGGCTTTGTCGCCACATGGCGCGGCATCCTGCCCCAGGCGTCCATCCCCGGCCTCAATGCCTTTGTGCTGTACTTCGCGCTGCCTTGCATGCTGTACCGCTTTGGCGCGCAGACACCGATTCATCAGCTGCTCGACATCAACGTCACCCTGGTCTATCTGCTCTGTGCGGTGCTGATGGTGGGGGCGACCGTGCTGCTGACCCACGCACGCCTGGGCTGGAACGATGCCGCATTCGGTGCACTGGTCGCTGCTTTTCCGAACACCGGCTTCATGGGCGTCCCCATGCTGGCGGCGCTGCTGGGCGCGCAGAGTGCGGGGCCGGTGATCGTGACCATGGCCATCGACATGGTCCTCACCACCTCGGCCTGCATTGCGCTGTCGCGGCTCGATCTGGCGGGAGGGCAAGGAATCTGGCTGGCAGTGCGCAATTCGCTCAAGGGCATGGCGTCCAACCCCATGCCCTGGTCGATTCTGCTGGGCGGCCTGGCATCCGCCATGGGTTGGGTATTGCCCGGCCCGGTGGACAAGACCGTGTCCATGCTGGCTGCAGCGGCTTCGCCGGTGGCCTTGTTCACCATAGGCGCGGTGCTGGCGCGCTCGCAGATGAACAGCCATGAGCGCGTGGCAGCGCGCGACTATGTACCGATCGCGCTGGCCAAACTGGTCGTCCATCCGCTGCTGGTCTGGGCCGTCGGATTGGCCGCAATCTCCATGGGCTTGGGGCTTCAGCACGAAACCCTGGTGGTGCTGGTGCTGCTGGCAGCCCTACCGTCCGCCAGCAATGTGTCGCTGCTGACCGAGCGCTACGGCGCCCACAGCGGCCGCGTGGCCCGCATCATCCTGGTCTCGACCAGCCTGGCCTTTCTCAGCTTCTCCGCTGCCGTGGCGCTGATGACCTGATCAGAAAAAAATAGCGGTTTGCGCAAGACCAGCCTGCGCAAACCGCTGTTTGTATCCTGAATCTCAAATCAGGCATGCCCCGAGAGAGGCAGCCAGCAAGAGCCGCCTCGCAGCAAAGGCTGCCGTCCCCTTGAGGGGAAGCCGCGAAGCGGCTCAGGGGTGGATCAATACTCCCAGAACATCCGCTGCAGTTCCTTGGTGTTGGCGCCCTTGGTCAGCGCCAGCATGGTCAGCAGGCGTGCTTTTTCGGGGCGCATGTCGTGGGCGACCACCCAGTCGTACTTGTCGTCGGGCTGCTCGGCATTGCGCAGCACAAAGCCGTAGGGCACGCGTGACGAACGCACGATGAGCACGCCCTTGCCGCGGGCATCCTGCAGCGGCTTGACCATGCGGTCGGCGACCGAGCCATTGCCGGTGCCGGCATGGACGATGGCCTTGGCGCCGGCATCGACCAGGGCATTCACGGCCGTGGGCTGGACGCTGCCGTAGGCATAGACGATGTCCACCTGAGGCAGCTTGTCGATGTTGTCGATATTGAACTCGGAGTTCATGGTGTGGCGCTTGACGGGCGCGCGGAACCAGTAGTTCTTGCCCTCGACCACCATGCCCAGCGGGCCCCACTGGCTCTTGAAGGCACCGGTCTGGATATTGATGTCCTTGTTCACATCGCGGGCGGTGTTGATCTCGTCATTCATGGTGACGAAGACGCCCTTGCCCCTGGCGTCCTTGGAGCCAGCCACGCTGACGGCATTGACCAGGTTCAGTGCGCCATCGGCGGACAGGGCCGTGCCCGGACGCATGCTGCCGACCACGGCAATGGGCTTGTCGGTGTGCACGGTCAGGCTCAGGAAGTAGGCCGTCTCGGCCAGCGTGTCCGTGCCGTGGGTGATGACGATGCCGTCCACATCGGACTGCTTGGCCAGTTGCGAGACGCGCTTGGCCAGGGTCAGCAGATTGTCGTTGGTGAAGCTCTCGGAAGCGATCTGGAACACCTGCTCGCCGCGCACATTGGCGATCTGGGCCAGCTCGGGCAGGCCGGCCAGCAGCTTGTCCACAGGTACCTTGGCGGCCGTGTAGGTAGCACTGTTGACGGTCGAGGCACCGGCACCCGCAATCGTGCCGCCCGTGGCCAGCACCACCACATTGGGCTTGGCTGCCTGTGCCTTGGCCGCCTGCGCGGCCGCAGGCGATGCATCCTGCGCCAGGGCTGCGCCGGGGGCGGACAGAACGCCCAGAACGGCAATGGTGGCGGCCAGCAAGGACTGGCGGAAGACTTGTTTTTGCATGAAGTAGTGCTCCGTGATTGAATGAAACGGCCTCTTGTGGAGCCGAGCTTCACACCATGCAATAGCCATGCCGGCTTGCCCATTCGCGCAAATCCCGATGGATTTGCCAAGCGCCTGCGGTTTATATAAATTGATAGCTGTCAGCGCTTATGGGTAAAGGGCTAAAGAGCTAAAAACCTTAAACTTCAGACGACTTTAAATGCTGAGCGGATCCACATCCACCAGCCAGCGCACCAGCGGCCTGTGCTCGGGCAGAGTGCGCAGCCAGTGCAGATACTGCTGCCAGGCATTCAGAAAGCGCAGCAGGGCGCTGCGGTTGCCGGCTTCCAGCAGCATCTGGGCACGCTCCACATTGGCCACGCGCTGCACCGCCATGGGGATGGGCGGGTAGATGAACACTTCGTCCAGATAAGGCAGCTTGGCCTCTTTGGCGACCTGGGTGGCGGCATTCAGAAAGGCCTGGGCGGCTTCCTGGGTGCGTGCATCGGCCCGGACTATGGCCTGAAAGGCATAGGGCGGCATGCCGGCATCCAGCCGTTCCTTGAGCTGCTGCCTGGCAAACGCCGGGTAGTCATGCTTGCGCAGTGCGGTGTAGACGGCGTTTTGCGGGTCGTGGCTTTGAATCCACATTTCCGGATGGCTGCCCTGTGCCTGCACATATTGCGCGTCGCGTCCGGCACGCCCGGCGGCCTGCATCAGCAGGCAGAACAGCCGCTCCGGGGCGCGATAGTCGCTGGAGTACAGCGCGCTGTCGGGTTGCACGGCCGCCACCAGCGTGATGCGCCGAAAGTCATGGCCCTTGGCCACCATCTGGGTGCCTACCAGCACATCCACATCGCCGGCATGCACCTGGGCCAGTTGCTGCTCCAGGCTGCCCTTGGCCTTGGTGGTGTCGGCGTCGATGCGCGCCACGCGGGCCGGATTGCCGTCGGGGCGCTGCACATTGCGCAGCAGCCGCTCCAGCTCTTCCTGCAACTGCTCCGTGCCCTTGCCCAGCGGCAGGATGTCGGGGTTGCCGCAGTTGGGGCAGGCAAACGGCACACGCTGGGTAAAGCCGCAGTGGTGGCAGCGCAGCGTGCGGTCGCCCTTGTGAAAGACCTGGTGAGCGCTGCAATGGGGGCAGTCGCTCTTCCAGTTGCAGTCGGCGCAGAACAGCACGGGGGCAAAGCCGCGGCGGTTGAGCAGAATCAGGCTTTGCTCGCCGCGTTTGACGCGCTCGGTGATGGCCTCGATCAGCGGCGGCGAGAACACGGCGCGTTTGGGTTGCTGGCCCATGTCCACCATTCTCACCCTGGGAAGGCTGGCCGCGCCTGAGCCGGCCGCGCCAATGCTGGCCGCGCCGATACGGCTGGGCATATGCAGGCGCAGGTAGCGGCCGACATCGGGTTCCGAGGCATGCCAGCTCTCCAGCGACGGTGTGGCGCTGCCCAGAATGACCTTGGCGCCGGTATCGCGCCCGCGCCAGATGGCCAGATCGCGTGCCGAATAGCGTGCCCCTTCCTGCTGCTTGTAGCTGGCGTCATGCTCCTCGTCGACCACGATCAGCGCCAGTTGCGGCACGCTGGCAAAAATAGCCATGCGCGTACCCAGCACGATGCGGGCGCGGCCCGTGTGAGCGGCCAGCCAGCTTTTGAGACGCTGCGGGTTGGTCATGCCGCTGTGCATGCTGACTACGGCGTCCTTGCCGTACTGAGGCACGAAGCGGGCGACAAATCGCTCTTCCAGCTGAGGCGTGAGGTTGATCTCGGGCACCATCACCAGGGCTTGAGCCTCCGGGTTGGCATCCAGCACGGCTTGCACTGCACGCAGATAAACCTCGGTCTTGCCGCTGCCAGTGCTGCCGTAGAGCAGGAACGGGCCGGGGTTTTGCTCAATTTGCTCAAAAACCGCCGATTGTTCGGCACTGAGGGCGAGCAAAGGCGTTGCGCTGCTGGCGTCCTGCGTGTGAGCCATCGTCTCGGTGCTCGCTTGTGCTGCTTCAGCGACTTGTGTCTTCTTGCGCTTGCCGGCTGGCGTCTTGGCTGTCTTGGACGGAGTCAGCCGCCGCGCCAGTTGTTCGGGCGACATATCGCGCAATTGAGGCGGCAAGGCGGTGACGGCGATCTCGCCCAAGCTGCGCTGGTAATAGTGCGCGGCAAAAGCCACCAGGCGTCGCCAGGCCTGGTTCAGCGGTTCTATGCCCTGCAGCAGGCCGGCAATGCTGCGCAGTTCCACCCCGTCTGGAATGGCTTCGGGGGCGGCGGGCGTATCCCAGACCACACCCAGCAACTCTCTTTTTCCCAGAGGAACGCGCGCCAAGCTGCCGGGCTCCAGCCATGCATCGCTAACGTAGCTCAACAGATCACCTACGGCGCTGTGGGCAGGGGTCTGGACGGCAACGTAAACGATATGGGACATGGAGTTGGATCGGGGGAAGGCGCTGCAGAGGCCGCGGTTCCTCAGAGCTATAGCAGATTTTGAGGCCTGCAAAGGCTTTGCGTTCTGTGGATAACTTTGTGAGAAACAATATGCGCGAAAGGCCTGAGCAAGTCCTGTTCGTGTTTGCAAGCCGGCAGGATGGCTGAGCGGTTGAATAATTAATTTATTTAAAACAAAGACTTATATGTATTCATGAGGCGATGATGAGCTTGCTTCGACGGAGTGTTGGCAGGGAGTCTGCATCGCCATATCTGTGCATAAATCAGGCGGCGAGTCACTGTCAACCGAGAAGCTCCCTAAACCTAAATGCTTCCAAACCGCTGTGCAAAGTCCTTAACTTCTCAAAAAATAGCACTAGAGCCAGCAGCCATGAGGCATGCAGTTATCTTGAAGCATTCATATGTGGATAACTTCCGTCAATCGATGCCAAGGTGGATGAAAAAATAAAAAAGCGCCAAGCACTGCTGGCGCCGAATTTTTCAGGGTCTGAGATTTAGTGATTTGAAATCAATGATTTGCTGCCGCTTTGCTGCATCTCAGGCCGGCAATTGTCGTTCAATAACCATTTGATCTTATCGGGTGATTGGGGCCCGTTGCTCTGCAACAAATGCCTGGGAAGGCAGTTGTTGCAGGGGGGAATCAGCCCTTTGTGCGCAGCAGGCGCGAGTGGCTGTGCACAGCTTCGACCAGCGCGGCCACATGTTCGGGCGGGGTGAACTGGCTGATGCCGTGACCCAGATTGAAGATGTGGGTGGGGCCGGTGGTGCTCTTGTCGGTATGGGGCTTGCCAAAGCTGTCCAGCACGGCACGCGCCTGGGCGGCGACCTGCTCGGGTGCGGCAAACAGCACATTCGGGTCGATATTGCCCTGCAGCGCCTTGCCGGGGCCGCCGATCTCGCCGCCCACGATGGCGCGCGCCTTGCCCAGATTGGCAGTCCAGTCCAGACCCAGCACTTCGCAGTCGATGTCCTTCATGTCGGGCAGCCAGATGCCACCGCCCTTGGTGAAGACGATGCGGGGCACGTCGCTGCCGTCCACGCCGGTGCGCTTGAGCTGAGCCAGCACGCGCTTGGTATAGGCGAGGCTGAACTCCTGGAAAGCACCGTCGGCCAGCACGCCGCCCCAGCTGTCAAAAATCATCACGGCCTGTGCGCCGGCATCGATCTGGGCGTTCAGGTAGGCCGCCACGCTGTCGGCGTTGACTTCCAGGATGCGGTGCATCAGGTCGGGGCGCGAGTACATCAGCGACTTGACGGTACGGTAGTCATCGCTGCCCTTGCCCTCGGTCATGTAGCAGGCCAGAGTCCAGGGGCTGCCCGAGAAGCCGATCAGCGGTACACGGCCATTGAGCACCTTGCGGATATTGGTGACGGCGTCAAACACATAGCGCAGCTTGTCCATGTCGGGCACGGCCAGCTCGGCCACGGCGGCCTCGTCGCGCACCACCTTGGCAAAGCGCGGACCTTCGCCTTCGGCGAACGACAGGCCCAGGCCCATGGCGTCGGGCACGGTCAGGATGTCGCTGAACAGAATGGCAGCGTCCAGCGGGAAGCGATCCAGCGGCTGCAGGGTCACCTCGGTGGCGTAGTCCACATTGGTGGCCAGGCCCATGAAGCTGCCGGCCTTGGCGCGGGTGGCCTTGTACTCGGGCAGGTAGCGTCCCGCCTGGCGCATCAGCCACAGGGGCGTGTAGTCAGTAGCCTGGCGACGGCATGCGCGCAGGAAGGTGTCATTGGTCAGGGGGGCGAAACTCATATGCCGATTGTCGCCCACTCCGGCTTTCCCATTCACCACAATCCCGAGCGGCAATTCAGCTCTCTGTGCAGGGATGGCGGCTGCCATGGTTTGTCATGCAACCGTCATCCAAATGTCGCGCGGGCTTCATCTGCGTTTTCCACAATGACGCCACGCAGACACACCGTGTGGCACAGGCAGGCCGCCAACTGCGTCCAACACCGGAGGAAAGCAGACATGAGGCATCCCGAGATTCTTGATGCGCTGAATGGCCAGAGCATCGCGACGACATCATCATCGGCTCCCTCGCTTTCCCATCGTCCCGCCAGTCCCGTGCATCCTGCCGCGCCCGCTTTGCGCCTGCAGGTGCGCTGGGCCCGGCATCTGGACGAGGTTCGCCAGGCCCAGCGCCTGCGCTATCAGATCTTTGCCGAAGAAATGGGCGCTGTGCTGCAGACCCCCGTGGCAGGTCATGACATCGATGTCTTTGACGATTTCTGCGAGCATCTGATGGTCTGCGATGAAGAGCAGAACAAGGTGATCGGCACCTACCGTCTGCTGACCCCCGCCCAGGCCCAGCGCGCCGGCGGTTTGTACAGCGATCAGGAATTCGATCTCTCGCCCATCAACGCCTGGCGGGCACAGATGGTCGAGCTGGGGCGCAGCTGCGTGCATGCGGAGCATCGCCAGGGCGGCGTGATTCTGGCGCTCTGGGGGGCGTTGGCCGAATTCATGCAGCGCAACCGGCTCGAGGCCATGGTGGGCTGCGCCAGCATTCCCATGCAGTACCCGGGCCTGGCCCATGGCGAAGGTCCGGCACGCATCTGGCAGCAACTGCGCCAGAGCCATCTGGCCGAGCCCGAGTTGCAGGTGCGCCCCCGAGTAGCCCTGCCCGAGGAGTTGGCGCATATCAGCAATGTCTCGGCAGATGCGTTGAAGGTCGAGCCGCCAGCGCTGATCCAGGGCTATCTGCGTGCCGGTGCCAAGGTGCTGGGTGCGCCGGCCTGGGACAGCGACTTCAATACGGCCGATCTGCCCATCATGATGCGCATGCAGGATCTACCCTCACGCTACCGCCGACTGTTCGGGCGCATGAAGGCCTGAGGCGAGAGCAGCAAGTAAAAAGCCTGTGGCCATGCCACAGGCTTTTTTGATGGCGGGACGGGTCATGCCGCGTGGCTGGGCTCATCTTCCAGGCCTTCGGCAAACAGGCCCAGCGCCGTAACCATCAGGCCCAGCATGAGGAAGGCATAGGCTGCAATGGACAGCACCAGACTCATGCTGTAGCCCCATTGCAGAACCGAGCAGGCCCAATCCCAGGACCCATAAAGCGCGCTGCACTGATTGCTGGCCGGCATGTGCACATACCAGGTGACGGCGATCCACATCAGGACCAGCATCACCACCGTGGTGCGAAGCTTGTGTGACGGCGTCTGGTCCATGTTCTTGAGCAAGACCAGCGGTATGGCTCCGCCCCAGACAAACATCATCAGCCAACTGAAGGCAGGAGCCTGCGCCAGTGCCTGTTGCAACCAGTGCATCTTGGGCATGCTGTTGATGCTGGCCAGGACGTCCCAGGCAAAGGGCAGGGCCAGACCGGCGATTGCCAGGCTGGCCAGCGCCAGTGCACGCAACAAGCAAAGACGTTTGTGAGACGGCTGGTGGATAAGGTTGGCATGCATGGCTTACCTCCTGTGCAGTTCAGGCAGTTCGCAGTGGTCAACGCGTGCAAGGCTGGCAAAGGCTGGAAACTGCGGTTGCGCCTGGCTTGTGGGCAGTTCCAGTCTAGAGCTTTTGCCTGGTTTGTGCCATAGGCACTATGCGCCTGCTTGAAGTCGCGCTCCACTCCAAGGCGAGGCCGATGTGCCCAGTCGTAAAGTTGATTGCGCCAGGTTCATTGAGCTTGCCGGGGCTGGCATCTGCCAACCCCTGGGGCTAAGCTTGATCCGCTCGACTCAGGGCCATGAACCCGCAGCGCCGGGCAAAGGAGTTCTTATGCTGAGCCATTCTGCTGTGACGACGATGCTGCCGGTAATGGATATGGCGCGTGCTCGTGCTTTCTACGAAGAAAGCCTGGGTCTGCAGCCAGGAGAGCTGCGGCCCGATGGAAAGTTTGTCTACCTGGTTGGCGGCAGTGCGCTGGCCCTGTTTCCAAAGCCTGGCGGTACCAAGGCCGAGCACACGGCCATCAGCTTTCGGGTGCCCGATATCGCTGCCAGCATTCGGGAACTGAAAAGCCGGGGTGTGGTGTTTGAGGACTACGACTTCCCCGACTTCAAGACCGTCAACCATGTCTGCGTGCTGGGGTCCGAGAAAGCCGCCTGGTTCAAGGACACCGAGGGTAACTACCTCTGCCTGCACGAGGAAGTGGAGACAGCCTGAATTGCGTCATGCTTTGCGCACGGTAATGGCCTAGATCTGTTTGAGTGCGTCAAGCACCTCGCTTTTGGAGAGCAGCTCGCTCAGCACCACAGGCTGCTTGCCGGGCAGGTACAGCACGTAGACGGGGACGCCGCTGCGCCCCAGCGATTGCAGTGCCTGGGTGATGGCCGGATCTTGGCGTGTCCAGTCGGCGCGCAGCAGCTGCACCTGGTGCTGCGCAAAGGCAGCAAGCACCTCGGCATTGCTGAGCGTGGTGCGCTTGTTGACCTGGCAGGTCACGCACCAAGCGGCCGTGAAGTCCACAAACACCGGCTGGCCCGAGGCATGGGCAGACTGAACCTTGTCTGCCGACCAGGGTTGCCAGAGTTCGCCGGCCTGTGTTTGAGCCTGGCCCGCAGGCTCGGCCTTGATCAGCGGCAGGGCGTAATAGGCCACGCCAGCGGCCAGCAGCAGGGCGAGAGCGCCGAGGCTGATGCGGCTCTTGCCGCGCAGGCCCAGGGCCCAGATCAGCGCGGCCAGCACCAGCAGCAGGGCCAGCAGGGCCGCAGCGGCATCCATGCCGCCCTGATGGCCCAACACCCAGACCAGCCAGACCACAGTGGCAAACATGGGGAAAGCCATGGCGTGGCGGAAGGTCTGCATCCAGGGGCCGGGCCGCGGCAGCCAGCCCACGACGGAAGGCACGAAGCTGGCCAGCAGATAGGGCAGGGCCATGCCGACGCCGAGTGCGGCAAACACCGTCAGTGCCTGCGCCGCAGGCATATCGATGGCAAAGCCCAGCGAGGCCCCCATGAAGGGCGCCGTGCAAGGCGAGGCAATCGCCACGGCCAGCACGCCGGAGAGAAAGGAGTCCAGCACCGGGTTGCGTGCCTGGGCGCTGGCAATGCGGCTGGGCAGCAGGCTGCCGAATTCGAACAGTCCGGCCAGATTCAGCCCCAGCACGGTGAACAGCGCTGCCAGCAGCGACACCACCACGGGTGACTGCAGCTGGAAGCCCCAGCCCAGCTGCTGGCCCGCCGCGCGCAGGCCCAGCAGCAGTGCGCCGAGTGCCACAAAGGACAGCACCACGCCGGCGGTATAGGCCAGGCCGCCCAGTTTCTGGGCCTGGCGGTTCTGGCCATGGCCCGCAAAGCCCAGCACCTTGATGGCCAGTACGGGAAACACACAGGGCATGAGATTGAGGATCAGGCCGCCGATCAGGCCGCCCAGAAGGGCCGCCCAGAGGCTGCCTGCACTGGCCGTATTGCCTGCCAGTACGGGCTGTGAAGCGGTCTTGTTGGCCTCCAGCGCCGCAGCCAGGGCCGGCGATACGCCAGCCAGTGCGGGGGCGCTCCATCGGCCCTGCACGGTCAGTTCGCTGCGCCAGCCAGCGCTTTCGCCGCGCTCCAGCGCGGCAGCGCGCTCAGCAGGCGGCAGGGCCAGCACCACGGCCAGTTGCGCCGCGGTTTCGCCGCGCATATCGGACATCGGCATGTTCTCGCCCACCCAGACCTCTCCGTCCCAGTGCTGCGTCCAGTCCTTGCCCGACTCTGCGGCATGTTTGAAGGTGTCGGCATTCTCGGGATAGAACTCCAGTGTCTTGCCCTTGAGGCTGGCCGGCAGTCCGGGTATGCGCAGCGTCACTCGGTCGTCGGGCAGGTTCGTGCCTTCGGCCTTGCCGGACTCGACAAGGGCCTGGCCGCCCTGGCTTAGCGCCTGGGGCTGGCCGGCCTGTGCCTGCACAAAGGCCTGGCTGTGAGGGGCGCTGCTGCCCTGAACGGGGATCTGCAGCTGGAAGTTACCGGACTCGGGAATGCATTCCACGCGGCAGACCAGCCATTCGGCGGCCAGGCCCAGGTCCACTACGCCAGAGACCGGTGCCTTGAAGTCGGCAGCGACCTTGATGGGCACGGGCAGCAGCACCGTGTCCTCATAGCCATAGTTGACCAGGGGCCCCACGCGCAGCGCATGAGGCAGCGGCCAGGCGATGGGGCCGGCCTCCAGGCCCGGAGGCAGTTGCCACTGCAGCACGGTGGGTAGGCCCGAATCGCCAGCATTTTTCCAATAGGTATGCCATTCGGGTTGATGGCTGA
The DNA here is from genome assembly GCF_053615495.1 of Comamonas sp. HJ-2. Lineage (NCBI taxonomy): Bacteria > Pseudomonadati > Pseudomonadota > Betaproteobacteria > Burkholderiales > Comamonadaceae > Comamonas > Comamonas sp. HJ-2. The sequence continues at coordinate 47,872 of NZ_JBSIFD010000009.1, read as the reverse complement.
TCTTCAACCCCAGCCAGAAGACCTGGCCGGCGACGATGCCCTCGGGGGCCTGGGCCACCAGCTCGGCCTGCACGCGCGGCGTCTGCACGGTGGCGGCACCCGAAGCCGCATTTTTGAGCAGGATCTGCGCGCCAGCGCCGGTGGCAAAAGCACAGGCCCAGACGGCCAGCGCCAGCATCAGCCAGAGTGAAAGGCGCTGAGAGAGGCGGCGGGGTCCGGTGGTCAGGGAAAGGGCTTGAGAAGACATGGCGGACGGTGGGAGTCTGGAGCGGTGTTTTTGGTTCCCTGCACGGGGGCGGCCGATTGGCAAAACCAATGCTTGCATAGGCGCATGGTATTGGACAGAAGGCGCGGGCGGACTCCATCATGGTTCGGCCTACAAGGCTCAAACAGCCCGCAGCCGGAGCCGGTCGCAGGAGTCCGTTTCCGGGCAATTACAGGAGACAAGCATTATGGTGAATACTTCACGCCGCCGCTTTCTTGCCACCTCGGCTGCCTGTGCTGCCACCGCGCTGCCCTGGCATGCGGCCGCTGCGCCCGGCTATCCGGACAAGCCGGTACGAGTCATCGTGCCGTTTCCGGCCGGTGGCACCACCGACGTCGTGGCCCGGCTGACCATGCAGAAGTTGGGTGAACTTGCGGGCCAGTCCTTCGTGGTCGACAACAAGAGTGGCGCCAACGGCGTCATAGGCTCCGAGCTGGCGGCCCGCGCAGCACCCGACGGCTATACCTTGCTGATGAACACGGCGGGAGCGCAGACCCTGAGCCCAGTGCTCTACAAGACCGGCTACGAGGCGCTGGCCAGCTTCGAGCCCATCAGCCATCTGTGCGATGTGGGCTTTGTGGTGATTGCGCGCAAGGACCTGCCCGTCAACAGCATGCAGGAGCTGACGGCCATGGCCAAGCAGGGCAAGCCGCTGAGCGCCTCCTCGGGCAGCAGCATGATTTCGCTGATCACCGAGCAGTTCAAGAAAGTGATCGAGGCACCGGGCATCGTGAATGCCCAGTACAAGGGCACGGGCCCGCAGATGCAGGCCGTGGTGGCGGGCGAGGTGGACTTCTCGTTCGACTCCTTCACCTCGGTGGAGATGATTCGCGCTGGCAAGGTCAAGGCCCTGGCCGTGCTGCTGCCCCAGCGTGTACCGGCCTTTGCGCAGCTGCCCACGCTGCGCGAGCTGGGCATAGCGGGCATGGATTTCAATTCCTGGTCGGGGCTGCTGGCTCCCAAAGGTACGCCTCAGGACATCGTGGGCTATCTGGCCCAGCAGATGGACAAGATCATGCAGATGCCTGATGTGCTGGCCAGGCTTGCCGGCTACAACTACATGCCGCGGCGCAGCACGCCCCAGGAGTTCGGTCGGCTCATTGCCGCCGACCATGAGCGCTGGAAGCGCATCGTCAAGGAAACAGGCATCACCCTGGGCTAGCTTCGCGCGAAGCAGATCCGGCCTCCGCGGCCAGGTTGGCGACGGAGCTGGGCGGCTGCCCGCCCACCTCGGCCGGGATGGCGATGCGCTTGCAGGGCTCGGCACTGGCCATCAGCGCATCGCTGTCCACGGGGGGCTGTGCTTGGAGTTCCTCTGCCGTCTGGGCCTGCTCCTCCGTCCCTGCGGGCTGTACCGGGGCCTGGGCTGCAGCCGGCAGCATGTGCGCCTGGCGCCAGTTGCCCCAGCGGTAGTAGGCCAGCATCATCAGCATGGAGCAGACGGAGCTGATGGGAAAGCTCCACCAGATGGCATCCACGCCCATCACGGGTTGCAGCCAGCGCGCCACGGGCACGCGTATGCCCCACATGGCAATTGCCAGGATGAGCACCGGCGCCATCACGGCCCCCGTGGAGCGCACCACGCCGGCCAGCACAAAGGTCACGCCGAAGAAGAGGAAGGAGCCTATGGCAATGTGGTTGAGATGGCGGGCCACCTCCAGTGAGGGGCTGCCGCCGGGCAGAAACCAGCCCAGCACATGACGGTCCAGCAGCACGATGAGGACGATCAGGCTGCCCGTCATCAAGAGATTGCCCAGCATGCCTGCATTGGCCGTGGCGCTGACACGCCTCCAGAGCCCTGCTCCCACGTTCTGCGCAGCCATGGACGAACAGGCTGCGCCTATGGCCATGGCCGGCATCTGCACATAGGTCCACAGCTGCAGCGCTGCGCTATAGGCTGATGCCGTCTGCACGCCATGCTCGTTGACCATGGAGATCATGGCGATCATGGCCAGCGAGATCATCACGATCTGCACGCCCATGGGCAGGCCCTTGACCACCAGAGTGCGCACAATTGTCAGATCGGGCTTGAACAGCCCCAGCTGCCGGCGACCTATCCACAAGGGATGGCGGCGCAGGCGCAGCCAGCCCAGCAGGGCAAAAAAGCTCACGGCATTGGCAATCAGCGTGGCCACTGCCGAGCCCTGGATGCCCATGCGCGGTACCGGCCCCCAGCCAAAGATCAGCAGAGGGTTGAGCGCCATGTCCAGCGCCACGACGACGAGCAGAAACCAGAACGGCGTTCGGGTGTCTCCCGCGCCGCGCAGGGCCGCCGTCACAAAGCTGAACATGAACAGCAGCGGAATGGCCAGAAAGATGATCCGGAGATAGGCCTCGGCCAGCGGCAAAGCCGCCTCGGGCGTGCTCATCCATTGCATGAGATGGCGCGACAGCGGCCAGCCCAGCACGGCAATCAGCAGCGAGACAACACCAAAAAACGTAGCGCTGGTGCCAAGCACACGTTTGGCCTGCGCGATGTTTTTCGATCCCATGCTCTGGGCGATCAGGATATTGGTTGCCATGCTGATGCCGAACACCGCGCCGATCAGCGCAAACATCACGTTGTTGGCATTGGCGGTGGCCGTCAGAGCGGCCTCTCCCAGGTGGCCGCCGACCCAGATGGCATTGACCGAGCCGTTGAGCGACTGCAGCACATTGCCGGCCAGGATCGGCAGGGCAAAGACCAGCAAGGTGCTGGCAATCGGGCCCTGGGTCAGGTCGCGGGTCTGGGGCTTGGAGTTGGCGGTGCGCGTACTCTGGCGCGGGGCGCTGGCGGAGGCTTCAGGCATCGGCCCATTGTGGGGCATGTCGGCCGGTTGCGGTTGACGGGCGGTGGGCCCGGAATCCAGGGCAGGAGGTGGTTTTGGGGCGCTGGCGCAGCTACGATGATGGCCATGAGCAATACACCGACCACTCCCGCAAGCGCGCTTCCCCGCTGGCCGTCACGCTTCTGGGCGCAGGCCTCGGCCCATGACTTTGCCCTGGCCCAGAGCAATGGTCTGGCCGCCGATACCGTGGCCGTGCTGCCCGTGGCGGCGGTGGAGCAGCATGGGCCGCATCTGCCGCTGTCGGTGGATGCCAGCCTGATAGAGGGCGTCATCGATGCTGCTCTGGCGCAACTGCCCGCCGAGCTGCCGGTGCTGTTTCTGCCGGCGCAGAATATCGGCTTTTCGGTCGAGCATACGCACTATGCGGGCACCTTGAGCCTGCAGCCGGCCACGCTGATCGCGCTGTGGACGGAGCTGGGCGCCTGCGTGGCGCGCGCCGGCATCAGGAAGCTGCTGCTGCTCAACGGTCATGGCGGCCAGGTCAGCGTGATGGACATCGTTGCGCGCGAGCTGCGCATCAAGCATGGCCTGCTGGTCTACAGCGCCAGCTGGTTCGGGCTGGTGGACGACGCGGCCAACCAGCAGTTCTGCGCGCATGAGCATCGCTTCGGTATTCACGGCGGCGAAGTGGAGACATCGATGATGCTGCACCTGGCACCCGAGACCGTGCATATGGAGCGTGCGCAGAACTTCGCCTCCAGCTCGGAGTTGCGGGCCGGTAAATACCACTTCATCGGCAATGGCCGCAGTGCCAAGCTGGGCTGGGCGATCGAGGACTACAACCCGGCCGGAGCCGTGGGCAACTCCGCCGCCGCGACGGCCGAGCGCGGCGCGGCCATGGTGCATTCATCGGCCGAGGGCCTGGTCAGGCTGCTGAGCGAGATTCATGACCTGCCCCTGAGCACGGTGGGAAACCAGCCGCAGCCGCTTTGAATTCAGGAGCTTCTTACACAAGAACAGCCTGCATTTGCAGGCTGTTTTGTTTTGAAAATCAATGCTCTCAATCGCTAGAAGCTACTGAAAGCATAGTCCTCGCTGTCATTGCTTCGGTATTTTTGCCTGAGCAATCACATCGCCCCAGCGCTTGATTTCCGATTGCAGCAGCTTGGCGGTCTGCTCTGGCGTGCTGGCCTGGGCCTGCACATTCAGTTCGCGCAGCTTCTTGGCGACCTCGGGGTTGTTGACGGCGGCGTTGATTTCCTTGTTCAGACGCGCGATCACGGGGGCGGGTGTCTTGGAGGGTGCCGCCAGTGCATTCCAGGACGAGGCCACAAAGCCCTTGACGCCGGATTCCTGGGCCGTGGGCACATTGGGCAGCAGCGGCGAGCGCTTCTCGCCCGTCACCGCGAGCAGGTTCACGGCTTTGGAATTGATCTGGCCCATGATGGGTGTGAGAATTTCCACGGCCGCATCGATCTGCTTGCCGCGCAGCGCGGTCACCACGGCGGGGGTGCCGTTGAAGGGCACGATCTGAGCATCGATGCCGGCCGTGGTCTTGAACAGCTCGGCCGCCAGGTGCTGGGTGCTGCCCACGTTGATGCTGCCCAGGTTCAGCTTGCCGGGATTGGCCTTGGCATAGCTCACGAGTTCGCCCAGGTTCTTGAAGGGCGATTTGGCATCGGTGATGACGCCGATGTCGAAGTAGCCCAGCGTGGAGATGGGCGTCAGGTCCTTGACCATGTCGAAGGGCAGATTGTTGAACAGGTTCACCGTGACGGCGCTGCCGTTGGACATGAGAAACAGCGTATGGCCGTCGGGCGCCGCCTTGGCCACGGTGTCGGCCGCCACGATACCGCCCGCGCTGGGCTTGTTGTCTATGACCACGGGCTGGCCGAGCTGGGTGGACAGCTGCTGCGCCACCACACGGGCCGTCACATCGGCCACGCCGCCGGCTCCGAAGGGAACGACGATGCGGATGGGTCGGTTGGACAGGCCTTCGGCCTGGGCGGTGGCGGCAAATCCGCTCAGCAGGGCAGCCCCCGCTGCGGCACTGATCAGGGATTGGGTAAAACTGCGGCGTTTCATGCTTGTCCTTCTGTCTGAAACTTTTATCCCAAGAGTGTGCCGCCGAAAGATGCCCGGAGGCAGCCGCAAAGCGTTCTGTCTGCTATGCCGCACAGGTATGGCTAGTTACCGCTTGCTTGCAGGGTATCCAGTCCCCAGTGATGCATGACCTCGCGCACTATCAGCAGGGCGGCTGCATGCTCGGGGGTCTGCGGCAGCTGCGGGTCGGCATGGCCGGGCTGCTGGGCCTGGCGCGCCAGCAGCTCGAACAGGTTCTCGATGGCCTCGCGTGACGCCTGAGTGGCTTGCGGGTCGGCTGTGGCACTGTGGATCAATTGCCGCAGCAGCGGGGCTGTCGTTTGCAGCAGACTGGCGCCTGCAGGCAGCCAGCGCCCGGCCGGCATGACGGCATCCTCGACATCGGCAATCGCGTTTTCCAGCATCAGCGCATTGGGCATGCGCTGGGCAAAGGCCTTGACCAGGGTGGCAATGCCGATGGGCAGCCGGTGCTGCTGCGCGCCTATGTCAAGCGTCAGCGCCGTATTGCCAAGGCTGAGAAAGATGGAGTCCATGCAGGACTTGTAGCAGCTTGTGTTTGCCTGCGCCGGGGTCGTGGGTGATCAGGCTGCGGTGACCCAGTCTCTGTACTCGAGCCCATCCAAATGATTGAGCGTATTGAAGCTTTGCAGCATCAGCCGCTTGGGGCTGATGCTGAATTCGGTCACGGCAATATTGCGCAGCCGCATATTGAGGGCGATGGTTACCTCGGGCGCGGTTCCAAGCACCTGGCCCACGGCCGCGGAGATGGGGCCGCCGCTGCTGACCAGCAGCACGTTCTGGCCGCTGTGCTGGTGGCGTATCTCCTCGAGCACCTGGTGCACTCCATCCGCAAACCCGTTCCAGTCAGGCATGCCGACCGGGCTGATGGTGCCTCCCATCCATTGCGCCAGCGCGTCGCACAGCAGGCGGAAATGATGGCGGTACAGCTCGGGCGTATCAGGCCTGGGCAGAGGGGCAGGATGGATGGCGCGCAGCAGGGCTTCGCTGTCGTACTCGTTGAGTCCGGGCCGGCTTTGTGCCTCGGGGCTGGAAGCGCTGCCCAGGCCCTGGACTATGCCGGCCAGCGTCTGCTGATGGCGCTTGAGCGTGCCTGCATAGACGGCGTCGAACTTCAGACCTCGCTCACGCCAGTATTCACCCAGACGCACCGCCTGTTCCTGGCCGCGTGGGCTGAGCTGGTCGTAATCATCCGCGCCAAACGAGGCCTGGCCATGGCGCACAAGGTAGAGGTTTCCCATGGCGCGGATGTTGGGCCTTGCCCGCTTGCGGCGCTGTCATGCCTGCGACCTGCTGGCGCTTGCGCGACAGCGCACGGGCTGGCATTTCCGCAACCGTCGTCAGGATTGACGCACGGGCAGAGCATGCTGCTCGGTTAAGATAGTTGAGAGCGATTCTCAAAAACATAACAACACGCTCCGCTTTCGGTACTGGTTCACGGATCTCCTGCACTTGGCTGGCAGGAGGCTTGTCGGTTTCGAGGCGGAGCGTGTTTTTTATGCCTGTTCACCTTCTGGAGCCCTCCATGTTTCGACGACCCCTGTTTGCACTGGCCGCCGTTGCCAGCCTGTGCGCCCCTGCGCTGTCCGCCCACGCCGAGGACATCACGCTCTATACCACCCGTGAACCGGCACTGATCCAGCCCTTGCTGGCGGCCTTCACGGCCCAGACCAAGATCGGCGTGAAGACGGTCTTCGTCAAGGACGGCCTGCTGGAGCGCGTCAAGGCCGAAGGCCAGCGCTCGCCTGCCGATGTGCTGATGACGGTGGATATCGGCAATCTGCTGGATCTGGTGGACGGTGGCGTGACCCAGCCAGTCAAGTCCAGCATTCTGGAAGCCGCCATTCCTGCCCAGCTGCGTGCCGCAGACAATCAGTGGTTTGCGCTGTCCATGCGGGCCCGCGTGCTGTATGCCGAAAAGGACATGAAGATCGGCGCCTTCCGCTATGAAGACCTGGCCAAGCCGCAGTTCAAGGGCAAGGTCTGCAGCCGTGCCGGCCAGCACCCCTACAACACGGCGCTGATTGCCGCCATGATTGCCCATGACGGCGAGGCCAAGACCGAGCAGTGGCTCAAGGGCGTCAAGGCCAATCTGGCACGCAAGGCCACAGGTGGTGACCGCGACGTGGCGCGTGACATTCTGGGCGGCATCTGCGATGTGGGCCTGGCCAACACTTATTACGTGGGCCATATGAAGGCGGCCAAGGAAGGTACGGACGCACGCAAGTGGGGTGATGCCATCAAGGTCGTCAAGCCTACTTTCAACGATCCCAAGAGCGGCACGCATATCAATATCAGCGGCGCCTCGGTGGCCAAGCACGCGCCCAACCGCGATCAGGCCGTGAAGCTGCTGGAGTTCCTGGTCTCCGAACCGGCCCAGAATATGTACGCTCAGGCCAACTACGAGCACCCTGTGCGCAAGGGCGTGGCGCTGGACCCCGTGGTGGCCCAGAGCATCGGCGAGATCAAGATCGATCCGCTGCCGCTGACCGAGATTGCCAAGCACCGCAAGGCTGCCAGCGTGCTGGTCGACAAGGTGGGGTTTGATAAATAAGTAGTCCCCTGAGGCGCTGATGCGCCTTCCCCCTCTCTCGCTTCGCGGGAGGGGGACAACACCTTCGCTGCGAGGCGGCTCTTGCTCGGTGTTCCTTTGATGGAGCATGCCTGTCCAAGGGCCGTTTCCTTTTTGATTTTTTGATGTTTTCTTATCTTCGTTCAGGGCTCAGGCCCGTTGGGCCGGTGTGGCAGGGCGCAAGCTGGTTGATTGCGCTGGGGGTGTTTGCGCCCATTGCCTCGCTGGCCTGGCTGGCGCTGGGGGCGGACTGGGCGCACTGGCAGGATCTGCTGCGCTATGTGCTGCCCGATGCCGCAGCCAATACGGCCTGGCTGCTGGGCGGGGTGGGCCTGGTGGTGCTGGTGGTGGGCACGGGCTGTGCCTGGCTGGTGACGGCCTGTGATTTTCCGGGGCGGCGCTGGCTGCACTGGGCACTGCTGCTGCCGCTGGCCATGCCGGCCTATATCGTGGCCTTTGCCTATCTGGACCTGCTTCACCCCATAGGCCCGGTGCAAGGCGCGCTGCGCTGGTTGCTGGGGTACGACAGCCCGCGTCAGTGGCGCCTGCCCGATCTTCGCTCCATGGGCGGTGCGATCTTCGTGCTGGGCTTCACGCTCTACCCCTATGTGTACATGACGGCGCGCTCCATGTTCATGACCCAGCCGGCGCATCTGATGGAGGCTGCACGCTCGCTCGGTGAGACCCGCTGGGGTGCTTTTTGGCGCGTGGCCCTGCCCATGGCGCGACCGGCGCTGGTTGTGGGTCTGAGCCTGGCGCTGCTGGAGACACTCAACGATATCGGTGCGTCCGAGTTTCTGGGCGTGCACACGCTCACGGTGTCGATCTACACCACCTGGGTCACGCGCTCCGATCTGGCTGGTGCCGCGCAGATTGCCTGCTCCATGCTGCTGGCCGTGGTGGCCCTGGTCTGGCTGGAGCGTCAGGGGCGCAGTCGTCAGCGCTTTGGCTCGGCCCAGCGCATGCGGGCCATAGCGCCGCACCGCCTGCCCGCGGGCAGGGCCTGGCTGGCAACACTGGCCTGCAGTCTGCCGGTGCTGATCGGCTTTGCTGCGCCAGCGGCCTATCTGGCCTGGGAAAGCGGCAAGCGTCTGGTGCAGGGCTCTGGCGTGTCCGAGGGCCTGGTATCCAGTCTGCTCAACACGTTGGGTTTGGCACTGGGCGTGACCGTGATCGCGGTGGCCGCGGGTCTTGTCGTGGCCTGGGCCACGCGCACAGGCATCAGCACGCGAGCGCCGTCACGCTGGCCCGCGCAGTTGGCGGCGCTGGGCTACGCCGTGCCGGGCACGGTGCTGGCCATCGGCCTGCTGACGCCTGCGCTGGCGTTCGACGCCGGGCTGGCCCAACTGTTTGGTATGAACGGCCTGCCGCTGATGGGGCAGGGCATTGTGTTGGTGGCTGCCTGCGTGATTCGCTTTCTGGTCATGCCCGTGGGCGGCATCGAGGCCGGACTGGCCCGTATTCCGCCGACGCTGGAGCAGGCATCGCGTCTGCTGGGCGAAAGCCGCCTGGGCACGCTGCGCCGCGTGCATCTGCCGCTGCTGCGGCCCGCCATGGCCACCAGTGCCATGCTGGTGTTTGTCGACGCCATGAAGGAGCTGCCCGCCACCTTGCTGCTGCGCCCGGCCGATTTCGACACCCTGGCCACCTGGCTCTATGCGGAAGCCGCGCGCGGCACCTATGAGGAGGGCGCGATCGCCGCGCTGTGCATTGTGGTCGCGGGGCTGGTTCCCGTCATGCTGCTGGCGCGCACGCAGCTGTCGGGTGGGCAGCGATGAATAAGCATGAAGATGGGCTGCGGCGCCTATGGGTATTACGCAAGCAGCTATTGAATATGAATAGGACTTACGCAAACAAGAATGCAACAATGGCCGGCCTTTTGAGGCAGTTGTCTTGCATGAACCCGTTTTGCGTAAGTCGTGATGAAGTGATTGCATGACCGCCTCTCTACAAATTGCGCAGCTGCAACTGGGCTATGACACGCCCAAGGGCTTGCACACCGTGCTGCAGGGCTTTGATCTGCAGGTGCCTGCAGGTCATATCGCCAGCCTGCTGGGGCCCTCGGGCTGCGGCAAGACCTCCGTGCTGCGAGCGATTGCGGGTTTTGAGCCGGTGCGCGCGGGAAGCATTCATCTGGGCGAGGTATTGCTCTCCGGCCCCGGCACGCATCTGCCTCCCGAGCAGCGCCATGTGGGCATGATGTTTCAGGAATACGGCCTGTTCCCGCATTTGACGGCAGTGCAGAACGTGGGCTTCGGCCTGCGTCGGATGGGCAAGCCAGAGCGCGACAAACGTGTGCAGGAGCTGCTTGCCGTGGTGGGGCTGGCGAATTCAGGTAGCAAGTTCCCGCACGAACTGTCCGGCGGTCAGCAGCAGCGTGTGGCGCTGGCCCGCGCCCTGGCGCCGTCCCCGGCCTTGCTGCTGCTCGATGAGCCATTTTCCAATCTTGATGCCGCCACGCGCGAGCGCCTGACGCTGGAGGTCCGCGACATTCTGCGGGCCACCGGGCAGACGGCGATTCTGGTCACGCACAACGCGCAGGAGGCCGAAACCATGGCCGACCAGATCTGCAGGATGACGCCGGCCCAGCTCTGAGCCGGCTCTGAGGTCTAAAGCAGGACGCGGCCTGATGTGACGGTCACGGTATGGCCGCCCACCCAGAGCTTGCCGTTGGCGGCGGTCTGGACATGAACCTGTCCGTCACGGCCCACGCATACGCCTTGTGCGGCGATATAGGGCGTCTGCAGCAGACCCTCGCCGGTCAGCCATTGGGCCAGTGCAGCATTCAGGCTGCCGGTGACAGGGTCTTCGCTGGCGGTCTCGCCTATCAGAGCGCGCACTTCAAGGCGTGGCTGGGCTAGGGTCACTTTTTCTTGAGCTGCTTCTTCCGCCTGCTTGGCAAAAGCGCGGGCCTCGCGGCTGGAGCGGCCAATCAGCGGGGCATCCTCTTCCACCTCATAAATGGCCGCCAGACCTGCTTTGGCCCCCAGCTTTTTGAGTGCTCCAAAGTCTGGCTCCACACTCAGAACCGTATCGGGGTGGTCGAGCAGCATTCCCAGCCAGGGCGAGCCGTTGTAGAGGCTACGCGCCATCAGCAATTGTTCCCGCTGCAGGCCCAGGGCCTGCAGCACGGGTGCCAGCTCCTCTTCGGAAATCTCCTGGGAGTCGAGTGAGGGTGCTTCGAAAAAAAGAGCGCCTTGTGCATTGCAGCCAATGGCTACCAGGCCTTTTTGGCACTCCTGCAGTACCTGCTCGGGGTTGCGCGGCTGGCCGCCCTGGGCCAGCCAGGCATGGCAGCTGCCCAGCGTGGGGTGGCCGGCAAAAGCCAGCTCGCCCGCGGGCGTGAAGATGCGCAGCCGGTAGTCGGCGCCCGCAGCCAGCCCCTCGGGCGTGGGCTGCAGCACAAAAGTGGTTTCCGACAGATTGGTCCAGCGCGCGAAGGCCTGCATCTGGGCCTCGCTCAAGCCGTCGGCACCCAGTGCCACGGCCACGGGGTTGCCGAGCAGCGCGGTGGTCGTGAATACGTCCACGGTCATATAGGGACGAGAGAGAGGGCTGGTATGTGCGGAGGCAGACATGGGCAGCGATTGTCGGCAAAAAGAAAAACCGGCGCTGCACGGAGGTTCGTGGCAGGCCGGTTGATGGGGCATTGCACATGCCATGGGGTGTTAGAGACGCCGAGCAAGAGCCGCCTTGCGGCGATGGCGTCGTTCCCCTCCCGACGAGAGAGGGGGAAGGCGCGTCAGCGCCTCAGGGGGTGTTGCTGCGGATGGCGTCAGCCAGAGCAGCAATGCCAATATTGATCTGCTCGGCAGACACTGTCACGTACGACAGGCGCAGCGTGTTGTTCTGCGCATCGCCGGCGTAGAAGGGGGCGCCGGGCACAAAAGCCATATTGCGCTCCACGGCCTTGGCCAGCAGGGCCTGGGCGTCCATGCCCGCAGGCAGCTTGACCCAGAGGAACATGCCGCCCACGGGGCGTGTCCACTTCACGTCGAGGCCGGCCATCTCGCGCTCCAGAGCCATCAGCATCACATCGCGCTGAGCCTTGTACATGGCTCGGATGGTGGGCACATGGCGGTCCAGGAAGCCGTCCTTGATGACTTCGGCCACTACGCGCTGATTGAAGCTGGGGGTGTGCAGGTCGGCGGCCTGCTTGGCCTGGGTCAGCTTGCCGTAGACGGACTTGGGCGCGACGATGAAGCCGATGCGCAGGCCCGGGGCAAGCACCTTGGAGAACGAGCCCATGTAGATCACGCCCTCGGGGTTGCGTGCAGCCAGGGGCAGGGGAGGCTCCTGTTCGTACCAGAGGTCGCCGTAGGGGTTGTCCTCGATCAGGGGAATGTCCAGCTCCCTGGCCTTGTCGACCAGAGCCTGGCGGCGCGCATCGCTCATGGTGCGGCCGGTGGGGTTCTGGAAATTGGGCAGCACATAGGCCAGACGGGCCTTGTCGGCGCCGCTGCCGATCTGCTTGGCGAAATCGTCGATCAGCATGCCTTCGTCATCGCTGTCCACGCCCACGGCCACGGGCTCCATGGGGGTGAAGGCCTGCAGGGCGCCCAGGTAGGTGGGCTTTTCGACCAGCAGACGGCTGCCCTTGTCCAGGAACACCTTGCCGATCAGGTCCAGCGCCTGCTGGCTGCCGGTGGTGATCAGGATCTGCTCGGGATCGACGTTCCAGGGCAGGAAGTCGGCAATCGCCTGGCGCAGCGGGGCAAAGCCCTCGGTGGTCGAGTACTGCAGGGCCGCGGCGCCGTCACGCTGCATCACGGTCTGGCAGGCTTCGGTGAACGCGTCCAGGGGGAAGGCCTTGGGGGAAGGCAGGCCGCCAGCCATGCTGATGATGCCGGGGCGGTCGGTCAGCTTGAGGATCTCGCGGATGGCGGAGGAATTCATCTTGGCAGCACGTTCTGCCAGCGTCCATGTTGTCATAAAACAGTACTCGATCTCTACGTTGCCAGCCCGGGCAGGGCTGGCCGGTGTGCATTCTCACGCCGTTGTCCGGCATGTGCCGGCCTGAGCTTGGGGCTCGGGATGCAATCGCTGCGGCGCACAAAGCGCTGCAACCATGCACCAGCAGGTGGGCTTATTGTGTCGCGGCCGGTTTGCCTGTGTGGGCTGGCGGGCAATTGCGACTGTTTGGTCTGCAGTCGGTGAGACTGCAGACCGTGACCATAGCCCTGTGTGGAGGGCGGCCAAGAGAGGTTGATGGACTCAATATACGCTTGAGACCATTACAGTACCTATACAGACAGTCTCACAATCATGGCTTCTGTATCGGTATTCGCTTCAATACAGTTCGCTGCACATCACCATGTCCATCTCCCTGTCCCGCCAGGCGGCCCTGACCCTGACCCAGCAGCTGGCCGAGCGTCTGGCCGAGCGCATACGCACAAGGCTGCTGCCCGCAGGCGCGCGCCTGCCTTCGGTGCGTGAATGCGCGCGCCAGCAAGGCGTGAGCCCCTACACGGTGGTGGCTGCCTACGACCTGCTGCAGGCCCAGGGGCTGGTCGAGGCCAGGCCGCAGCGCGGCTTTTATGTGCGCGATATTGTGCAAAATCCGCTTCAAATGCCGGAGGGTAAAGCGCAGATAGCTATCAATGCGGGAGCGGTCAATACCCCGGTAGGCATCCCGCCTGGCACGCGCATCAACGCCACCATGCTGATTCGCGGCATGTTTGTGGAGAGTGTGGCCGGCAAGCCCCAGCCCGGTGCCGGCGTGCTACCTGCCGAATGGCTGGATGCCGGCTTTCTGGTGGCCGCCATGCGCAAGGTCACCAGCGGGCAGGCGCTGCGCGAATCGCTGGTGCGCTATGGCGAGCCCATGGGCGACAGCCGGCTGCGCGAGGCGCTGGCGCGGCGCCTGCAGCGCATAGGCATTGCGGTGGGGACTGGCCAGATCATCACCACCCTGGGGGCGACCCAGGCGCTGGACATCGTGAGCCGAGCCTTGCTGCAGCCCGGCGATCCGGTGATGGTGGAAGAGCCGGGCTGGGCCGTGGAATATGCGCGCCTGGCCGCCATGGGCATGCGCGTGCTGCCCGTGCCGCGCGGGCCCGAGGGGCCGGACATGGCGGTGATGCAGCGCTATTGCGAGACCATGGCCCCCAAGCTCTATGTGAGTGTCAGTGTGCTGCACAACCCCACGGGCTACAGCCTGAGCGCGGCCAGCGCCCATGAGGTGCTGCAGATGGCGCAGCGATACGGCTTCTATGTGGTGGAGGACGATAGCTACTGCCATATCGCTGCCGATCACGCTCCGCGCGTGACGGTGCTGGACCGCTTGCAGCGCAGCATCTACATCAGCGGCTTTGCCAAGGTGCTGGTGCCCAACTGGCGCCTGGGCTATCTGGCCGCGCCGCCCGATCTGGTCGAGAGACTGCTGGACACCAAGCTGCTGTCCACCCTGTCCACGCCGACCCCCATGGAGCAGGCCCTGGCCCTGTGCATGGAGCAAGGCCAGTTGCGCCGCCATGCCGAGCGGCTGCGCCAGCATCTGGCCCAGGCGCGCACGCGCAGCGTGGCGCTGGCCCAGGCCGCTGGCTGCCTGTTTGTGGCCGAGCCTGCTGGCATGTTCGGCTGGGTGGATACCGGCGTGGATACCGAGGTGCTGACCCAGTTGCTGCTGGATCAGGGCTACATGATTGCCCCAGGTGCCATGTTCCATGCCAGCCGGGGCTCCAGCACCTGCATGCGCATCAACTTCGCGACCACACAGGATGCCGCCTTCTGGCGTGTCTTCGAGCGCGTGGTGGCCCAGATGCGGGCCCAGGCACAGAAGTTGTAGAACGTGTTGACGATCTCCTCGCGCCGCGACAGAGGGCTTTGCGGGATGGGATGCAAGGGGGCGGCCCCCCGCGCGCGATACCGCAGCAATAGCCCTGCTATTGCGAGGATTCGCGCGGCCGGCGAGGCAACGCCGCAGACCGCCCGCAAACCCTCTGTCCCGCAGGGTTGGGGCGAAATCGGGCGATTTCTGCGCGCTGACTCTTGCTTGCACCCCGGTGCAAGCGGCGAGCCAACGCTTTGAACTCATCCCGATTGCGCTCCAACGCGACTGCGTAGAGATCGTCAACACGTTCTTAACCCAGCTGGACGGGACCCTGATGAATATGGCAGCCGGTGCGCTGCAGCAGCTCGCCAAAGGCATCGGACATCAGATACTCGAATTCCACGGGGCGCTGCCTGCCTATGGCATCGCCCTCCACCACGCCGCTGGCCGGGTGGCACATCAGCAGGCCGCCGGCTGCCATATGCGGCAGCCAGCTGGCCATCTGCCGGCCGTAGCTGGCCGTGTCGGGCGCATCAAAGCCGTAGACGCCGCCAAAACCATGGTTCATGGGAATGTCTGCATGGCGTAGTTGCCGAGTGGTGGTCCAGCCGCCGAGCAAGGCGATGATGGCAGCCTTGGGGCTGCGCCACAGACCCGAGGCCGGTGCCGTGGAGCGCACCCAGGGCATCTCGTGCGCGGCGTAGCGGCTCTGGAGCTCCTGCTGCATGGCGGCCCGCAGACCCGGTAACTGATGCACATGCTGGTGGCCGTCTATGAAGTCCGGGGCCGTGCCCATGACCTGCTCGAAAGCATCGAGCTGTTCGCGCCAGGCCTGGCGCATCAGACCCTGCGGCATCTGCCGTGCATAGGCCTGGCGTAGCACCGTGCCCAGCGCCTGGGCGTCATGCTGTCCGCCATGGTCTTCGGTCAGGTTGAAATGCAGCCCCACCGAAAGCCGGGGGCGCAAGTCCCGTAATGCCGGCGCGGCTTGCGGCCACAGAGGCGAAGTGGTCATGCAACTGGTGGCCGAGAGACGGTCGGCTGCAGTCAGCTGCTGCACGGCCTCATCCACCAGCGGATGCAGGGCGTAATCATCGGCGCACAGCAGGATGGCGCGTGAGGTATTCATGTGATTCATGCGGCGCTGCGTGCCTTGAAGGCCCAGAACTTGCTCATGACAAAAGTGCCTATGGCCACCAGCACCAGCACCGCGGCCAGACTCCAGAAGTAATGCCAGTGCAGCCAGTTCAGGGCGATGTAGTACAGCGCCTCATTGGCGACAAACGAAAGACAGGCCACGGCAAAGAATTTCGCCACCACCGGCCAGCCCCTGGCCTGCGCTGCTGAAAAGGTGAGCAGCGCATGACCGTTGTAGCTGACCACAAAGGCCACGAGAAACGCCAGCACGTTGGCCCAGAGCGGCGGCATGCCGGAGAATGAGACCAGCAGGCCGACCACCGCCAGATGTGTGGCTGCTGCCGAGCCGCCCACCAGTACGAATTGCAATAGCTGCGGCAGGCGGCGCAGTCTTTGCAGCGCGTCCGCGATCACGATGGCTCGCGCAGCGGGCTGCGGTCCTCGTCATGCGCCACCAGGTAGATGGGGCGGCGCTTGACCTCTTCGTAGATGCGGCCGATGTACTCGCCCAGAATGCCTATGGACAGCAGCTGTACGCCCGAGAACAGCATGATGCTGGCGGCCAGCGTGGGCCAGCCGCGCAAAGGGTTGCCAAAGAACAGGGCTTCTGCCGCAATCCACAGGCCGTAGGCCAGAGCCAGCAGCGAAATGCCCGCCCCCACCATGCTCCAGACGCGCAGCGGCAGGGTGGTGAACGAGGTCAGGCCCAGGAGGGCCAGGGACCCCAGGCGGCGCAGATTGAAGCTGGAGCTGCCGGCGACCCGGTCCTTGGGAACAAAGGGCAGGGCGGCGGTCTTGAAGCCGACCCAGGCATACAAGCCCTTCATGAAGCGGTTGTTTTCGGGCAAGGCCTTGAGGGCATCGACGACCTTGTGGTCCATCCAGCGGAAGTCGCCCGCGTTGGGCGGCATCTTGACCGCGCTGCCCGAGTTCATCACGCGGTAGAACAGATCGGTACCCACGCGCTTGGCACCGCTTTCTGCGCCGCGGTCGGCGATCACGCCATAGATCATCTCGTAGCCCGATTGCCACAGCCCATGCATTTCGGCCAGCATCTCGAGCGGATGCTGGAAATCGGCGTCGATGAGCAGCACGGCATTGCCGCGGGCGTGGTCTATGCCGGCAGACAGTGCGGCTTCCTTGCCGAAGTTGCGCGACAGGGCCAGATAGCGCAGCGGCAGCTCCTGGGCGAGGCGCAGGCTCAGCTCATGCGTGCCGTCACGGCTGCCGTCGTTGACCACCACGATCTCGAAATCGGGCGTCAAGGCACGAACCGTCTGGGCCAGTGCACGCAGAAAGCCTTCGATATTGGCCTGTTCGTTATAGGCCGGCACCACGCAGCTCAGCCTCAGCGGCTGGCGCGGCAATTGTGCTGGCGGGGCTGCAGGTGCATATTCGGCGTGAAGATCGGTCATGGGGCAGGATTTTCGCGCAAGTCTGTAACTGCTTGCTGGAGCCGGTCACGGTTTGTGTCGCCTCAAAAGGGCCGTCGCTATACTCACGCCCCTGGGCAATGCTGCCCCTACTCCTTTCTTTTCCTGATCGTCTGATGACCGCTGTCCCACGCGAATCTCTTGTTCTTGGCGGCCGTGCCGTTGCCGCCTTGCTCGCTGTATACGGCGTGATCTGGCTGGCCATTCACTGGGTGACGGCCCTGGCTGCGCCCGGGGACAACGTGGAGCAGCTGATCTGGATTCACTCCCTGGAGCTGGGCTATTTCAAGCATCCGCCGATGCCGACCTGGATCATGGCCGCTTCCGCGGCTGTCTTTGGTCCGTCCATAGGGCTGACCTATGTGCTGGGCGGCGTGCTCACACTGGGCTCATTGGCGATTTTCTGGAAGCTGCTGTGCGATATGCGCGGCCGGGCCTATGCGACTGTGGGCCTGCTGGCGGCGCTGAGCATCACCTTCTATTGCGGGCGGCTCTACTACTACAACCACAACGTCGTGATGATGCTGTGGATCTCGCTGGCCGTGGCGCTGAGCTGGCATGTCACGCAAAAGCCGTCCCTGGCTGGCTGGGCCTTGCTGGGCCTGGTCTCGGGCCTGGGCATGCTCAGCAAATACCAGTATGTGCTGGCGCTGGGCGTGATCGGCCTGTGGTGGCTGCGCATTGGCGCCTGGAAGAACCCCGTGCATGTCAAAGGGGCTGCGCTGGCGACCGTGATCGGCCTGCTGGTGCTGTCTCCCCATCTGTACTGGCTGAGCACCCATGACTGGATGCCCATGCATTACGCCGAGCGCACTTCGCTGGGGCTGCACCTGGATACGGCCGCCCGTATCAATATGTCCTGGAAGTTCGCAGTGGACTGGATCTTCAACCGCTGCATGCCGGCCTGGATCGTGCTCGGGGTGGCGCTCTGGTGGGGGCGCCGCAGGGCGGGCAAAACTGGAGCGCAGACCGCGCCGGCAAAGGTTGCGCCGGTCGCCGCAGACAGGATGCTGAGGGAGTTCTGGCTGCTCTGGGGCCTGGTGCCGCTGCTGGCCATGCTGGCGCTATGCCTGTTCACGGGCTCCTATCTGCACCTGCAATGGGGTACGGCCTTCATGTTCCTGTGCGTGCCGGCCGTCATGGAGTGGGCGCGCTCGCCACGGAGCTGGGGTGCAGCCGGGGACATGCGTGCCGCCTGGCTGACCTTTGGGGTTCTGCAGGCGCTGCTGTTGCTGCAGTTCTGGCTTGCTTCGCCCATGGGGCTTTCGGGCTACAAGAGCACCCATCAGAACCATATCCCCGTGGACCGGATCGTGGAAGGTCTGGCGCCGGCGGCGCATCAGGCACTGGGCGGCCCTGTGGACATCATCATCGGCCCGCAGGCGCTGGCCGGGCGCATTGCCATGGAGTTGCCCGAGCGTCCACGCGTCTATGTGGAGCGCAATCTGCAATACAGCCCCTGGATTCGCGAGGATGAGCTGCCGAATGCTCGCATCATCGAGGTGATGGTGGCACCGGACCCCTTGCCCCCGGGTCTGACGCGTGCCTATGGTGTCTGGGCCTGGCGGCCCGTGAAGATCGCCCAGGGCGAGCATTGAGGGCCGCCCCCCACAAAGGCAAAGGCGGGCATCGAGCCCGCCTTTTTGATGGGAATGGCCGACGTGGCCTGACTCAGCTGGCTGCGTGATAGATGCGTGCGCGGCCGGTCTGCGATGCGCCGCGCAGACTGCTTTCATAGGTGCTGTCTTCGGCAGCAGGCACCAGGGCCTTGGTGCGACGCTGGTTGAGCACGGAAAGCCGTGCCAGTTGGTCACGGACCAGGGAAATTTCGCGGTCCAGGTTCTGTGCACGCTCGCGCAGTGCAGGCGTCCAGTCGTCTGCCGAGAAGCGTTTGACGAGCTGTGAGAACGCCACCATGGCGTCACGCAGGCGGGTGCTGGACTGTTCCAGCGCGGATGCGTCCGGTGACTGCAGCGATGCCGAAACGGTCTGAATCACCGCATCCAGCGAATCGAGCATTTCTTGCAAGGTCATCGGGTCAGCCTCTGTTCGGGAGTTCAGGCGCGGGCGCTTCAGCCGCGAGCGTGAACCAGGAATTCTTCGGTATTGGCCAGCAGCTTGTCTGCCACGGCCTCGGCGTTGACGCGGAAGCTGCCATTGGCAATGGCTTCGCGCATGGCCTTGACGCGATCGGCATCAAAGTCGGTATTGGTGCGGCTTTGGCTGTCCAGGGCGCGGGCCGAGGACGAAAAGGACACGGGCACGCCGGCGGCGCGCTCGGACAAGCCTTTGGTCGATTCTTCGGTGGCAACCGTGGTGGCGGATTTCGGGGCCTGCTTGGCGGCTGCAGCGGTCTGCTGCAGGTCCGGCTTATTGCCTATCTTCATGCTGGTTCTCCAATCGCCCTGTATCGGCGTAGGGCGCTGTAGCCTTGCTTTCGACAAGGGCGCGTAAAACTTGAGGAATATTTGGCATGGTCTTTAAAGTGAGTATGCACTCTCTTGTTATTGAACCAGAACCACGCCACTGGCATTGACCGTTCCTGTGACAAGGCGGCCATTATCCATGCGAACCCGTACCTGTTGCCCTTCTCCGGCTGCAGCCATCGCCTTGCCCGAGCCGGCAACGCTGAAACCGCCACCGTTGACCATCACCTGCACGGGCGATCCCGCCGTGAACAGGGCCGGCGGACGTACCATGTTCTGGCGCAGAGCCTGCCCCGACGTCAGCGGTCGCGCCGCGACCATGCCGATGAAATCCTGTGCATTGGCGAAGACGGGGGCGCTGTCCTCGGCCCAGTCCACTTCAGCGGGGGCTGCGTCCTCGGCGCTCAGCGTCTTGCCGGCCGGAATATTGCCCTGGGCCACCCAGGCCGGGCCATAGGCCCGCACGGTGATGGGCAGGAACACGTTCCAGGGCACGCTGCCCTGCACGCAGCGCAGGCCCAGCCGGGTGCGACCCCAGAGGCGACTGCCCGCAGGCAGATAGGGCTCGACCTTGGCGCAGGCTGCCAGGCGCAGGCGCGAGTCCAGCTGGCCCATCTGCACCTCCATGCGCAAAGCCATGCCATTGCCGGCCTGCACGGTCTCTGCCAATGGCTGGTGCAGAGCCGCATCGACAAAGCGCTGTCCGATCTGGCTGAGCTGCGCCGCGCCGTCCTGGGCCTGTGCGCCAGCCGTCAGCAGCAGCGCAGCGAGACCCCATGCTGCAGCCAGGCCTCGAGAGGGGCGAAGGCACAGAAACAGGGAAAAGCGGCCAGACATGCATCAATCCTTTGAAGCATCCGCAGTCACGAGGCTGCAGACGATGCTGGCAAATATAGGCGTGACATGGCTTGCGCAATGGCTTGAAGAGCCAGCGCAATACCGCTTTCTTCGCGCTTTAGTTTGCGCTGCCGATTTTCATAATCCTCGCATGCCGCAGTCCGTGGGCTCCGGCATCCCCGAATTCTGAAAGCGAGGCCGCAATGCTGAACAAAATGACTGAACGACTGGACTTCCAAAGCGAGGCGCTGCTCTTGCGCGCCGAGCGCCAGCGTGCCATTGCCAGCAATATTGCCAATGCCGACACCCCCGGCTATGTGGCGCGCGACTTCAACTTCCGTGAAGCCTTGATGGCCGCGACCAGCGGGCCCAAGCCCCTGACCCAGGCCAGCGTCACGACGGCAGGCCATATCCCGCTGCAGGCGCAGATGTCGGACGAGGCGCTCAAGGCCAAGCTCGGCTATTCGGTCAATTCCCAGCCCAGCCTGGACAACAACACCGTGGATCTGGATCGCGAGCGCGCCAATTTCGTCGACAACTCCGTGCGCTACGAAGCCACGCTGCGCTTCATCAACGGCCAGGCCAAGACCATGCTCAGCGCCATTCAAGGCCAGTAAGCCCAGGAGCTAAACCATGTCCATGTTTTCCATCTTCAATATCTCGGGCAGCGCGGTCAGCGCCCAGTCCCAGCGCCTGAACGTGGTGGCCTCCAATCTGGCCAACGTCGATGCCGTGGCCGGCCCCGACGGCAGCGTCTACAAGGCGCGCCAGGTCGTTTTTCAGACCGTGCCCATGGGCAACGACGGCAGCGCGGGCGTCAAGGTCAATGCCATCAGCGAGGACAACACGCCCGGCCGCCGCATCCACGACCCCAGCAATCCGCTGGCCGATGGCGAGGGCTATGTCACCCATTCCAACGTGAGCGCCGTGGACGAGATGGTGAACATGATCTCGGCGTCACGCTCCTATCAGAACAACGTGGAAGTCATGAACACGGCCAAGACGCTGCTGCTCAAGACTCTGCAAATGGGCCAGTAAGCCCGGGAACACACACATGATCTACGGCGCAAGCAGCGTGGACGGCACCACGACCAACACCACCAGCAATACCAAGAACTCGGTGACCAACCCCAACGAGGCGCAGGACCGTTTCCTCAAGCTGCTGGTGGCCCAGCTCAACAACCAGGACCCCATGAATCCCATGGACAACGCGGAAATGACCTCGCAGATGGCGCAGATCAACACCGTGACCGGTATTCAGCAGTTGAACCAGACCATGGCCTCCATGTCCAGCCAGTTCACGGCCATGCAGGTGCTGCAGGGCACTTCCATGATCGGTCGTACGGTGCTGACCGAGGGCAACACCCTGGGCGTGGCGGCCGATGGCACGCATACCGCTGCCTTCGACCTGGAAAACCAGGCGGCCAGCGTCAAGATCCAGATCACCACGGCCAGCGGCGAGCTGGTGGACACCATCGACCTGGGGGCCGGCGCTGCCGGGCGGAACTACTTCACCTGGGATGGCAAGGACAAATACAGCGGCGATGCCTCGCAATTGCGCTACAGCGTGGTCGCCACCAATGGCACGACCGCCGTGGCATCCACACCGCTGGCGCCGCATGCCGTGATTGCCACCAGCTCGGCCAATGGCTCTTTGTCGCTGGAGCTCGATAACGGCGACAGCGTGGCTTATTCCGGCGTCAAGGCCGTTTACTGATTGAGGAACACATCATGGGTTTTCAACAAGGTCTCTCCGGCTTGAACGCCGCCAGCAAGAATCTGGACGTCATCGGCCACAACATCGCCAACTCCAACACCACGGGCTTCAAGGCCTCGCGCGCTGACTTTGCCGAGATGGTCGCCAGCGCCATCGGCTCGGCCAGCGGCCAGAGCAGCGGCATCGGCGTCAACGTGGCCTCCGTGTCCCAGCAGTTCAGGCAGGGCTCCATCACTTCGACGGGCAACAACCTGGACATCGCCATCAACGGCAACGGCTTTTTCGTCGTCAAGCAAAGCGACGGCAGCATCGCCTACACGCGCGCCGGCAACTTCGGCCTGGACAAGGAGGGCAACCTCAAGACCGTGGACAACGACAATGTCATGGGCTATGTGGTGGACCCTTCGACCGGCAAGATCCAGTCGGGTGCCACGCCTGTGCCGATGAGCTTCCCCACAGGACAGCCGATTCCCGCCAAGCAGACATCCAAGGTGAATGTGGAGCTGAATCTGGATGCACGCGCCACGGCGGCCGCCGGCGACGCGACAGCCACGCCTCCTGTCGCTGCCACGCCTCGTGCCACCTATGGCACCTCGCTGAATGTGTATGACACCCAGGGCACGGCGATCCCGGTCAATCTGTATTTCGAGAAAGACGCCACAGGCAACACCTGGAATGTCTTCAACTCGCTCGATGCCACGGCCACGCCCATCGGCAAGGCCGTGTTCGACGCGAGCGGCAAGCTCACCAGCGTCACCCCCAATGCACCGACCACAGGTTCGGGTACCACGCTGAATCTGAGCGTCAGCGGCGGCACGGCCAATCCCAACGGCCTGCAGCCCTTCAATGTCGCGTTCGATTTCGGTGGTCTGACCCAGTTCGGCACCAAGTTTGCCGTCAGCAGCCTCAAGCAGGACGGCTATACCTCGGGCGCACTGACCGGTATCAATGTGGGCCGCGACGGCTCCATCGTGGCCTCCTACTCCAACGGCGTCACGCGCACCGAAGGCCAGATCGCTCTGGCGGCCTTCACCAATACCCAGGGTCTGGGCTCCATCGGCAACAACAAATGGGTTGCCACCTCCGACTCCGGCCCTGCGCTCAATGGTTCGGCCCAGACCGGCACCTTCGGCTCGCTGCAGTCGGGCGCGCTGGAAGAATCCAACGTGGACCTGACGGCCGAGCTGGTCAACATGATGACGGCGCAGCGCTCCTATCAAGCCAACGCCCAGACCATCAAGACGCAGGATCAGGTGTTCTCCACACTCGTGAACTTGCGATAACAGATAAGTCCCTGAGGCGCTTTGCGCCGGGGCTGCAAAGGCGATTGATTTGACGGAAGGAAGGTCAGCATGGACAAAATTATTTATACGTCGATGACTGGGGCCAATGCGGCAGCCCAGCGTCAGGCCGTGCTGGCTCACAACCTGGCCAATGCGGGCACCAACGGCTTCAGGGCCGAGATGTCCACCTTCCGTTCGGTACCGCTGCAGGGTTCGGGGGCCGGCACGCGCGTGTTTGCGCTGGAGGCCACCTCCGGCTATCAGGACACTCCCGGTCCGGCCCAGCGCACCGGCCGTGCGCTGGACGCCATGGCCATGGGCCGCGCCTGGTTTGCCGTGCAGGGCCTGGATGGCCAGGAAGCCTATACGCGCAACGGCGTGTTCGAGATATCGCCCGAAGGGCAACTGGTCAACAGCAATGGCCAGGCCGTGCTCTCCGACGGCGGCGCGCCCATCGACATCCCGCCCGAGTCCACGATCTCCCTGGGTTCGGACGGCACGCTGACCGCCAAGATGGGCAACCAGCTACCCGTGGCCGTGGGGCGCGTCAAGCTGGTCACGCCGCCCGTCGATGAGCCGCTGGTGCGCGGCGATGACGGCTTTTTCCGCGCGGCGCAGGGCGATGCGCTGCCCAACGATGAAACAGCGCGCCTGTTGTCGGGCTCGATCGAGGGATCGAACGTCAACTCCGTCGAAACCATGGTCGGCATGATCGCGGCCTCGCGCCAGTTCGAGCAGCAGATGAAGCTGCTGCAGACCGCTGAAACCAACGATAAATCCGCCAGCCAGCTGCTGAGCTTGAACGGCTGATAGCCAAAGGAATACGTCATGATCAATTCGCTGTTCATTGCCAAGACCGGCATGGAAGCCCAGCAGACGCAGCTGGACGTGATTTCGCACAATCTGGCCAACGTCTCCACCACCGGCTACAAGCGCGCGAATGCGGTCTTCGAGGATCTGATCTATCAGAATCTGCGCCAGTCGGGTTCGCAGACCACCGAGCAGAATCAGCTGCCGACCGGCCTGCACCTGGGCCTGGGCGTGCGCACCGTGGCCACCAGCCGCAACTTTCTGCAGGGCAGCCTGCAGCAATCGAGCAATGCGCTGGATGTGGCCATCAACGGCAACGGCTTCTTCGAAGTCAATATGCCCGACGGCACGATTGCCTATACCCGCGACGGTTCGTTCGAGGTCGATGCCCAGGGCCAGCTGGTGACCTCCAGCGGCCTGCCCGTGGCCAACGGCATCACCATCCCGCAGGGTGCGACCAAGGTGTCGATCAGCCATGACGGCGTGGTCAGCGTCACCATGCCCGGCCAGGCGGCGCCGCAGCAGGTGGGCAATATCGCGATGAGCCAGTTCATCAATGCCGCAGGCCTGGAGCCCCGCGGCCAGAACCTCTACGTCGAGACCGCTTCGTCGGGCCAGCCCCAGCAGGGCACGCCTGGCACCAACGGTCTGGGCACGATTCAGCAGGGCTATCTGGAAGCCTCGAACGTGAATGTGGTCCAGGAGCTGGTGACCATGATTCAGACGCAGCGCGCCTACGAAATGAATTCCAAGGCGATCCAGACCTCCGACCAGATGCTGGCCAAGCTGGCACAGCTCTGATTGATCACCATGTATTGAGGAGCAGCTTGCGCTTGATGACTATGGTTTTCAGATCAATTCATTGCTGAATTCCATTAGGAGAAAGCGCTGAAAGCTCTGATTTCAATAGCGTGCCTCGCGCACGCAAGGGCACAAGGGGCGAAGCGCCTGACTGCCAAGGACTTGCCGCCATGTTCAAAGCCATTGTTTCCCATTGCCCGCCGCTCTGCGCCCTCGCCGGGGCCCTGCTGGTGTCGGGCTGCGTCACGCTCAATCCGCCGCCGCCCGTGGACATGCCATCCACCGCACCTCCCGTGCTGCAGCCGCGCGAGCAGACGGCCCAGAATCCCACCGGCAGCCTGTTCAACGCCAGCCGCTACCGTCCCATGTTCGAGGATCAGCGCGCCCGCATGGTGGGCGATTTAGTGACCGTGAATATTGTGGAGCGAGTCTCTGCAGGACAGAGTACGGACTCCAAGGTGGGGCGCTCCAATGACATGAGCACGGGCATCACCAGTTTTCCTCTGATCAAGGGGAGTGCTGGAAAGGCCCTCTCAGATGCGCTGAGCATGGGAGTCGATAGCAAGAACGACTTCAAGGGCTCCGGTGCGACGAGTAGCAGCAACTATTTCACTGGCTCCATTGCCACCACCGTGATCGACGTGCTGCCCAACGGGCATCTGGTGATTGCCGGCGAGAAGCAGATCGGCGTGAACCATAACGTCGATGTGCTGCGTTTCACGGGCACGGTGGACCCGCGCTCGCTGCGTCCGGGCAGCACCGTGGCATCGACCCAGGTGGCCAATCTGCGCGTCGAGTCGCGCAGCCGTGGCCAGGCAGGTGAAGCCCAGTCAATTGGCTGGTTGTCCCGGTTCTTTTTGAACGTTATGCCGTTCTGATTCTTCCGAGAATGGGTAGTATGAAAGTACTGTCCACGCTCCTGTCACTGCGCCCTGCGCACACCGCCTTGCTGGTGGTCGCAGCCCTTGGCGCCAGCGGGCTCACCCTGCCTGCGCATGCCACACGCATCAAGGAGGTTGCCGCCATCCAGGGCGTGCGCAGCAACCAGTTGACAGGCTATGGTCTGGTGGTCGGCCTCGACGGCACGGGCGACCAAACCACGCAGATGCCCTACACCAAGCAGGCACTGGCCAATTACCTGGAGCAGATGGGCATCGCCCTGCCGGCCACGGGCAATGCGGCCCAGCTGCAGCTCAAGAACGTGGCGGCGGTGATCATCACGGCCGAGCTGCCGGCCTTTGCACAGCCCGGCCAGGCCATAGACATCAATGTCTCCTCCATGGGCAATGCCAAGTCGCTCAAGGGTGGCACGCTGGTGGCGACACCGCTGCGCGGCGCGGACGGCGAGATCTATGCCCTGGCCCAGGGCAATGTGGTGGTCGGCGGTGCCGGGGCTGCGGCCGGCGGCTCCAAGGTGCAGGTCAATCACCTGAACGCGGGCCGCGTGCCACAGGGCGCTCAGGTTGAGCGTGCAGTGCCCACTCCCGTCAACCAGGGCAACACGATCACGCTGGGCCTGAATCAGACCGACTTCCAGACCGCCGACAAGATGGTGCGCGCCATCAACCAGCGCATGGGTGCGGGTACGGCCATGGCATTGGACGGCCGCACGGTGCAGGTCAATGCACCCATCGATCCGGGCTCGCGCGTGCGCATGATCGCCGAGATTCAGGAGATGCCCATCGAGACCTCCAAGCCGGCGGCCAAGGTGGTCATCAATGCACGCACCGGCTCCATCGTGCTCAATCAGGCGGTGACCCTGGGCCCCTGCGCGATTGCGCACGGCAATCTGTCCATCACCATCAGCACCACGCCGGTCATCAGCCAGCCTGCACCATTCTCGCAGGGGCAGACCGTGGTGGCGCAGAAGTCCGACATCCAGGTCAAACAGGAGCCCGGCAAGGTCATCAACATGCCCAATTCGCCCCAGCTCACCGATGTGGTGCGGGCGCTGAATTCACTGGGCGCCACGCCCCAGGATCTGCTGGCCATCCTGCAGGCCATCAAGGCCGCGGGCGCCATGGACGCCGAGCTGGAGGTGATATGAGCACGTCATTGCCCCATTCTTCATCCCTGGCGGCCAGCAATGCGCTGGCTGTCGATGCACGTTCGCTCAATGCGCTCAAGACGGCTGCCGGCGAGAACAGCCCGCAGGCTGCGCGCGAGACGGCCAAGCAGCTCGAGTCGCTGTTCATGCGCGAGATGATCAAGAGCATGCGCGAGGCGACCATGAAGTCCGGCCTGCTCGACAGCGCGCAGGGCAATCTCAGCACCGATCTGCTGGATCAGCAGCTCTCGGTAGCCATGGCGGGCCAGCCTGGCGGTCTCACCGATGCCATCAGCAAGCAGCTGGCGCGCAGCATGGGGGTCGACGCCGCCGAGGACGCAGAAATTGCCGTGCCTTCCACCCTGAGCCTGAGCCGCAATGCATGGCGCAATGTGGGCAGCAACGGCGCCTGGAGCGGCAGCCGCAGCCAGGCTGCGCAATCGATCAATGCCTATGCACCGGCTCCCAAGGGGCGCGACAACTTCGTGACGGCGCACACCGGCGCGGCCCAGCGCGTGGCTAGCGAGAGCGGCATCCCGGCCCACTACATGATCGGCCAGGCCGGACACGAGACGGGCTGGGGCAGGAGCGAGATCCGCAACAAGGACGGCAGCAACTCGTTCAACCTGTTCGGCATCAAGGCTGGCGGCAGCTGGACGGGCAAGGTCGCCGAAGTCACGACCACCGAATACATCAATGGCGCGCCCAAGAAGGTGACGGCCAAATTCCGCGCCTATGACTCCTACGAGGAGTCCTTCCGCGACTACGCACGTCTGATCGGCAGCAATCCGCGCTACGAAAAAGCCATGGCCCAGACCGGCTCTGCCCAGGCCTATGCCAGCGAGCTGCAAAAGGCCGGCTACGCCACCGATCCGGCCTATGCGCAAAAGCTCAGCCGCGCCATCCAGAGCGTGGCCCAGGTCAGCGTCGCCAACGCCGGCAACAACAGCGCCAATGTCGCAAGCCGTCTGGGCGTCAGCGCCCGTGCCGCCCAGATCAACAAGATCACCGAGAACCAGTCATGAGTCTTCTGAACGTGGGCGCGCGCGCCCTGATGGCCAACCAGATCGCCCTGCAAACCACGGGGCACAACATCGCCAACGTCAACACCGCCGGCTATTCGCGCCAGAGCGTGGCCTTCCAGACCTCGGCGGGCCAGAACATCGGCAATGGCTATATCGGCAATGGCGCCGATGTGGCGACCATCTTGCGCAACTTCAGCGAGCTGCTCAACCGTCAGGCCACGGCGGCCACCGCCGCCAGTGCCGCAGACTCCGCGCGCTCGAACTCGCTCAACCAGCTGCAGGAAGTGTTCTCCGGCGGAACCAACGGCCTGGGCGCGGCCATCAACGACATGATGAATGCGTTTGCCGATGTGAGCAGCGCACCTACCGACTCTTCGGCACGCCAGGTGGTGCTGACGCGCATGAGCGAACTGGCTGCGCGCTTTCGCTCGGCTTCGGCCCAGCTCGACGAGATGGACTACAGCACGCGCCAGCAGATGAGCAATGACGTGAATGTGGTCAACAGTCTGTCCCAACAGGTGGCGGCGCTCAACGGCCAGATCAGCAGCGCCATTGCCACGGGCCACATGCCCAATGACCTGCTCGATCAGCGCGACCAACTGGTGCGTGACATCAACAAATACGTGCAGACCTCGCAGGTCGACGCCGGCGATGGCTCCATCAGCCTGTTCGTGGGCGGCAGCCAGCCGCTGGTGCTGGGGCAGAGCGCGGCCAAGCTCAGCCTGCAGGAGTCCACGCAGTACCCCGGCAGCGGCAAGATGAGCCTGTATTTCCAGCAGCAGGGCGGGCAGCCCGTGGAGCTGACTCCGGCCATGGCCGGTGGCGGCGAGATTGCCGGTCTGCTGCAGTTCCAGAACAACGACCTGAGCGAGGGGCGCAACCTGCTGGGGCGCATGGTGATCTCGATCGGCGATACGCTCAATACACAGAACCAGCTGGGCCTGACCTTGTCGGGTCAGAAAGGCGGGGCGCTGTTCAATATTCCGATGACGACCACGGGTTCCACCACGGGTGCTCAATGGGTACAGCCCGATACGCCCACGGTCACGGTCAAGGACTCGAGCGCGCTCAAGGCTTCGGATTACAAGATCGTTTTCGGCAACGATGCGCCCAAGGGCAAGGTGGTGCGCCTGTCGGATGGCCAGACCACGGCCTTCAACGATCTGACGGACCTGCGCGGCATGACGATCGACGGTCTGCAGTTCGATCTCAAGAACGATGGCCAGGCCGGCCAGTCCGTGCTGTTCAGTCCTGTGGCATCGGCGGCGCACGATATTCAGACCATGGTGCATTCCGGCAATGATCTGGCGGTGGCCAATCCGGTGTCGGCCAAGATCAACTCGCTGGGCGATGCGGCCGTCCGCATGTCCAGCCTGAAGGTGGAAAAAGGCTTCGATGCCTCTACCTTTCCTGCGGGCACCACCTTGTCTTTCGCTCCCGATGGGGCGGGCGGCATGACCTATACCATCACGCCTGCCCCCAGCGGCGTGGCTGCGACAGGCGCTTATATCTCAGGGCAGGCCATCGAGCTGGCTCCGGGGCTCAAGGTGACGCTCACCGGCACGCCTGCGGTGGATGGTGCCACCAGCGATACCGTGAGCTTCGGCTCCAACAGTTTCTACAGCTCGGATACGGGCAATGCCAGCTCTTTCCTGTCGTTGCGCGACGCCGTGATCTTCGATGGCGCGACCACGCTCAGCGACGGTTTTTCCACCGCCATGGCGCAGATCGGCACGCGCACGCAAAGCGCGGCCTACGCAGCCAAGCTGTCCGACTCGATTGCCAAGAATCTGGAGGGCGATCGCACCGCAGTGTCCGGCGTCAATCTGGACGAAGAAGCCGCCAAGCTGCTGCAGTACCAGCAGTCCTACCAGGCCTCGGCCAAGATGCTGCAGGTGGCTCAGGGCATTTTTGACAGCGTGATCCAGGCCGTTGGCCGTTAACCCCCTACAGCCGGAGAACAGGCATGAGCATCAACCGCATTGGCACGGCCAATATGTATGACAGCACCATCAACAACCTGGGCTCGCGTCAGAGCAGTCTGGTGGACCTGATGGAGAAGACCACGGCGGGCAAGCGCGTGCTGCGCGCCAGCGACGATCCCGTGGCGGCGGCCCAGGCCGAGCGCGCACGCACCCGCATCACCCGTTCCGAAAATGACCAGCGCGTGCTCGGTGCCCAGCGCGATGTGATTGCCCAGGGCGAGTCCGAGCTGGGCAAGGCTCATGGTGCTTTGCAGGATTTTCGTGATCTGGTGGTGCAGGCCGGCAACGGTTCGTATGACCAGGTGGCGCGCGATGCGCTGGTCCAGCAGATGCAAAGCCTGCGCGATCAGATTCTCGGCTATGCCAATGCCAAGGACTCCAATGGCTT
Source organism: Comamonas sp. HJ-2 (assembly GCF_053615495.1). NCBI lineage: Bacteria > Pseudomonadati > Pseudomonadota > Betaproteobacteria > Burkholderiales > Comamonadaceae > Comamonas > Comamonas sp. HJ-2. Next base: position 17,485 of record NZ_JBSIFD010000009.1, on the reverse strand, counting down.
GCCGATTTTCCGCGGGCTGGGCAGTCCCGATACGCCGCTGCAAAGCACGCCTCCGGGCTCGAGCAGCCAGCTCAACCCCGGCCAGAGCACCGGCAGCGATAACGGCTTGCCCATCTCGCTGGATGGTCATGCGGCCTGGTTGAACGTGCCCACCGGCAACGGGGTGTTTGTGGTGAATGGCGCTGCCTCCAATTCCGGCAAGGCTTGGGCGGATTTGGGCTCGGTCACCGACCCGAGCCAGGTCACCGGCGATAGCTATACCCTGGTGTTCACCAAGGATCCAAGCAGTGGCGAGATCAGCTACGAGATCAACTCCAGCTCTGCCACGGCGACCAATCCCGTGGTTACAGCCACACCTTACAAGGAAGGGCAGGCGATTACCGTCGGCGGCCAGCAGATCAGCGTCAAGGGTACTCCGGCCGACGGCGACAGCTTCACCATGTCTCCAAGCACACGCACCGATATTTTCAGCGTGCTCGATCAGGCCATTGCTACGGTCAAGGGGGGCACGACGGGATCGACTGCATTGCAGCAGGGTCTGGGGCGCGCCTTGAGCGAGCTGGATTCGGGCATGAACCGGGTGCAGGCCATGCGCAGCTATGCCGGCGACCAGCTCAACCGAGCAGACCGCCTGGAGTCCGACATGAAGGATCAGGCGCTGACGCAGGAGGGCGCCCGTTCGCGTGCCGAAGATATCGATATGATCACGGCGCTGTCGCAAGTGGATACGCAGAAGGTGGGCTTGCAGGCCGCCCTGCAGTCCTATGCACAGATGCAGAAGCTTTCGCTGTTCAACTACATCGGCTGATTCCAGCGGGCTCTGTCCGTCTTGATGTCTCGTCGTCTACCTGTCCAAATCCTCCATGACCCAGTCTGCCCTCAGCTCTTTGACTCTTGGTTATCGGCCGCTCTGGGGACGTACGCGACGCCTGGCAGGGATTCAGCTCTATGTCCACGAGGACTCGGGCTCCTCTGCCGACATGGCGCATTTCCTGCGCACGGTGGATGAGATCTGGAGCCGTCAGGCCCCGCCGCTCTTGATATCGCCGCAGTCCCGCCAGGTTCTGTGCAATCTTCTTGAACATGCACCTCAGGGCAGTCCCTGGATAGAGGTGCGCGGCGACTGGCTGCAGCAGGATGAAGGTATTTACGAGCTGGTGCAGAAGGCCAAGGCACGCGGGCTGATGCTGGTCTGGGGCGGATCGCTGGCCGATGTGCCCGATGCCGATGCTGCGCGCTGCTTTGCCAGCAGCCTGCTGAGCCTGCCGCCAGAAGGTGCCGCTGGATTGCCCAATGCCGTGCGTTCCAGCCAGCCGGCAAAAGATGCGGACAAGGAGACTGCCTCGGGCTTTTTTGCCACTCAGCCCCTGAATCTGCTGGACGGCCAGATGTACCAGAGCCTGCAGAGCCTGGAGCTGGCGCGCTCCTGTCTCGACGAACACGAAGCGGCCGCCGTGGCCGGCTGGCCCGTGGCAGACACCATGCAGGCCTTTCGGCTGCAACAGCCCCAGCCCTCGCGCGATGCGCTCTTCAGGCTCATGAAGGCCATCGACAAGGAACAGTCCCTGGATGTGATGGAAGAGATACTGGGTTCGGACCCGGTGCTGGCCTATCGCTTTTTGCTCTATACCAACTCGGCTGCACTGGGCCTGCGTCGCGGCGTGGACTCGCTGCGCCGTGGGCTGGTGATGCTGGGGCTGGGCACGCTGGAGCGCTGGCTGGCCGACCAGCTGCCCCATGCCTGCACCGAACAGGACCTGGTGCCTCTGCGCACGCAGGTCGTGCTGCGCGCCAGGCTGGCCGAGCAGTTGATCGAGGCCGGGGTGAGCCTGGACCTGCAGCGTGAGATGTATCTGTGCAGCCTGTTCTCGCAGCTGGATTTGCTGCTGCATGAGCCGGTGGCCACCATCTTGCGACGCACGCCGCTGAACGAGCGCATTTTCGATGCCATCGTCACGCGCTCCGGTCCTTATGCGGCCGTGCTGCAGATGAGCCAGGCTCTGGAGAGTCGTGACCCGGCACCCATCCGGCAGCTGCGCGAGCAGGAGGAATGGGAGGCCGAAGACCTCAATCGGATGCTGCTGCGCATGCTCAGCGAACTCAAGTTGGGCATGCCGCAAGCTCAGGCCTGAGTGTCTGGGTGAGAATTCGCTAAAAACAGGCTCTATCTCCTGATGGGAAAGCACAGGCAGCTATCAAATTGATGGATGCGCTGTGAGGCAGAGTCGTGCATAAGCAGGGCTTGGCTGCCGCTTATCCGCGCATTGCAGGGGCGCCGGATTCGGACAATTGGGATATCCAATCCGTCCGTGCGCCATGTCCGAATCCCAAGACAAAAACCTGCCCGCCACCGAACGCAAGCTGCAGAAGACGCGTGAAGACGGCCAGGGTGCGCGCTCGCGCGATCTGTCGCATCTGGCCATTCTGGGTACGGGCGCATTGCTGATGCTGATGGGCACGCAGCCCATGATCAATCATCTGCGCGAGGCCATGGCCCGGCAACTGGTGTTCAACGCTGCGGCGGCCAAGACTCCGGCGCTGATGCTGGAGCGCTTTCAGTCCATGCTGGTGCTGGGTCTGGGCATTGCCGTGATCTTTGCTTTGGTGACCACCACGGCCTCGGTGCTGTCCGGCGTGGCTGCCGGCGGCTGGATCTTCAGCTTCAAGCCCATTCAACCGCGCTTTGGCAAGCTCAACCCCTTGTCGGGTCTCAAGAATCTGTTTTCCAAGCAGCAACTGACCACGGTGGTCAAGATGGTGTTCATGACCATCGTGCTGGGCTTTGTAGCCTGGAAGTACATGAGTGCCAATATTGCCGAGATTGCGTCGGTTTCGGCCCAGCCATCGCCCATGGCGCTTGCCATGGTCGGCTCCTGGCTGACCACGGGCATCACCTTGCTGCTGATCGTGGTGCTGCTGGTTGCCTTGATCGACGTGCCGCTGCAGGACTTTCTCTTCAAGTCGCGCCTCAAGATGAGTCATGAGGAGGTCAAGCAGGAGCACAAGGAGTCCGAAGGCAATCCGCAGCTCAAGGGCAAGATCCGCCAGAAGCAGCGCGAGATTGCCGACCGTGCCAGCGTCTCGGCCGTGCCGAAAGCCGACTTTGTAGTCACCAATCCCACCCACTATGCCGTGGCGCTGCGCTATGACGACGCCTCTATGGCTGCTCCCCAGGTGATTGCCAAGGGCACGGATCTGGTGGCGCTCAAGATTCGCGAAATCGCGGGTGCGCACCAGATACCGGTGCTGGAGTCGCCCATGCTGGCGCGTGCACTCTATGCGCATGCAGATCTGGATCAGGCCATTCCTGCCGCGCTCTACACCGCTGTGGCCCAGGTGCTGGCCTATGTCTATCGTCTCAAGGCTGCACTGAGCGGCCAGGGTCCCATGCCCGATGCCCTGGGCGAGCCCCCCGTGCCCGTGGAGCTGGATCCGCACCGTGGCCGCACCCAGCCTGCGGCGGTCGATGCTGCTGGGCAGCAAGAAGGTAATCTGTGATGTCGTCGAATCCTCTGCAACTGTTCCAGAAGTGGTCTGGCTCCAACGCCGGTGCCCTGCAAGGGATGACTGCTCCCATTCTGGTGGTGGCCATTCTGGGTCTGATGGTGTTGCCCGTGCCGCCCTGGCTGCTGGACACCTTCTTCACCCTCAACATTGCCGTGGCGCTGATGGTGATGATGGTGGCGGCCTACATGATCAAGCCGCTGGACTTCGCGGCCTTCCCTTCGGTGCTGCTGCTGACCACGCTGATGCGTCTGTCGCTCAACGTGGCATCGACGCGCGTGGTGCTGATGGAGGGCCACACCGGCCCCGGCGCCGCGGGCGCGGTGATCGAGGCCTTCGGTCACTTCCTGATCGGCGGCAACTTTGCCGTGGGTCTGATCGTGTTCAGCATTCTGGTGGTCATCAACTTCGTGGTGATTACCAAGGGTGCCGAGCGCATTGCCGAAGTCTCGGCCCGCTTCACGCTGGACGCAATGCCCGGCAAGCAGATGGCCGTGGATGCCGATCTGAATGCCGGTCTGATCGACGAGAAGGAGGCCAAGCGCCGCCGTGCCGAAGTGGGCGAGGAAGCCAATTTCTTCGGTTCCATGGACGGTGCCAGCAAGTTTGTGCGTGGCGATGCGATTGCCGGCATTTTGATCCTGGTGATCAACGTCATCGGCGGCTTGATCATCGGCATGGCCCAGCACGGCCTGTCCGCGGGTCAGGCGGCCGACAGCTACATCCTGCTGGCCGTGGGTGACGCGCTGGTGGCGCAGATTCCAGGCCTGCTGATCTCGGTGGCCTCGGCCATGGTGATCTCGCGCGTGGGCAAGGAATCCGATATGGGCCGCCAGATCGTGCAGCAGCTGTTCATGTCGCCCAAGGTGCTGGGCATCACTGCCGGCGTGATGATCTTGCTGGGTCTGATTCCCGGCATGCCGCATCTGGTGTTCATCAGCATGGGGGCCTTGCTGGGCTGGGGTGCCTGGGTGCTGGACAAGAGGGAAAAAGCCCGTCTGGCCGCCCAAAGCAGTGCCCCGGCGCCCCAGCAGCAGGCTGCGCAAAATGATGGCGAAGCGACCTGGGACGATCTGCAGCCCGTGGACTTGCTGGGTCTGGAACTGGGCTATCGCCTGATCGCGCTGGTGGACAAGAGCCGCCAGGGCGACCTGCTGACGCGTATCAAGGGCGTGCGCCGCAAGTTCGCGCAGGAGGTCGGCTTTCTGCCGCCGGCCGTGCATGTGCGCGACAACCTGGAGCTCAAGCCCAGCGCCTATCGCATGACGCTACGCGGCGTCATGGTGGGCGAGGGTGAAGCCTTCCCCGGCATGTTCCTGGCCATCAACCCCGGCGGCATCACCACGCCGCTGATCGGCACGGCCACGACCGATCCGGCCTTTGGTCTGCCCGCGCACTGGATCGACGAACGGCAAAAGGAAGCGGCACAAATGGCCGGTTTTACCGTCGTTGATTCGGAAACCGTGATGGCGACGCATTTGTCACACTTGATGCAAGTGCACGCGGCCAAGCTGTTGTCTCGTACCGAGACGCAGCAGCTCGTTGACCATGTGGCCAAGCTGGCCCCCAAACTCATCGAAGAAGTCATCCCGAAAATGGTGCCCATCACAACGTTCCAGAAAGTGCTCCAGCTGCTGCTGGAGGACTCTGTGCACATTCGTGATATCCGCACCATCATCGAGACGCTGGCCGAAAACGCCACGCAGACGGCAGACCCGGTGGAGCTGGCGCGTCGCGTGCGCATTGCACTGTCGCCTGCCATCGTGCAGCAGATCTACGGTCCGACCCGCGAGCTCAATGTGATTGCCATCGAGCCCGGCCTGGAGCGTCTGCTGGTGCAGGCACTGTCGAACCCCAATGCGCCATCGCTGGACCCCGGCGTGGCTGAAATCCTCACACAAAAAGCGGTCGATGTGGCCAACCAACAGGAAGAGCTGGGCCTGCCCGCCTGCCTGCTGGTGCCGGACGCGATCCGCAACTCTCTTGCCAAGCTGCTGCGTCGTGTGGCGCCGCGTCTGCAGGTGCTCGCGCACAGCGAGATTCCCGAGACGCACACCATCCGCATCGGCCCGATTCTTAAAGGTGCAACCGCATGAATATCAAACGCTTTTACGCCCCGACCGCCCGCGAGGCCCTGGCCAAGGCGCGCATGGTTTTTGGCGACGGCACCCTGATTCTTTCCAATCGCCAGACGCCGGACGGAGTGGAAGTCATGGCCACGGCCGAAGAGACCCTGCAGGACATGGATGCCGGCATGCAGACCGGTTCACCCCTGCAAAAGGCACTGGAGCGCCGCGCCAGCGACGAAGGTATGAGCAGCCTGCGCAAGGAGCATTCGCCTCTGGCTCCCGCTGCTGCCAGGCGCAGCCAGGGCGGTGAAGCCATGAGTACGCTGGAGCATGTGCAGGCGCGCCAGACGGCTAAGGAAGAGCAGGCCCGCGAGATGCAGGTCCAGGCCAAGCCGGTCAAGGCCATCAATGAACTGGCCCGGCATTCCGTGCAGGACGATGTGGAACAGCTGTCCATGAGCACGCTGACCTTCCAGGACTATGTGCGCGAACGCATGCTGCGCCGTCGCCATGAGTCGACGCTTGACAGCAGCGAAGCTCTGCCTACTTTTGCCCAGCGCGTGCAGGAGCGCAATAACGAGCGCCCCGCCATGGCAGCCAAGTCTCAGTCGGCCAGCGCCGCGGTGGTCCGCCACAATCCTCTGCGCCCCGAGAAGATTCAGCTCAAGGAAAGCGCCAGGCCCGCAGCCGTCGCTGCGCCTCAGAACTTCATGCAGGAGATGCAGTCCATGAAGGATCTGATCGAGGAGCGCTTCAACACGCTGACCTGGCTGGGCCAGACGCGTCAGAACCCGATCCAGTCCAGCCTGATGCACAAGCTCATCCGTGCCGGATACTCGCCCGCACTTGCACGTGCGCTGATCGAGAAGCTGCCCGAGACGCTCTCCGCTGGCGACGCCGTGCGCTGGCTGATGCAGGTGCTGGAGCGCAATCTGCGCACCGATGCTGCCCAGCCAGCCATCTATGAGCAAGGCGGAGTGTTTGCCCTGGTCGGCTCGACCGGTGTGGGCAAGACCACGACCACGGCCAAGCTGGCGGCGCTGTGTGCGGCCAAGCACGGTCCCGCATCCGTGGGCCTGATCACGCTGGATACCTACCGCATCGGTGGTCATGACCAGCTGCGCACCTATGCCCGCATGCTGGGCATGGTGGCCCATCAGGCCCATGACAAGGCAGCGTTGCAGGACCTGCTGGGCCTGCTGCAAAGCAAGAAGATGGTGCTGATCGACACGACCGGCGTGGCCCCGCGTGATCCGCGCAAGGATGAGATCATGGATGTGCTGGCCATTGACGGCGTTCAGCAGTTGCTGGCCGTCAATGCAGCCGCTCAGGGCGATGCGCAGGACGATGTCATGCAGGCCTTCAAGGCGCGCGGCTCGCAGCATGCCATCCTCACCAAGGTCGATGAAGCCGTGAAGGTAGGCCCCTCGGTGGATACGCTGATTCGCCATCAGATCCAGCTGTGCGGCGTGACCAATGGCCAGCGCGTGCCTGAAGACTTCGAGCGCGCCAATGCGCAGTTGCTGGTCTCGGCCTCCATGCGCTCGGCTGCAAAGTCGGCCTTTGATCCTCAGTCGCTGGATCTGGACTTCTTCTTTACCCCTTCGTCCGCCAGCGGCGCAGAGGCTGCCCATGCTTGAGCGTCGCTCGCCCCTGCATCAGGGCATGGCTCTGCATATGAGCGATGCCAGCACCGCCGGCTTGCGCGTGCTGGCCGTGCTGCACAGTGCGTCAGGTGCCGCTGCCGAGCAGGCAGTGCTCTGGCCGCTGTGCGCCCAGCTGCAGCGCCTGGGCCAGAAGGTGCTGGTGCTTGATGGCAGCCAGGCCGAATCCTTTCACACGCCAGGTCTGGCCCAACTGCTGGCGCAGCATGCCTGGCAGGCCCAGGCGGGACTGCGCGCAAGCGTCGGCGACGCCCAGTCGGTGGCCAGTCTGCCGGCGCGGCAGGGTCTCAAGCAGCTCAAGGCCTCGGCCGACGAGATGGGGCTGGACATGCTGACGGCCCTGCAAGCCTATGTGCGGGGCTACACCACCGTGATCATCTATGCGAGCAGCGAAACCTTGACGCCGATGCTGCAAGGTCAGGGCCTGCAGCCGCTGCTGGTCGTGCCGCCCGATTCCGAGCACCTGATCGAAAGCTACCGCCAGCTTAAGCATCTGGCCGTGTTTGCTGGCGTTGAATGCACGATTGCCGCGCTGGAAGCGCCGCTGACGGCAGACGGCCCGCAGAAATACGACTGGAGCCGCAAGCAGAGCAGCTCGCAGACAGCCAAGCAAAACGCTCAGACACGATTGCAGCGTCTGAATGCGCTGCTACAGTGTTCGCAGCGCCACCTGGGCGATGCCCCGGTGCTCATGCGCCTGCGCTGGCGCCAGGCCAGCGATCTGCATCAGCTCACGCTGCACATGCTCAAGACGGCCTGCATCCTGCCCATGCATGCCCAGCCCACGGCGGCTGCCGCGCCTGAATCCCTTGTCTGGAGCCATTGACTGCCATGTACACCGCCAAAGGCCAACTCGACCGCGACGCGCTGATTCGTCAGCATGTGCCGCTTGTGCGTCGGATTGCCTTGCACATGATCGCCAAACTGCCACCGAACGTAGAGCTGGATGATTTGATCCAGGTCGGCATGATAGGTCTGGCCGAAGCGCTGTCGCGCTTCGAGAGCGAGCAAGGCGTGCAATTCGACACTTTCGCCAGCCAGCGCATCCGTGGCGCCATGCTCGACGAACTGCGCGAAGGCGACTGGATGAGCCGCAGTTCGCGCAAAAGCCAGAAGGAAATCGAGCAGGCGCTCAACCGCCTGGAGCAGCGTCTGGGCCGGCCCCCGCTGGAGTCGGAAATCGCGGCCGAGCTGGGCATGGCCCTGGATGACTACCAGTCCCTGCTGGGCAAGGTGCGCGGCACGCAGCTGGTCTATCTCGAGGACATAGGCGGCGGCGACGGCGACGATGGCGACGACTATCTGGAGCGGCATGTGGCCGACTCGGGCGCCGACCCCTTTGCCTTGCTGCGCGACCAGCGCATGCGCTCTGCGTTGGTAGAGGCCATCAAGACCCTGCCGGAGCGTGAACAATATGTGATGGGCATGTACTACGAGCACGACATGAACCTCAAGGAAATCGCCGCCGTGCTTGGCGTGACCGAATCGCGGGTCTGCCAGCTGCACAGCCAGGCCATCGCCCGCCTGCGCACCAAGATGCGCTCGCATTGATCACTGAAACGGTTCGCCAGGCGCGGGCCGTTCACCACAACAGAAGCCGCCGCGCTGCAGATTCCATCTGTCCACGCGGCGGCTTTGCTTTTGTGACGCAGCCTGGCTGCGTTCTGGTGCTTCGCTATCGATAGCTTGTGGGTTCTACGGCATTGGGTTCATGGATGTCTTGATTGATCACCTGTCGTCGCTGCAAGCAAAAAGCCCTGTTGCATTGCTGCAGCAGGGCTTTGGAGTGAGTGGCTTTGCAATCAGTGCATCACATGCGGCTGACCGTCGAACATATGCTCAAAACTTGCAAGCCAGGGCTCGGCAAGCACGCGAATCTGGGCATCGTTGCGCAAGATGCGCTGCATGATGCGCGCCTTTTCCTTGCGCAGTTCGGGCGCCAGCTTTTCATCTCGCGAGCGAAAGCGCAACTGCTCGATCAGCACGGCACAAGTGCCCTCATAGCGCGCAACACCGTCCCAGTCCTTGGCCTGGGCGGCCTGCAGCATCTTGACGCTGCTTTCCTCAATGGCGCGGTAGAAGTCGATCAATGTGTGCTCCATATTTTGTTAGATGGTTTGACCCATTTCGCGCCAGCCTTGAGCGACGGGGGCAATCACCGCCTGCGCAGCATCCAGCAGAGAGGAGTCGTTACGCAAATTGGCCAAAGTAATCTGGGTAATGCTGTAGTCGTACAGGGAGGCTAGGTTTTGCGCAACTTCTCCGCCTTGTTGCATGTTCAGAGAAGCTTTCAGGCCTTCTTCCAGAATCCGCACCGCCTTGCCTATTTGTCGCCCCTTTTCCTCGATATCACCACGCTGCATGGCGCCTTTGGCTGCATTCAACGAGGTTTCCAGGGCATCAAACAGCAACTGAATCAGCATATGGGGCGATGCGCCGTTCGCCACGGATTGAACACCTACCTGACGGTAAGCGTTCGCTGCACTGCGATTCATCGATGTGTACATAAATGTTCCTTGGTGTCCTTGGACTGTTATCGACACCATTCCCGAAGTCTGAAGCGTTTAGCTCTTATTCCACTGTGAGACCTGCTGCGACATATAGGTACTCAAGGTCGAATAACTAGCCATCTTGGTATCGAGTGCCGTGTACTGAGCCCGCATGCGGGCCTCAAAAGCCACGGCCCGATCATTGACCCGATCCTGAGCATCCGTGTTGCTCTTTTTCTGAGCCGTGAGACTCGCCGTCTTGGTGTCAAACGTACCTTCAAAATCCAGCATACTTTTGGTCAGGGCTTGCATGCGAACCGCCAGGCCCTGGGTGTCACCTTGTCCCTCGGTGCCAGCGCTGGCAAAGACTGCGCTCAAGCTCTCGGGATTGCTCAAGGCCTTTTCAAGATTGGCCTTGTCGGTGGTTGAGGTGCCAAATGACAGTTTGCCCCCCTTGGCAATCTGAATCCCCAGCTCTGACAAACGATTCACGCCACCAATGCCACTCACTGTCCCCGCGATGGCGCTGCGCAGGCTGTTGGCCATGCTCACGGCAGTGGAGTCACCCTGCAGCGTTCCTGCAACTTTGGATTCCGCATCGTATTTGGTGGAGGAGACCAACGCATCATTGAGCGCGTTGTAGGCATCCATAAAGGTCTGCAAACTCTTCTTCAGGCCTTCCGTGTCCGTCTTCACCGTCACGCTGGCCGCAGCCGTGGTGAGCTGCGAAACCGTGATGTTCAAACCCGGCAAGGTGTTCTTGAATTCATTGGTGGCCGATTCCACCGAGATGCCATTGACGACGATCCTTGCATTCTGAGCGTCCTGCTTCACGGTTTTTCCATCGCTGCTATCCAACTTCATCAAGTTGGTATCGCCCGTCGCGGTCAAGGTGAACTTGGCATTTGCCCCGGTATCCTTGGAGCGCAAGACCAGACGCTGTTGTCCATCGGCATCCGTCATGACGGATGCGACCACGCCGGTATTTTTTTCGTTGATGGCTGCAACCACATCGCCCATCGAAGAGCCTGGCTGGATGGTGATAGGAGGAACGGTATTACCGCCGATTTTCAGCTCCAGCGAGCCACCAAACTTGGCATCTGCCGCCATCAAACCGGAGGCCTGCGAATGCCCTCTGGCCAGGGCTTCCACCGTGACTTCAGAGGTTCCCGCCAAGGCATTGGCATCGGTGACCGCAACGGTCACGGCCGCATTCGAGGAAGCCGCCGTGGTGGTCTTCCAGGTCTCTTTCTTGGCCAGATTGGTGGCCGCATCCGAGAGCGTGGACATCAAGGATTTCAGCTTGCCATATGCGGATATCTTGGTATCCAGCGACGAGGCACTTGCCTGCAAGGCCTTCAGGGGCGACTTTTGCAGGGTCACCATCTGCGAGATCAGCGATTCAACATCCAAACCGCTACCGATGCCAGCTGCTGTCAGTCCCATGGCAAGTTCCTCCTAGTTGTCCTAGCCTCAAGCAGCCCGGCCAAATTACACAAATCATGCATCATTTGCAACCGGCGGCAAGACGCGAGACGATTCCATCATGCCTACTCTTTGTCGGCAGATATTGCGCCACCTTGAGAGCCTGCGCTTTCCTCTGCTAATAATCACTGAATCAGTTTGAGCACCGATTGGGGCAGCTGATTGGCCTGCGCCACCATGGCAGTACCTGCTTGCTGCAGGATCTGTGTACGACTCAGGTTCGCGGTTTCTGCGGCAAAGTCCGCATCCATGATGCGCGAGCGCGCTGCGGCTGTATTTTCTGATGCGACTTGAAGATTGGAAATGACGGCCTCAAAACGATTCTGTGCGGCACCATAGGTAGCACGAGTATCGTTGACCAGATCCAGGGCCGAATCAATTGCAGTCATCGATGCTTTGGCTTCGGTGGCTGTGCCTGCACCAGCAGTTGCTAATGTTCCCAACGCCCCTCCCAGGGAGTCAGGGGCACCTGAGGCGCCAGCAACCACACCCAGTCCACTAGGCGGTGCCGTTGTCATGTCCGAAGCAGGAATCGTGATCTGGTTGTCTGCACCTGTATTCGCGCCAACTTGAAAAACAGTCGCAGCACTATTGTTGAGTAGCGGGCGGCCATTGAATTTGGTACTGGTCGTGACACGAGCAATCTCCTGCGCCAATTGCTGGTATTCCTTATTCAGTGAGTCTCTATCAGTCGAGCCATTGGTGTCATTCGCAGCTTGAACAGCCAACTCACGCATGCGTTGCAGGTTGTCGCCAATTTTGCTCAAAGCGCCCTCTGCGGTTTGTGCCATGGAAATGCCGTCATTGGCATTCCGCATGGCTACATTCATACCGCGCACCTGTGCGTTCATGCGCTCGGCAATCGCGAGACCTGCGGCGTCGTCCTTGGCGCTGTTGACGCGCAGGCCTGACGAGAGTCGTTGCATGGTGGTTGACAGCGAGGCTTGCGATGTATTGAGGTTGCGCTGAGCATTCAGCGAGGCAAGATTGGTATTGATGACAGATGCCATGGGCAGAGCTCCTTGTTCGGCTTGAAGAATGGCCAACAGTTCTGGGCGTGGGCCCACTGAACGTCAGACAGCACGCCAGACCTCCAGCTTTGCCTATCTGATGCTTTGATTGTGCGGAAACTCTCTGGACGCTAAAGCTTCAATAAAAGCCGGGATCAGCCTTTATTTCCATTGTCTCGTTGGTCCACTAATAAAAAAAGCCTTGGGCATTGCCCAAGGCTCTATGAATGGTCGGCGAATCTAGTCTGTGCCGTGGCAAGTCAAATTAGCGCAGCAAGGACAGTACACCTTGAGGCAGTTGGTTGGCCTGAGCCACCATGGCTGTGCCTGCCTGTTGCAGAATTTGGGAGCGACTCAGGTTTGCTGTTTCCTGAGCAAAGTCGGCATCTGTAATTCGTGAGCGTGCAGCAGAAGTGTTTTCGGAAGCTACTTGCAAGTTGGCAATGACCGCATCAAAACGGTTTTGGACTGCACCGAATTCAGCACGTTGACCATTGACTTTGTCAAGGGCCGTATCCAAAGCTGTCACTGCTGCCAAGGCCGACGAAGCGGTGCTTCCCAGTGTTGCAGTAGAAGCCGTTCCTTGTACCACTGATCCCAACTCCGTTGCCATATTGGTAGTGGTCAGCGAGATTTGATTGTCCGCAGCCGTATTGGCTCCAATCTGGAATCCAAAACTACCGCTGGCACCACCCGAGCCCGTCAGCAGCTCTTGATTGTTAAATTTGGTGTTTTTGATCACACGCTCATTTTCTGCAGCCAGTGCCTTGAACTCTTTGTCCATCGAAGTACGGTCAGCAGAGCCATTGGTATCGTTTGCGGCTTGTACAGCGAGTTCACGCATGCGCTGCAGATTCTCGCCAATCTTACCCAGCGCGCCTTCAGCCGTTTGCGCCAGCGAGATTCCATCGTTGGCATTGCGAATCGCCACATTCATGCCACGTACTTGGGCACCCATGCGTTCAGAGATGGCCAGGCCGGCTGCATCATCTTTCGCACTATTCAGGCGCAAGCCGGAAGACAGGCGCTGCATGGAGTTCGCCAGCGAAGTCTGGGAAGTGCTCAGGTTGCGTTGTGCGTTGAGCGACTGCAGGTTGGTGTTGATGGTCATGCCCATGGCGATAGCTCCTCTTGGTCAATTCAAAAATTTGCCACCACTTGCATAAAGAAAGCAAGTTGGGCAGTTACCCCATTCCACGCAAGTCAAGCACCAGCTCTGAGAACGTGTGGACCTTAGTGGTACAGGGCTTTTGTTCCCTGTTGTTTGGGATATCGGAGCTCGAGAAGCAAACTTTAGAAGAAATTTTCATGAGCAGCTTTGATCTTGCCCCCGTAGTTCCGGACACCGTCCAGTCGCTAAGCTAGCCCTGATGGGCGGGGTGATTCTGCCGTCGTCGGAACTCCCTGGGCGATATCATCCTCAAACTCGAATGCGGGTGGATTTTGTTGAAGTGCTCGAACGCCCCCGGCAATTGCGCCAGCACCGTTGGCGCGTCACGCAGGTCCATACGGCTCATGTAGTCGCGCTTGAAGGTGTTGACGAAGCTCCCGGCCATGCCGTTGCTCTGCGGGCTACACACGTTGATCGGCTTCAGGCCCAGCGATCTAGCAATGCCACGCGTCTCGTGCGCGATGTAGGCGCTACCGTTGTCGGTGAGGAACTCCAATTCACGCTCCAGGGGCACGGCTTCAACCGTGCCAAAGCGCCGCTCCACGGCTTCCACCAGCATGTCGCGCACAGGCTCTCCCGCAAGTCCCTTGCCCTCCCAAGCTCGCCAGGCCAGGATCTCCCGGTCGCAGCAGTCCTTGGCGAAGGTGGCTGTGACCGTCTCGCCCGAATCGCACTTGATCTCAAAGCCGTCAGAGCACCAGCGCATGTTGCTCATCGGCACACTGACCTGGCCATCGTGAATACGGCTCGAATGCCGTCGCTTGGGCGCCTTGGGCAACAGCAGTCGATGCTGCGCCATGACCCGGTAGATGCGCTTGTGGTTCAGCACCTGTTGACCTTGCGAACGTCGCTCTCGATTGAGCAGCGCACCGGCGCGGCGATAGCCATAGCTGGGCAACTCGGCAATGTGGCGCCGCAGGTCAGCCAGCAAGAGCTCATCCTGGACCGAAGTGCGGCCTCTGCGGCTGTCCTGCCATTGGGCAGAGCGGTGATGCCGCACATGCAGATTCGAGCGCGCCACGCCCAGCACCGAGCAGACCGACTTCATCGGTCGTCCCCAGGCAACAAGGGCGAGCGCGCAATCCACTTTTTTGCTGCGCCAAGCTCCACGGCTTCCTTGAGGATCTCGTTCTCCAAGGTCTTTTTGCCCAGCACACGTTGCAGCTTGGCGATCTCGGCGCGAGCTGCGGCCAGCTCCGAAGCCGGCACAACCGCTTCGCCGGCGCTCACGGCCACCAGTGCGCCTTCGCGATCCAATCGCCGCCAAGTGAATAGCAAGCTCGCCGACACGCCCTCCTGGCGGGCCACGAGCGAGACGCTCATGCCCGGTTCATACGTCTTGCGAACCAAGGCAGCCTTCTCGGCAGCCGACCAGCGCCGCCTGCGCTGGTCTCGGGTGATGACCTCAATCGTCTCTGTATGCCTAGTCATACGCACAGTCCTATGCCTATCTCAAAGATAAACGATGGACCGTGTCCGGAGATTTAGGGGGCTATCTCAGCTTGTCGTGAGGAGGTGGTTGGAGATGCGCGCCCTTTCCCCTTGTTATCCGTAGCTGCTATCGCCTAGGGCACGGCAGAATCCTGGTATCACTGCAGATCAGTTTGCCAACATGTCTCATTTGCCTTACACATCCGACCTTCCTGTTCTGAGCGTTCATAGCAAAGAATTCATTTCTATCCGAACCATGATTGATCATGCTCAGTTTCTGGAAGCGTTGGGTGCCTTGAGCGATCTCGCGGCCAAAGACCTGAGTTATGCAAAAAATGCCATTCTTTGGCTTTACATAGGTTATGTATACACGCGCCTGACCTTGTGGCCAAAGGCCATTGATGCTCTGCAAGCTACTTTGGAAATTGAGCCCAACATGCCTGATGCAGAGCGTCTGCTATCTTTGGCTCTTTTTAGCATAGGCCGCAAGCAACAAGCTTGTGCTCTTATTGATGATGCTTGCCGAAAAAACAAGAATATAGGCGCGCATTGGCAGATGCGCGCCTATATTCATGCTCACAGCAATAAGGACCCATTCAATACATTGGAGACTGCTCGTGATTGGGGGCGCCGATTTTCCGATCCACTGACCCGTCGCGCCAAGCCATTTCTGGGACATAATCGTGACCCGCTCCGCAAGCTCAAGATCGGTTATGTCACAGCGGACTTTCGTCAGCATTCTGTCGCTTTTTTCATGCGACCCATTCTTGCTTATCATGACCCCGCAGCGGTGGAGGTGCATGTATACTCCAACTCAGCTCTCAAGGATGCATTTACCGCTGATTTGCAAAGCCTTGTTCCTTATTGGCATGAAATAGAAAATTTGACTGATGAGCAAGTGCTTGGTCAAATTCGTTGTGATGCGATCGATGTTCTTGTTGATCTTTCCGGTTTTACACAAGGGCATCGACTGACCGTTTTTAGCCATAGGGCGGCCCCCGTCCAAGTTACTTGGCTTGGCTATATGAATACCTTGGGCATGAAGGCCATGGACTACAGGATGGCGGACGCAATGACGGCTCCTCCAAGTCATGCGCCTTACTATTCCGAGTCTTTGTTTCAGCTTAATTGTGTGGCTACTTACACTCCTCCAAGCTATGCCCCTTTGCTTGAAGAGCCACCAATGCTACGCAATGGCTATCCCACACTGATTTCGCTAAATAGCTCAGCCAAAATTACGGATGCTATGCTATTGGTTTGGGCTCGCATTCTTCAGGCTCGCCCGGATGCGCAACTCATCATCATGGTCAAAGAACTGGAGTCGACCGCTGCACAAGAGCATATGCAGCCTCGGGTTGTGGCGGCTGGTCTTCCTATAGATCGAGTTTCGGTTTTGCATCAGCAACAACTAGATCGGTTTATGGAGTTGGGTCATATTGCCGATATTCAATTGGATACAGCCCCTATTTCAGGGGGGACTACGACTTTGCATGCGCTGTGGATGGGGCTTCCCATAGTGACGATGGATGCTGTGCGTGGAGTAGATGCTTGCACAGCAGGCATATTGCGCTCAGTGGGAATTACTGGAGAGATTGCGCAAGATGAAGATGACTACGTGGACACGGCGCTGCGGCTCATGAATGATCCAGAGCGCTTGAGGCTGCATCGATTACAGGTCAGAGGGATGATGAAAAAATCGCCCTACATGGATTATGCGGCTCGAACCAAAGAAGTTGAAGCTGCCTATCGAATCATGTGGATGAACTGGTTGCAAGGTAATAAATCGCGGTTACAAGCTGAATTGATATCTGAATCAACTGGACTACCCCTAGGTAGGTAGACATCCCTAGTCTATCTTTTGACCAGGGGAGGCAGTCCATGAGCGCACAGAGGTTTACGCCAGAATTCAAGGAAGAGGCGGTCAAGCAAGTCACGGAGAAGGGGCTCTCGGTGACTGAAGTTGCAGTCCGTTTAGGGGTGTCTACACATAGCTTGTATAAATGGCTCAAGGCCGTATCCCCAGACAGGAGCGAGCAGCACTCCCAAGAATTGCTCGAAGCCAAGAGCGAGATCTTGCGTTTGCGCAGTCAGATGCGGCGGATCGAAGAAGAGTGAGACATCTTAAAAAAGCCGTGCGGTACTTGGCCAGGGAGCCCGAGTGAAGTACCGCTTTATGGGCTGCTGCCGGTTTCAAAGACACCTTGTTAAGGTGGAAGATGAAACTGGAGGTGGTTTATGGGGACGAGACGGCAGTTCAGCCGGGAATTCAAGGTTGAAGCGGTCAAGCTGGTGACCGAGCGAGGCGTTGCAGTGGCGCAAGCTGCGCGCGACCTAGATGTGCACGAGACGCGGCTGAGGGCATGGATGCGCGAGCTGACGGCAGACTCGCAGCAGGCGTTCCCCGGCAAGGGTGTGATGAAGTCCGAGCAGGCCGAGATAGAGCGGCTGCGCAAGGAGGTTGCCAAGCTCAAGATGGAGCGCGACATCCTGAAAAAAGCCGCGGCCTTCTTCGCCAAGGAGTCGATGTGAAGTTCGGCTTCGTTGCGAAACACCGAGGGGCCTGGCCGGTGAATCTGATGTGCGAGGTGTTGATTTCCACCCAGAAGTGACCCACTAGCCCCCGGTTTTTCCATCTCAATCTGACCCACGCATTAACCCTAGC